>NZ_CAMLFY010000030.1 GCF_946479415.1 uncultured Shinella sp. | reverse complement strand
GCCGAAAAAGGCGTCACGCAGCTGCGTCAGCCGCACCGAATGATCCTGGTTCGCCGGCATCGCGCGTTCGGCGAGCTCAGCCGCCGCATCGTGGCGACGCTCCAGCGAGCGGCGCTGGCGCAGGCGGTCGATATGCGCATTGTGCAGGATCGACATCAGCCAGTTGCGCACATTGGCGCCGGTGCGGAAGCTCGATTGCCGCTCATAGGCTTTCACCAGGGCATCGTGCACGAGATCTTCCGCCTCGTCCGGATTGCGGACGAGCGACAGGGCATAGCGCCTGAGCGCCGCAAGCTGTCCGATCACGTTGAAGCCGGGTGTCTTTCCGTTCATGACCCAATATACGAAAGCTGTGCGGCGCTCATTCCATCGTCACGGCAAAAAAATCAGAGCCATTGCAGGACCGCTGCCGCGAGGACGATGTAGCGGCCGAATTTTGCGATGATGACGACCAGGAGAAAGCGAGGGAAAGGCTCGCGCATGATGCCGGCGGCCAAAGTCAGGGGATCGCCGACGATGGGCATCCAGCTCGCCAGCAGGCTCCACCAGCCGTAGCGGCGATACCAGTACCCGGCGCGCTCCAGGCTTTTGGCACTGACGGGAAACCAGCGCGCCTCGCGGTAACGCTCGATGCCACGCCCCAAGAGCCAGTTGACGACGGAACCGAGCACATTGCCGGTGCCGGCGACGAGAATGAGCAGGCCAGGCGAATAGTCGCCGATGGCCAGCAGGCTGGCGAGCACGGCCTCGGACTGTGCGGGGATGAGGGTTGCGGCAAGGAAGGCCGCCAGGAAGAGGCCGCCATAGGCCGCAAGCGTGTTCATGGCGAGCGACGCCACGCCGTCAGGGATCGGCGAGTTCCTCGAATGCACCTTTCTTCGAGCCGATCTGTCGGCGCAACCATGCCATTCTTCCTTCCGGACAAGGCGCTGGAGTGGCCGCCTTGGACGCTTGCCTAAGACGTGCCGATGCCGGGGAAAAGCCTGGAAAGGTGATTTTTGGCGTGGAAGCGGATAGATGACGCGGTTGTGAACGGCTTGATGGCACTTCGACCTATGCGCCGGCAGCAGCCGAATGCGTCTTTAGCCGAGTTGAAAGAGATCGGCGGCGGCCCGCAGGTTCGGGCCGCCCGCACGATCGGCGCCGTGGAGGACTACGGCGGCTAAAGTCTGGTCGCGCTCAGCAGAGCGGCGACCGGTTCATCAGCATGATATCGCTTGCCGTCAGCGTCATGCGGGCCGGCTCGTCGATCTGCTCGAGCACGGCATGCAAGGCCTTGTCGAGGCAAAATTCCACGATTTCGGCGTCCAGCGATTTTGCGGATTCGATTGCGAAGGCCACGAGGCGCGCCAAGGCGATCAGCTCGGTGCTGCGGTCTTCCGTTTCTACGATGTCGATGTTCATGTCCATATCCCCAGAGCAAAGCTCGTCTCAAGCCCTGCCTGAACTATAGGCGTGACTCCGGGTTTATGCGCGTGACTCAGGCGTGACACACGCGGAATGGGAAACTACACGTTTTGCTTCGTTTTGGGTTGATCTGCTGCGGTGCGCCAAAGCGTGGTTGCCCGGAAGGCCCAGTTTCCCTGTTTGGCAGGGCTTTTCGGCTGGAAATCCCGCATTGCAGCAACAAGGGCGAGTGCGTCCTCGCGCTTTTGGTTCACAGTTGTTGCATGGAAAAGTTGTAGGATGCGTTGCTCGTTTTCGCCCGCATCTGCGGTTTTGAGAATAGCGGGCCAGGTTCGGTCCTTGTAGAAAAGGCTGCGAGCAGCCCTCCGTAGACCAGATAAGCAGGTCTTATCAAGAGCCTCCAGCGCCTCAAGCCTGTCCAGCGTCGCGTCGGCATTGACGAGGGGGAGCGACAGAGCGGGGTAGCCCAATTCTGCCGGACCGTGCAGCAAGGCGACGTCGGCGTCATCAACTCGGCGTCCGGTTGCATAATCCTCATAAATGCGGCCGACGCCGATCATGCCGAACGCATCGCATTCAGCGGCGCGCAATGCTCCCATGCTGGCGGCGCCGAAGACGGTCACGCCCTCTTCCAGCGCGTATAGAATCTCCTTGTGCCAGACGGGCGCGACATGCTCGAAATTGCCGTCGATGATGCCGATTGCCGTTGCGCCTGCCCGCACCGCGGCCAGTACATCGCCATGCGCCGCCGGTGTGCGGACATAAAGATCATCGCCGCCGAGGGCGGCGGCATCGGGCAGGCTGGGGCCGACGAAGAGAATTTTCATATTGTGCCGAAGACCATGCGGGAGAGCGCGCGGGCACCGACGGTATGTCGGCGGGCGCCTTCGGGATTTTCCAGTGCGGGAACGACGACCTTCACCACCGAGATCGGCAGCGCAGCATCGCCGAGGGGCACCGCGACGATGGGAGTAATGGCACAGGCTGCCAGCTTGTCGAGGCAATAGGCAAGGAGCGCTGCCGCGTCGCCCTGCGGTGCCGGGTAGGTTTTGGCCGGCCCCTGGAAGGCTCCGAACAAGGCAAGCGTTTCCGGTGCGAGCGGCCGCGTGAACGTCTCGGCAAAAAGATCGTCGCGGGCGCCGCTGATATAGGTAAGACGCGATTGGGCGACTTCGGTAAGTGCACGGATCAGGGCGCGCAAGGCCACCGGATGCGTGCCGTAGCCGACGGTCGCATCATGATAGAGCGGCTGCTGTTTTTCAGCGAGGCCTTCATTGCCCAGCACGGCGGCATAGGTCGGTATGGCAAGGTCGCTGGTGATGTCGAAGAGCTTCAGGTCGAGGCCCGCATCGCGGATGCGGGCGACGAGATCCGCCACGACGGGATCGTCGATGGTGGCAGGATCGATCGCGCAGGCGAGGCGTTTTTCCCGCGGCAGCAAGCGCCAGAGGCGGTCGGCGTCACGTTCGATGCGTTCGAGCAGACCGTGCAGGATCGCCTCGGATTCGCTATTGCCCGAGGCGAGACCGTCGGAAGATTGCCAGAAACGGGGCGACGGGTCCGTACGGTCGAGGCAGACGGCCTCGCGCGGCACGAAGATGCGCTCGCCGGTCACGACATCATAACCCGCCAGCCAGTCAAGCTCTTCGGTCTCGTCGATGAAGGGTTGGTTCGCGGCTATGAAAATGTCGAGCGGCAGGCACGCTTCGCCAGCCTCTGCAAAGGCCCGGCGCGATGTTTTTCGCGCGGCAACGAGGGGATCGCCGGCAATCGCCCGCTCGAGCGACTCCATCGCTGCGGAAACCCGGGCATCGATATCGGTGATACCCTTGCCCTGATTGATGACGATGGAACGCGCATTCGGGCTGACGGCATTCCAGACGGGAATCCCGAGCCGATCGAGGCCCGTCAGACGGGAAAGGCGCGTGATGCCGAACCGGGGCAAAAGCGCCTCGATCCGGCTCCAGGTTTCATCGGGGCCACAGATGCGGTCCGAATAGGCGGTCATAGCATGAGCCGTTTGGTGCTCACTTGTCGTAGATACCGCTGGAGAGCGGCTCTGCCGCGTGGGCCACTGTCGCAAAGCTGACGCCATGCGGCATCATTTTGCCGGCTTTGCGCAGATCGTCTGCGACATCAGCCGAAACGGCTGAAACGGTTCCGGCTTCGAGATCGGCGACCCAGAGGCCGTTTTCACCTTCGAGACCGAGAATGACCATTTTCGACATATTGAATCCCCTTAGTTTGACGATTTTCGTAGTGAGTTTAATGGGTTACTCTAGCCGAGTATTACGGGTTAAGGCCGCGAGATTACGACTCGCGGCCTTAATGCTCACTTGTCGTAAAATCCGCCCGAGAGTGACGTCGCGGTTTCAGCCACAGCTGCAAATTTGATGCCACTCACGAAAGCCTTATCGGCCTTGCGAAAGGCATTTGCTGCGGAGCCTGTGACGGCTGCGACAGTGCCTGCATCCAGATCGGCAACCCAAATACCGTCTTCCCCTTCAAGGCCGAGAACAACGATTTTCGACATTTTTTCCTTCCTCCGTTTCGTGAAGGCCTTGCCGACAGGGCAAAGGCTCATTTATCCATGTAGCCACCTGAAAGAGGTTCGGCGGCTTGAGAAAAGGCTGCGGGGTTAATGTTGCGCTTTACGACTTCACCACCCTTGCACAGATCCTCAGACGACCGTGAAGCGACTGCGGTGAGAGTGCGCGCATCATGGTCGGCCATCCAGAGACCAGGTTCACCCTCTACTTCGATCATGACCATTTGAGACATATTCTCCCCCTCTTTGGTTAGCACATGAAAATGGTAGCAATCTCCCGATTAGAGGCAAATGTTTTTTCCAGGCAGAGCGCTCCGATCAGTTGTCCAGAAAGCCGCCGGAAGCGTCCAGAAAGCCACTGGAAACATCGAGGAAGCCGCCGGAGACCGCATCTACGGATTTCGCGACAGCAGCGAGATTGACGCCTTGGGTAACCGTCAGCCCTGCTTTACGCATTTGGTCAACAGCTTTGAGTTGCCCGGTGGGTGTGCCGGCCAATTTGACGATCGTTCCTGCGTCCAGGTCCGCCACCCAAAGGTTATCATCGCCCTCGACGCCAATTACAACGATTTTCGACATTTACTATCTCCTTTTTAGTATTAAGTTTAGAAGCCAGCTTTCTTTAGGCCTTCTCGATACATTTCCTTGTATTGTTCCTCCTTGATCGGAACGACTGCCATCCACGTTTCGAGGCTGAAATTTGGATTGAGATCGTAGGTGCGTCTAACGAAGCGGCGTGCCTTTTGCTTATCGCCCAGCATGCCCCAACATGCAGCCGAGAGCCGATGGGCGGGTGCGGCGTCCTTCATGCGGCCGATATAGGCAAGGGCTGTCTCGTACTCGCCCATGAAGTAATTCGCGCCGGCGGCGGTCCAGAAATATTCATCCGGCGGAAGGGGATTGAGTTGGATGGCATTTTCGATCTTCTGTAGGCCGGCATCAGGAAGAGAGGCCTGTACAAGCGTATCGGCATAGCTTGCAATGACATTGGCGTAATGCGGGCTCAGCGCCTCGGCTCGGTCGAGGACAGCAATGCTTTCGTCGAAACGGCGGGCATAGAGCTTGACGACGCCGAGTTCCCGATATCCTGCCGGCAGGCGTTCGTCGGCGCGGATGGTTTCCTCGGCATATCGCTCCGCCTGCCGCAGAAGCTCTTCGTCGCCACGGGCTGTTACCAGCCATTCCAGGAAATAGCTGCGGGCGAGACCGCCAATGGCTGGCGCAAAGCCGGCATCCGCCTGCAAAGCCTCGCGAAAGCTTTTCCTTGCACGTCTGATATCGCGCAGATCGAGCTTTTTTAGCTGACCCTGACCGATCAGGAAGCTGCGATAGGCGTCGGCATCCCGCTCATAGTCGCTGCGAATGAGTTCATTCATCTCAATCTGCGTCGCGATCGCGCCTGCGATCTGATGGGCGATCATTTGCCGTGAGCGGGCAAGCCCTTCCGCCGTGAGAGGGAAACGGTCGGCCCAGATGACCTCGTCGCTGCCGAAGAAGATGAGCTGGGCAAACAGCGTGTGGCTGTCGCCTTCGTCGCGCAGCCGCGTCTCCAGGATGTAGCTGATCTTGTGGCGCTCGTAGGTCGCGGCCCGGTCGGTCTGAAGCGATATCTGGGCTGCGGTGTGCGGCGCGATGATCGAGATGGAGCGCAGGGCGCAAAGCCCAATCGTCACGTCCTCGATCAGGGCTTCGGAGAAGCGCGCGGCGTTGCGTGCGGCGAGTGTGGTAACGGGCGGAAGGAGCACGACCCGCGGCGGGTTCTTGCGGGGCGGCGCGATCTCATGTTCCTGCGGCGTCAGAGCCTGGATGGACGGCTGAAGCGTCATCAGGGAGGCGTGCATGGCCGGCCGGCCCGTCAGCACGGCCCGTACCTCTTCGTCATCGGGGCTGACTTCCAGAAGGCGGAGCGCTGCGGCCGAGCGCGCCTGCCGCAGCGCTCCGTTATCGGCCGGCTTTCCGTCGAGCAGGGTCGTGCGCAAAAGCGCCATATGGGCCGTTCGCTGCAACGCGATCCAGCTTGTCAGCATGCGGTTGCCCGGCTTGGCGTATTTGAGGAAATCCTCGTTCAGGAGGTCCGTCAGCACATTGAGGTTCGCGCCGTCGCGGATCTGCCCGACGTCGCTTTCAACGGGCTCCGATCCGAGCGAGACCGTGGTATCGGTGAAGGTCAGATATGCGCGGTCCAGCTCGCGCTGGCGCTTCTGGACGCGCGATACCGTCTGGCGCAGATTGGCGAAGGCGCTGGCGCTGTGCTCTTCGTCCCAGAAGAGGCTCGCAACTTCGGCACGCGGCATCTCGGTGATGCCGCGCGTGAGAAGATAACCGAGGATCAGAAGCGCCTTTTCAGGAAAGGCGATATCATTGCCGCCCTCGTCGAGCAGGCGCAGATGACCGAACGTCTGCAGCCGTGCCGGCATTTTGGGCTCAGATCCGCAGTTCCGGCGCGTTGTCGGCGCGATCACCTGCCGTGTCGGCAGCGCTTGCCTTGGAAAGAGCGGTCGCGAGCTGGATGATCGACTTGCGAACCCCGGCATCCTCGATCTTCAGGAAGGCGCGGTTGAGGTCGAGGCCTTCCTTGGAGGAGACGAAGGTCGAGACGTCGCCCGTCTCGTGCCCGGCGCCGGCGCTCGGTGCGTTGCTGTCGTCGTCCTGGAAGAAGAAGCTCGGCGGTACACGGAAGACATCGGAGATCGCCTGGAGGCGGCTCGCGCTGATGCGGTTCGTGCCCTTTTCGTATTTCTGGACCTGCTGAAAGGTCACGCCGAGCCGGTCCGCAAGTGCCTCCTGACTCATGCCCACCATCAGCCTGCGCAGGCGGACGCGGGAACCGACGAAGACGTCGATCGGGTTAGGGACTTTCTTGGTCATGAGGCTTTCTCCCCCTTAAGGCATGCCGGGGCATGGCGAGATACAACTATCCCCTCACTCTGCTTGAATCGCGGAGCGGATGCAACTGTCGCGTTGCGGAAATAGTCGCTACCGTAACGTGAAGTCGCGTGTAGTCTATATGTCGTAATTCTGTGGTGCGCTCAGCGACGCGATGAATTTTTTCGTCCGTTCGCGCTGTGGCGTCGAGAAGATCGTACGCGGCGCACCCTGCTCGACGATCACGCCGCCATCGAGGAAAACGACCGCATCGGCAACGCGCGAGGCAAGCCGCAGATCATGCGTCGCCATGACCATGGTCGTGCCTTCGCGGGCAAGCCGGCTCAGCACTTCAACAACCTCCTCGGCAAGCTCCGGATCGAGCGCCGAGGTCGGCTCGTCGCAGAGCAGCACGCGCGGCGAGGGAGCGAGCGCGCGGGCGATTGCGACACGCTGCTGCTGGCCGCCGGAGAGGGTCGCCGGCCAAGCATCCGCCTTGTGCGCCATGCCGACCTTTTCGAGCAGTTCCAGCGCCCGGGCGCGCGCCTTGTCGGCGGGCCATTTCAAGACGGTGACGAGGCCCTCCATCACATTGGCGATGGCCGTCTGGTGCGGGAAGAGCTGGAAATTCTGGAAGACCATGCCGGTCTGCCGGCGCAGCTTCTGCACCGCGTCCCATCCGACCTTGCGGCCGGGCGCGAAGTCGATCTTCTCATCGCCCAGCTTGATGGAGCCCGACGTCGGCGTTTCCAGCAGGTTGATGCAGCGCAGAAGCGTGCTCTTGCCGCCGCCCGAGGGGCCGACAAGCGCCGTCACCGTGCCTTCCGCGAGGCTGAGGCTGATGTCGCGCAGGACGTGGTTGTCGCCGAAGCGTTTTTCGATGTGGCGGAGTTCGATCATGTGCGCGCCTCCAGGAAGCCGCCATAGCGGGCAAAGCGCTTCTCCAGCCGCACCTGAAGGGCCGAGAGCACGGAGCTCAAGGCCAGATAGATCAGCGCCGCCTCGATATAGAGGATCAGCGGCTCATAGGTGGTGGCGACGATGCGCTGCGCCGTCTGGAAGAGTTCCGGCACGGTGACGGCGGCGGCAAGCGAGGTGTCCTTCACCAGTGAAATGAAGGTATTGGAAAGCGGCGGAACGGCAACGCGCGTTGCCTGCGGCAGGATGGTGCGGCGCATCGCCTGCGACCAGCTCATGCCGATCGAATAGGCTGCTTCCCACTGGCCGCGCGGCACAGACGAAATGACGGCGCGGATGATCTCCGACGTATAGGCGCCGACATTCAAGGTGAAGCCGATGAGGGCCGCGGGGAAGGCGTCGAGCAGGATGCCGACGCTCGGCAGGCCGTAGAAGATGACGAAGAGCTGCACGAGCAGCGGGGTGCCGCGGATCACCCAGACATAGAAGCGGGCGACGGCGACCAGAGGTTTCGGCCCGAACAGCCGCGCAATGGCGGTGAGCAGACCGAGCGTCAGGCCCAGCACGAAGGACAGGAGGGTGAGCGGAATGGTGAAGACAAGCGCTGCCCACAGAAGGGGCGCAAGCGAGTCCAGCATCAGTTGAAGCCACGGCGGCACGGAAAACCCTCCGAAATGCGGCTGGCCGGGGGTATCCCCGGCCAGTTGGTCGTTTCATCTATAGGACAGGAACGGGCCGCCGCGAAGCGGCCGTCTCATGATTACTTCGAGACGTCCTGGCCGAAATACTTGTCGGAGATCGCCTTGTAGGTGCCGTCGGCCTTGATGTCGACGAGCGCCTTGTTGATCGCTTCCAGGAGTTCCGGCTCGCCCTTGCGGATGATCACGCCGGAATAGTCGGCGTTTTCCTGCTCGGCGGCGATCTTCACGTTAGCGTCGGGCTTGTGCTTCTTGAAGTCGAGGAAGGACAGGCTGTCGTTGATCGTGGCGTCGGCGCGGCCGGTCAGCACGAGCTGGATCGACTGGTCGAAACCGTCGGTGCCGACGAGTTCTGCACCCGCGCCCTCGGCGATCTTGCCGAAGTTGCTGGTCAGCGACTGGGCGGACTTCTTGCCCTTCAGGTCGGCGAAGCCCTTGATGCTGTCATCGTCGGCGCGCACGATCAGCACGGCCTTGGAGGCGATATAGGGCTCGGAGAAGTCATATTTCTGCTTGCGCGCTTCGGTGATGCCGACCTGGTTGATCACGGCGTCGTAGCGGTTGGCGTCGAGGCCGGCGATCAGGCCGTCCCACTTGCCTTCCAGGAACTCGGCCTTGACGCCAAGCTTCTTTGCGATGGCTTCGCCGATCTCGACGTCGAAGCCGACCAGCTTGCCGTCGGTATCATGGTAGGTGAAGGGCGCGTAGGTGCCTTCGGTGCCGATCTTCAGCGCGCCGGCCGACTGGACGGCGGCGAGGTTTTCGCCGGCATGGGCGGGTGCGAGGATGGCGGCCTGAAGCGCTGCAGCGGCAGCGAGGGTCTTCAACCAGTTCATCGTGGGACTCCGTTTCTGGCTCGTGTTCGATGGCGGATCAATCGCAGAAATTCGTGCAAAACGGTTGGCAGAAAACTGCGAATAATTTGGGCAAAGGGAAATATTCTTCTCACTCGTCCGGTCTTCGCTGCGCTTAAGGCCGTGTTTTTCCTGCTTTTTGCGGGCTTCGCGCAGGTTGCAGACGCACGGTGCAATTCCTGTTTTTAGGGTCTTGCCAACAGACAAAACAGCGACAATTGATTGTGCACCCAAAAAACAACAACGGGGAAGGACAACAAAATGGCAAACAAAATGATCGGTTTTCGTGCAGCACTTCTGGCTGGTGCTATCCTCATCGGCGCAAGCCCGGCACTCGCCGAAGCGGTGCTCCATCGCGGCAATGCCGGCGAGCCGCAGACGCTCGACCAGGCGCACACCTCCATCAATATCGAGGAATTCATCCTCAAGGATCTCTATGAAGGCCTGACGATCTATGACGCCGCCGGCAAGATCGTGCCCGGTGCGGCCGAAAGCTGGACCGTCTCCGATGACGGCACGGTCTACACGTTCAAGCTGCGCGACAACGCGAAGTGGTCGGATGGCTCGCCGGTAACGGCGGAAGACTTCGCCTTCTCGTTCACCCGCGTCGAAGACCCGAAGACGGCAGCCGGCTACGCTAACATCCTCTACCCGATCAAGAATGCCGAAAAGGTCAACAAGGGCGAGCTCGGCCTCGACCAGCTCGGCGTGAAGGCGGTGGACGCCAAGACCGTGGAAATCACGCTGGAGCGCCCGACACCCTTCTTCCTCGAACTCCTGGCGCACCAGACGGCGCTGCCCGTCTCCAAGGCGAGCGTCGAGAAGAACGGCGCCGACTTCGTCAAGCCGGGCACGATGGTGTCGAACGGCGCCTTCAAGCTGGTCAGCCACGTTCCGAACGACAACCTCGTCGTCGAAAAGAATGCCGAGTATTGGGATGCGGCCAACGTCAAGCTCGACAAGGTGGTCTTCTATCCGATCGACGACCAGGCCGCATCCGTGCGCCGCTTCGAGGCCAAGGAAATGGACCTCGTCTACAATTTCTCCGCCGACCAGATCGAGCGCCTGAAGAAGAGCTATGGCGACGAGGTGCATGTCTCGCCGACGCTCGCCACCTACTACTACGCCTTCGACACCCGCCAGGAGCCCTATAGCGACGTGCGTGTGCGCCGCGCGCTCTCCATGGCCGTCGATCGCGACTTCCTGGCCAAGGAAATCTATTCCGGTTCGCAGCTGCCGGCCTATTCCATGGTGCCTCCGGGCATCCAGGGCTACACGCCGGCGACCGCCGATTTCGGCACCATGTCGCAGCTCGACCGTGAGGACGAGGCGCTGAAGCTGATGAAGGAAGCGGGCTACGGCGAAGGCGGCAAGCCGCTGAAGATCGAGATCCGCTACAACACCAACCCGAACCACGAGCGCGTGGCGACCGCCGTGGCCGACATGTGGAAGAACACCTTCGGCGCAGACGTCTCCATGGTGAACCTCGACGTGTCCTCGCACTACGCCTACCTGCAGGAAGGCGGCAAGTTCAACGTGGCGCGCGCCGGCTGGGTCGCCGACTATGCGGATCCGGAAAACTTCCTTGGTCTCAGCGTCAGCACCAACAAGACCTTCAACTACGGCCAGTTCAACAATGCGGATTACGACGCCCTGATGAAGAAGTCGTATGAAGAGCGAGACCCGGCGGCCCGCGCCAAGGTCCTGCATGACGCCGAAGCGGTTCTCATGAAGGAACAGCCGATCGCGCCGTTCCTCACGCAGGCCGATCTGTGGCTTGTCTCCGGCAAGGTCCAGGGCTGGCAGGACAACGCCGCCAACCAGCACCTCAGCCGCTTCCTCAGCGTTTCCGAATGATCTAACGTAAATGCGCGACCCGGAAGGGTCGCGCACTGCGTATCTGGGGAGACCTGGTCATGCTTGCTTTCGTTCTGCGGCGCCTTGCCAGCGCCGTGCCGACGCTATTCATCGTCGTCACGATTTCCTTTTTCCTGATGCGCTTTGCGCCCGGCGGTCCGTTCAATCTCGAACGACCGTTGCCGCCCGCCACGATGGAAAACCTGATGCGGGCCTACCAGCTCGATCAGCCGCTCTGGCGCCAATACCTCACCTATATGAGCAACGCTCTGACCGGCGATTTCGGTCCGAGCTACATCTACAAGGACAACAGCGTTGCCGAGCTGATCGGCAAGGGCCTGCCCTATTCGATGGAGCTCGGCTTCTACGCGCTGCTGCTCGCGCTCGTCGGCGGCGTCATCGTCGGCACGATCGCGGCGCTGAGGCAGAACAGCGCGCTCGATTTCGCGGTCATGTCGGTCGCGACCGTCGGCGTGACGGTGCCGAACTTCGTCGTCGGCCCGGTGCTGACGTTGATTTTCGCCATCACGCTCGCCTGGCTGCCGGCCGGCGGCTGGGGGGATGGTTCCCTGCGCTTCCTCGTCCTGCCGATGATCGCGCTCGCGCTGCCGCAGCTTGCCGTCTTCGCCCGCCTGACGCGCGGTTCGATGATCGAGGCCTTGCGCACCGACCATATCCGCACCGCGCGGGCCTACGGCCTGCCGGCGAAATCGGTGGTGGTGGTGCATGCCATGCGCGGCGCCATGCTGCCGGTCGTCTCCTATCTCGCACCCTGCGCCGCCGCACTCCTGACCGGCTCGGCGGTCGTCGAGACGATCTTCACCATTCCCGGCGTCGGGCGCTATTTCGTGCTCGGCGCGATCAACCGCGACTATACGCTCGTCATGGGCACGGTCGTGCTGATCGCCATCTTCGTCATCGTGTTCAACCTGGCTGTCGACATCCTCTATGGCCTGCTCGATCCGAGGGTTCGCCATGACTGATGTCCTCCTCTCCGCCGCACCCGAGGTGAAGGGCCGCAGCCTCTTCCAGCTCGCCGTCATGCGCTTCCGCCGCAACCGTCCGGCCATGGCCGGCGCCGTCATGCTGGTGCTGATCGCCTGCTTCTCGTTCTTCGGGCCGTTCTTCATCAGCCACAGCTACGATCAGGTCTTCTCTTCCTATGTCACGATCCCGCCGAGCCTCGAGCCGCGGCCGGGCGAGGACACGCTGGAAGAGGCGATGAAGGGTGTGGCCACACGCGCGCGCGTCGAGCTGCAATCCTTCTCCGTCGAGGGGGAGGCCTTCACGGCCGTCATCACCGCCAAGGATCCGATCGATCCGCGCGCCACGCGCTATTTCGACCGGGCCAACGAGTTCGAAAAGACCGAGGTGACCGCGACCGAGGACGAGGGCCGCAAGCTCACGCTCAAAGGCGTCGTCGACCGGGAATATTTCCTGTTCGGCACGGATACCAACGGCCGCGACCTCATGGCGCGCGTTATGCTCGGTGGGCAGATTTCCATCGCCGTCGGCCTGCTCGCCAGCCTCGTCTCGCTCGGCATCGGCGTCACCTATGGAGCGATCTCCGGCTATATGGGCGGTCGCGTCGACAACGTCATGATGCGCTTCGTCGAAATCCTCTATTCGCTGCCCTTCGTCTTCCTCGTCGTGGTGCTCGTCGTGTTCTTCGGGCGCAGTTTCATTCTGATCTTCCTGGTCATCGGGGCGGTCGAATGGCTCGACATGGCCCGTATCGTGCGCGGACAGACGCTGTCCCTGAAACGGCGGGAATTCATCGGGGCTGCGGAGGCGCTCGGCCTGACGGACTGGCAGATCATCCGCCGGCACGTCATTCCCAACACGATCGGCCCGGTCGTCATCTTCGTCACCGTCATCGTGCCGAAGGTGATCCTGCTCGAAAGCTTCCTCTCCTTCCTCGGGCTCGGCGTTCAGGCGCCGCTGACGAGCTGGGGCTCGCTGATCGCCGAAGGTGCCAACAACATCCAGTCGGCGCCCTGGCTGCTCATCTTCCCCGCCATCTTCTTCGTCGTCACGCTCTTCTCGCTGAATTTCGTCGGCGATGGCTTGCGCGACGCGTTCGACCCGAAGGATCGCTGACATGGAAGAGACGAAAAAGACCATGGAACCGATCCTCGCCGTGCGCGGCCTGAAGGTCTCGTTCTCGACGCCGGATGGCGATGTGAACGCGGTGAAGGGCATCAGTCTCGATGTCCGCCCCGGCGAGACGATGGCGGTGGTGGGTGAATCCGGTTCCGGCAAGAGCCAGACCATGATGGGTATCATGGGCCTGCTCGCCAGCAACGGCACCGTGTCCGGCTCCGCGAAATACCGCGGGCAGGAAATGGTGGGCCTCCCCCCGAAAGCCTTGAACGAGATCCGCGGCGCGAAGATCACCATGATCTTCCAGGAGCCGATGACCTCGCTCGATCCGCTCTATCCCGTCGGCAAGCAGATCGCCGAGGTGATCGTGCATCACCGCGGCGGCTCGCAGAAGGAGGCGCGGCCGCGCGTTCTGGAACTGTTGAAGCTTGTCGGCATTCCCGACCCGGAGCGCCGCATCGGCAGCTATCCGCATGAAATGTCGGGCGGCCAGCGCCAGCGCGTCATGATCGCCATGGCGCTCGCCAACGAGCCGGATATCCTGATCGCCGACGAACCGACGACGGCGCTCGACGTGACCATCCAGGCACAGATCCTCAAGCTGCTGCGCGATCTGCAAAAGCGCTTCGACATGGCGATCGTGCTCATCACGCACGATCTCGGTATCGTCAGGCACTTCGCCGAACGGGTCGTCGTCATGCGTCATGGCGAGGTGGTGGAACAGGGCGCGACGGCCGAAATCTTCGCAAACCCGAAGGCGGACTATACGCGCATGCTGATCGAGGCCGAGCCGCATGGCCGCAAGGCCGCCCCGGCGGATGACGCCCCGATCATCCTCGAAGGCCGCAATGTCGTCGTGGATTACAAGATCGATGGCGGGTTCCTGAAGAAGCGCGCCAACACCTTCCGCGCCGTCGACAATGTCAGCATCAGCCTGCACGAGGGACAGACGATCGGCATCGTCGGTGAGTCCGGCTCGGGCAAGTCGACGCTTGGGCGGGCACTGTTGCGCCTCATCGCCAGCAAGGGCGCCTACCGTTTCGGCAAAACGGATATTTCCGACCTCGACCGGACCGGCATGCGACCGCTCCGGCGCAGCATGCAGGTGGTGTTCCAGGACCCCTACGGCTCGCTCTCGCCACGCCAGACGGTGGGCGAGATCATCACCGAAGGCCTCTATGTACACGAGCCGCAGCTCACGCGGGCCGAGCGCGACAAGCGGGCGATCGAGGCGCTGAAGGAGGTCGGGCTCGATCCCGCGGCGCGCAACCGGTATCCGCACGAGTTTTCGGGCGGCCAACGGCAGCGCATCGCGATTGCCCGCGCAATGATCCTCAAACCGCAGGCCGTCATTCTCGACGAGCCGACTTCGGCGCTCGACCGCTCCGTGCAGGGACAGGTGATCGAGCTCCTTCGCGATCTCCAGTCCCGCCACGGCTTGTCCTATGTCTTCATCAGCCATGACCTGTCGGTGGTGCGCGCCATGTCGGATTACGTCGTTGTGATGAAAGATGGCAGGATCGTCGAGGAGGGGCCGACGGATGCGATCTTCAACGCGCCGCAGGCGGACTATACCAGGACGCTGATCGGTGCGGCCTATAATGTCGGTCCCTGAGGCCGGGCTTTTTCGCTTCCCCTCTATCGCGAAAACGCCCTAATTGTATCGAGATATCCGCCCCGGAAACCGCATCCGCGCTTTCCGGGGTTTGTGCCTGGGAGACTGTATGTCCGCCGACCGTTTGCCGCATCTCGTGCTCTTCTCCGGAGGCACGGCCTGTCGCTCCACCAATCTGGCGCTTTGCGCCAAGCCAGTGCGGCTGACCCGCATCGTGCCCGCCTGGGACAGCGGCGGCAGTTCCAAGGTCATTCGCGAGAGTTTGGACGTGCTCGGCGTGGGCGATATCCGCCAGGCCCTGATGACCATGGCACATGGCGAGGGCCGGGCGGGCGATGTGGTGAAGGTCTGCAATGCGCGCCTCACCAGCAGCAGCGCCGAGGATGCCAACACGGAATTCGCGCTCTATGCTGAAGGCCGCCATTCTCTGCTGGAACGCATGGAGCCGGGCCTGCGGGGTGCAATCCTCAATTACCTGCGCACCTTCCGCGCGGCGATCGGCACGGATTTCGATTTCCGCAACGGCAGTATCGGCAATTTCATTCTCACCGGCGCGCATCTTGCCCATAACAGCGATATCAACACCGCTATCTTCGTCTTCCGAAAACTCTGCGATATTGCCGGCCATGTCTGGCCTTCGACAGCGGAAAGCAGCGTTGAGCTCTCCGCCGTCCTGAACGACGGCACGGAGGTTTCCGGACAGCACCGGGTAACCGCGCTCGGCGAAGAGCAGGGCAAGGCTGGCATTCGCGAGATTGCGCTATCTGCTCAAAAGGGCGCTTCCGTTGCTGCCAACGAGGCCGTGATCGAAAGCCTCGAAAGTGCCGATGTCGTGGTCTTCGGGCCGGGCAGTTTCTATACCAGCGTGCTGCCGCATCTGCTGGTCGAGGGTATCGTGCCGGCCATTGCGCGCAATGTGCACGCACGCCGCGTCTTCATCGGCAATATCCTGCAATGCCGCGAGACACGCGGTCTCGACGTCGCGCAGATGCTGCAGGCCGCAGCCGCTGTCTGGCGCGCGCGCGGCGGCGCGGACGTGCGGCCGTTTACCCACGTGCTCGCCAACCGCCAGTTGCTGCCCTTTGAAAAGACCGTCGGCGCTTTCGCCTATCTCGCGAACGGGGCACTGGAAGCGGCATGTGCGCGGCTTGGCGCGGAGGCTGTCATCGGGGAGTTCGAAGATCCCTGGCAGCGCGGCCAGCATGACGGCAATGCGGTTGCCGCTATCCTCAGCTCGCTTTTGCCGGCGTGATCCGCGCTCCCGGCATCCAGCTGCGCGCCTTGGCAAAGTCGAGGAATGCATCGGCCGCCATCGGCCGTGCCAGCGCATAACCCTGCAAGGTGTGGCAGCCGAGGCTGCGCAGCAGCGCGGCATGGTCCAGCGTCTCGACCCCCTCGGCAACGGTCTCGATATCGCGCACCTTGCCGATGTCGATGATCGAGCGGACGAGGCTCTGCTGCGATGTCGATTCCAGAAGAGGCTGTATGAGCCTGCGGTCGATCTTCAGGCGCTTGGGTGAAAGTTCCAGCAGGCTGACGATGGAGGCATGGCCGGTGCCGAAATCATCGATCTCGATCTCGATGCCGAGCGCCTTGATCTCCTCGATCGCCTGGCGCAAGCCATCGTCGGCTGTGTCGAAAGAAATCGATTCCAGCAGTTCGAAGGTCAGCGCGCCGGGGCGGATGTTCATCGCCTTCAGCTTGCCGATCAGGCCTTCGTCGCGCAGGCGCTGGCAGGAGACGTTGACGGAAACGCGCGGGATGGCGAGGCCCTGGCCTTCCCAGCGTATCGCCTGGAACAGCGCCTGATCGAGGATCGTCTCGTCGATGCGGGCGACGACATTGAGGGTTTCGGCGACCGGCAGGAAAACATCGGGCGCGATGAAGCCGCGCGTCGGATGCTCCCAGCGGGCGAGCGCCTCGACGCCGACGATCTCAAGCGTTTCCGCATCGAACTGCGGCTGGAAGAACGGGCGGAATTCGCCGCGTTCGAGGCCGCGCAGGATATCGTCGCTGAGACGCTTCACCTCGATAGTGCGCAGGCGCAGTTCGTCGTTGAAGGCCTCGACGCGGTTGCGGCCGCGACGCTTGGCCTCGTAGAGCGCGATATCGGCATTGACGAGAAGCTGCTCGGGAGATTCGTCCGCATCGTTGCGTGTCGCGATCCCGATGCTTGCGCCGATGCGACAGTCATGAGCTTCGATTGCCATCGGCTCGCTGATGGCGGTGATCAGCTGGGCGGAGAGGCCGATGAAATCGGCTTCTGCCGGATCGCGGCGCGAGAGCAGGACGAATTCGTCGCCGCCGATGCGGGCGATGAAGTCTTCCAGCGGGATATGGTCGCGCAACACGCCGGCGGCATGTTTCAACACCTCGTCGCCCGCGGCATGGCCGAGCGTGTCGTTGATGTCCTTGAAACGGTCGAGGTCGATATGGAGCAGCGTCAGGGAGCGGCCTTCGCCATTGCCAGAGAGTGCCAGTTGCTGGTCGAGGAAGCGGCGGTTCGGCAGGCGGGTCAGCGCGTCGTGCAGCGAATTGTGCTCCATGACGCGGCGTGCCTCTTCCAGCGCGCGGTTCTGTGCTTCGGCCGTCAGTTTCGCCTGAAGCAGTTCGGCCTGCAGCAGCGTGTCTTCCGTCACGTCCCAGTTGGCGCCGACGATGCGCTTGGCGCCGGACGAGGCGCGATAGGTCATGCCATGGGCGCGGATATAGCGGACACCGCCGTCGCGTCTGATGACGCGAAATTCGGTAAGGTAAGGTTTTTCGTCCGCAAGTGCTGTGGCGAAGACGTGCTCGGCTTCCGCGAGGTCATCTGGGTGGAGTGCCGTGCGCCAGTCGTCATAGCCGCAGATCGCCTGGTTTGGCGCCACGTTGTAAAGCGTGCGCATGCGCGCGTCCCAGGAGAGCGACCTGGTCTCGCTGTCATACTCCCAGACACCCACTTTAGACGCGTCGAGTGCGAGTTGCAGGCGCTGGGACACGGTTTCCAGACGGTCCTCGCGGTCTTGCAGGGTGAGGATATGCCGATGACGCTCGCTCATCAGATAGCCGACCCAGAACATCGGTGCGACGATGACGACAGCGAGAATTGCCAGACCGATGCGAAAGAGGCCGAGATCGGTGGACGGTTGCTGCCAGCCCTTTATCGGCGCGGCGGTCATGGTCCAGATTTCATGGCCGATATCGATGGTCATGACGACGGGATCGGCGTCGACCGTGTCGGGGGTGCTAAAGAACGACCGCGCCTCACCACCGTCATGCGGCTTGCTGGAGAGCGTGACCGCGATCGTGAGATCGTCGTTGAAACCGCTGCTGACCAGGAGTTTGTCGAGGCTGATGACGGCGGAAGCGATGCCGAAGAACGCGTTGTCCCTGCCGGTATGGATGGGATAACGCGCAATCACGCCGCGCCCGCCCTGCACGAGATCGACCGGTCCGGTCACGATCAGCCGGTCCTTCTCCTTCACCTGAAGTGCGGCGGCGCGCTGCCGCTCGTTCTTGCGATAATCGAGGCCGAGGCTGCGTTCGTTGCCTTTCAGCGGATAGACACGGTTGACGACGAAATCCGGTGCGATGGCAAGGCTGCGCAGCTGGTTTTCCTCGCGGAAGATGCGGCCCGCAAGATCGTCGAAATGCTCCGGCGACATGTCCGGTTCCGTCGAGAGGGTCGCCACAAGGCCTTGAACGAGCTTGATATTGCCGAAAATATTGCCCTCGAGGCGGGAGCGCAGCAGGCCGAGCTGTTCGGTCGTGGAGGAGCGCAGATATTCCTCCTCCAGGCTCCGCCTCTGGGCATCGGCGAGCAGGACGGCGATGAAGACCGCGAATGCGACGACGATGGCGGGGATGTAATATCCAAGCCCTCGAAAGGAAAATTGCGCATTGCGGTCGTTCATTTCGACTAGTTTTTCTCCGTGCGTTCACGCCGCCCGCAGGCGCGCCCTGGACGTTATATGAACGATGGCAGATGTAGCTTAATATTTGCTGACGAGCCGATGGCCGGTTCTGGACGGTTCGGGGAGCGCTTTGCGCCGGCTCTTTTCGTTATCGTCCGTTCGCGCTAGAGCAATTCCAGCAAAAGTGAGCAGCGGTTTTGCGCCGGGAATTGCGTAGGAAACAAAGAGATAGAGCGTTTTCGCTGTTCGAGGAAAAGCGGGAATGCTCTCGTCCTCGGCGCAACCGAAGCGGAAGGGGGCAGATTTGCCGTCGCAACAGGACAGGGCGGAAAGCGTGTTCGGCGCGCTGATCCGCGGGATTATCGAGGAGAGCCCGCTGAAGGCGGCCGGTTTCATCGTCACCATCTATGGCGACGTGGTGGAGCCGCGCGGCGGCGTGGTCTGGACCGGCAATCTCGTGGAAACCTGTGCTCAGGTCGGCATCAGCGAGACGTTGGTGCGCACTGCGGTCTCCCGCCTCGTCGCGGCTGGCCAGCTTTCGGGTGAGCGCGAAGGGCGCCGCAGCTTCTACCGTCTCGCGGCACCCGCCCGTGCGGACTTTGCTGCTGCCGCCCGGCTGCTTTTTGGCCCACCCGAGATGGCGGACTGGCATTTCGTGCAGCTCACCGGTGATGCGCCCGACGAGGCGATGCAGATGCTCGAGCGGGCCGGCCATGCCCGGCTCGGCCCTCGTCTCGCCGTCGGCGCGCGCGCCATGCCGGCTCTGAAGCAGCCGGCGGTGGTTTTCCGGGCAGAGGTGGTGAGCGGTGAAGGCGATCTCGGTGCCTTTGCGGCCGATCACTGGAACCTTGCGCACCATGCCGAGGCCTATCGCGGTTTCATCGGCCGGTTCCAAGGCCTCATGGCGCTGCTGGCGAACGGTGCCCGACTGGGTGCTGCCGAAAGTCTCGTTGCTCGACTGGTGCTTGTGCATCAGTTCCGCCTCGTCGTTCTGCGCGATCCGCGGCTGCCACAGGCGGCGTTGCCGGTCGATTGGCCCGGCGAAGAGGCAAACCGTCTTTTCGCCGACCTGTATCTTCGCCTGTCGCCGGAAGCCGACCGGCATGTCGGGCGTCATTTCGTGACGGCGGATGGCGCTTTGCCGGAGGCAAGCGAGGCCATTTCGCGTCGGCTTTCGCTGCTGCGCGGTTCCGAATAGCGACAATTTTCCCGAAAAGCCTATGTTTGTGCTAGTATCAAGGTGCCGGATTAATATGTCACAAAAAACTCTGAAATTTACATTGAAGTGTGACGCATTGAATGATAATTAGATAACCGTTCGGTCGGTCAATCTTTCGAGGAGAGGGAAGACGATCTGGATGCCAGGGAGGAAGCCGCGTGTCCGAAGCCTTTATCTGCGATGCTGTCCGCACACCCATCGGCCGCTATGGCGGGCTGTTGTCGTCGGTGCGTGCCGATGATCTCGCCGCCCTGCCGCTTGCCGGCCTGATGGCGCGTAACCCGCAAGTCGACTGGTCGAAGGTGGATGACCTCATCTATGGCTGCGCCAATCAGGCCGGGGAGGATAATCGCAATGTCGGCCGCATGGCCGTGCTGCTGTCCGGGCTTCCCGTTTCCATTCCCGCCACCACCGTCAACCGTCTCTGTGGATCCGGCATGGACGCCGTCGGCATGGCGGCGCGCGCCATCCGCGCTGGCGACTGTGATTTCGTCCTTGCTGGTGGCGTCGAGAGCATGAGCCGCGCGCCCTTCGTCATGCCCAAGGCCGAAAGCGCGTTCTCTCGATCAAACGCCGTTTATGACACGACAATCGGCTGGCGCTTCGTCAATCCGAAGATGAAGAAGGCGTTCGGCGTCGATTCCATGCCGGAGACGGCCGACAATGTCGCCGCCGATTTCGCCGTCAGCCGCGAGGATCAGGATGCTTTTGCCGCGCGCAGCCAAGCGCGCTGGGCTGCCGCGCATGAAGCCGGCGTCTTCGCCGACGAGATCGTGCCGGTCTCCCTGCCGCAGAAGAAGGGGGATCCGCTCGTCATCGACACCGACGAACATCCCCGTCCCGGCACGACGGCCGAGCAGCTTGCCAGATTGAAGGGCGTCAACGGCCCGGATCTTTCGGTTACGGCCGGCAATGCATCCGGCGTCAACGATGGCGCGGCCGCGCTTATCATCGCCAGCGAAGCGGCCGCTAAGGCGCAAGGCCTGACGCCCAAGGCACGTGTCGTTGCCATGGCGGCGGCGGGGCTTGAGCCGCGCATCATGGGCTTCGGCCCGGCACCGGCGGTGCGCCGGGTGCTGGAGCGCGCCGGCCTTTCGCTCGGCCAGATGGATGTCATCGAACTCAACGAGGCCTTTGCCTCGCAAGCGCTTGCCGTCCTGCGCGATCTCGGCCTGCCCGACGATGCCGCGCATGTGAACCCGAACGGCGGGGCGATTGCCATCGGCCACCCGCTCGGCATGAGCGGTGCGCGCCTCGTCACCACCGCTGCCTACCAGCTTCACCGCCAGGGCGGACGTTATGCCCTCTGCACCATGTGCATCGGCGTTGGCCAGGGTATCGCCATCATTCTCGAACGCGTCTGACGCGCAAACCGGAGGAAAGACCATGTATGCCCAGATGGTGAAGACCGATGCCGCCCGCGTCCGGTCCCTCGACGAGATGGAGCCGCAGGAGCGCGCCTTCCAGGAGCGCATCGATGCCGGCCAGAAGATCGAACCGAAGGAATGGATGCCCGAGGGCTATCGCAAGACGCTGGTGCGCCAGATCAGCCAGCACGCCCATTCGGAAATCGTCGGCCAGCTGCCGGAGGGCAACTGGATCACCCGCGCGCCGACCTTGGAGCGCAAGGCGATCCTGCTCGCCAAGGTGCAGGACGAGGCGGGGCACGGCCTCTATCTTTACTGTGCCGCCGAAACGCTCGGCATCAGCCGCGACCAGATGTACGAGCAGCTGCATTCCGGAAAGGCGAAATATTCCTCGATCTTCAATTATCCGACGCTGACCTGGGCCGATATCGGCGCGATCGGCTGGCTGGTCGATGGTGCGGCGATCATGAACCAGGTGCCGCTGCAGCGCTGTTCCTACGGCCCCTATGCGCGGGCCATGGTGCGCATCTGCAAGGAAGAAAGTTTTCACCAGCGCCAGGGGTATGATGCCCTGATGCGCATGGTGAAGGGCACGCCGGCCCAGAAGGCCATGGTGCAGGATGCGCTGAACCGCTGGTGGTGGCCCTCGCTGATGATGTTCGGCCCCTCGGATGACGCTTCCGTACACTCGGCCCAGTCTATGGCCTGGAAAATCAAGCAGAACTCCAACGACGAGCTGCGCCAGAAATTCGTCGACCAGACGGTGCCGCAGGCCAAATATCTCGGCCTCACAGTGCCGGACCCGGACCTTAAGTGGAACGAGGAAAAGGGCGGCCACGATTTCGGCGAGCCGGACTGGGAAGAGTTCTTCAACGTGATCGCCGGCAACGGCCCCTGCAATGCGGAGCGCCTCGACGCCCGCAAGAAGGCCTGGAGCGATGGCGCCTGGTTCCGTGACGGCCTGACGGCCCATGCGGAAAAGGCGGCCGACCGCCGCGCTAGCGCCAAGATCGCCGCTGAATAAGGGAGAGAGAACATGTCCAGCGAATGGCCGCTTTGGGAAGTCTTCATCCGGGGTCAGCATGGCCTCAACCACCGTCATGTCGGCAGCCTGCACGCGCCCGATGCCGAGATGGCGATCAACAATGCCCGCGACGTCTATACGCGCCGCAACGAGGGTGTCAGCATCTGGGTGGTGAAGTCCGCCGAGATCACGGCCAGCGCCCCCTCTGAAAAAGGCCCGCTCTTCGATCCGTCGAATTCCAAGGTCTACCGTCACCCGACCTTCTTCGACATTCCGGATGAAGTGGGGCACATGTGATGGCCAACGCGGCGCTTTTCGAATTCCTGGCGCGCATCGGCGACAACACGCTGATCCTCGGCCATCGCGTTTCCGAATGGTGCGGTCACTCGCCCGCGCTGGAGGAGGATATCGCGCTTTCCAACACCGCGCTCGACCTGATCGGCCAGACGCAACTCTGGCTCGGCCGTGCCGGCGAGGTGGAGGGCAAGGGCCGCTCGGCCGATGACCTCGCTTATCTGCGCGACGGCTACGACTTCCGCAACATCCTGCTGGTCGAGCGCCCGAACGGCGATTTCGGCAAGACGCTGATGCGGCAGTTCCTGTTCGACGCCTGGCACTATCTGCTGCTGAAAGCGCTGAAGGGGTCTTCGGACCAGCGTATCGCCGAGATCGCGGAAAAGGCCTTCAAGGAGGTCTCCTACCATCTCGACCGCAGCCGCGACCTGATCATCCGCCTCGGCGACGGCACGGCCGAAAGCCATCGCCGCATGCAGGCGGCGCTGGACGATCTCTGGCCGTTTACCGGCGAGATGTTCATGAGCGATGCGCTGGATGCCGAACTGGTGGAAGAGGGCATTATTCCCGCCCCCGAAAGCCTCAAGGCCGGTTGGGACGAGATTGTCGCCGAGGCACTGACCGAGGGCACGCTGAAGAAACCCGCCGACGGCTACATGCACAAGGGTGGCCGGCGCGGCGTGCATACGGAACATCTCGGCTTCATTCTGACCGAGATGCAGTTCCTTCAGCGCGCCTATCCGGGCGCCACCTGGTAGGCGGCGGCCATGGAACCGGCACTCCGCCCCTCGCTGGATGAGGTCTGGCACTGGCTGGCTGAAGTGCCGGACCCGGAAATCCCGGTCATCTCGCTGACCGACCTCGGCATCATCCGCGATGTCGCGTGGCGGGACGACACGCTGGTGGTGACGGTGACGCCGACCTATTCGGGCTGTCCTGCCACCACGATCATCAATCTCGATATCGAGACGGCGCTCACCGAAAAGGGCCTTTCCAAGGTGAAGCTGGAGCGTCGGCTCTCGCCCGCCTGGACGACGGACTGGATCAGCGCCGAGGGCCGGGAAAAGCTGAAGGCCTATGGCATCGCCCCACCGATCGACGGCACGGCGGCCGACGGCATCCTGATGAAACGCATCGACCGGCTCTCCGGCCGCTCGAACCTGACGATCGCCTGTCCGCGTTGCGGATCCGTGAATACCGAGAAGATCAGCCAGTTCGGCTCGACGCCCTGCAAGGCGAGCTATCGCTGCACCGACTGTCTGGAACCGTTCGATTATTTCAAGTGCATCTGACCCAGTTTCTTGTTTTTACCGCATTATCCGACGCCGAAGCGATGCTGCTCCGGGTGGAAATGCTCTAGGGAGAAGGCCCGCGCATGGCACGTTTTCACCCCCTGACCGTGACCGATGTTCGCCGCGAGACGCGCGATGCGGTGGTTGTCACGCTTCGCCCCTCCGATGAGGACCGCGCCGTCTTCGACTTCACGCAGGGCCAGTACCTGACCTTCCGCCGCAAATTCGAGGATGAGGAGCTGCGTCGCTCCTATTCGATCTGCGCCGGCAAGGACGAGGGCGTGCTGAAGGTCGGCATCAAGCGCGTCGATGGCGGCTGCTTCTCCACCTGGGTCAACGAGACCCTGAAGGCCGGCGACGTCATGGAAGCCATGCCCCCGATGGGCGCCTTCTTCACCGCGCTGGAGCCGGAAGTGTCGAAACACTATCTCGGCTTTGCCGGCGGCAGCGGCATCACGCCGGTTCTGTCGATCATCAAGACGGTGCTGTCGCGCGAGCCGCGTGCCCGCTTCACGCTGGTCTATGCCAATAGGCAGATCAGTTCGATCATGTTCCGCGAGGAGCTGGAGGACCTGAAGAACCTCTATCTCGGCCGTTTCTCCGTGCTGCATGTGCTGGAAAGCGAGGCGCAGGAGATAGACCTCTTCACCGGCCGCATCGACGGCGAGAAGTGTGCTGCGCTGTTTAAAAGCTGGATCGACCCCAAGTCGGTGACGACGGCCTTCATCTGCGGCCCGGAGCCGATGATGCTGGCGATCGCCGCAGCCCTGCGTGAACACGGACTGCGCGACGACCAGATCAAGTTCGAGCTCTTCGCCTCTTCGCAGCCCGGCCGTATCAGGCGCAAAGTGGAGGCCGTCACCGGCGCGGACCAGGGCGCGATGTGCGATGCGACCGTCACGCTCGACGGCGCGACGCGGACCTTCAAGTTCCCCAAACAGGGCCAGAGCCTGCTCGACGCGGCGCTCGAAAACGCCATGGACGTGCCTTACGCCTGCAAGGCCGGCGTCTGTTCCACCTGCCGCGCCAAGGTCATCGAGGGTGAGGCCGAGATGGAGGTCAACCATGCGCTCGAGGATTACGAGGTGCGCCAGGGCTATGTGCTGACCTGCCAATGCTACCCGCTCACCGACCGCATCGTCGTCAGCTACGACCAGTAAGGGGGATACGCAATGTCCGATACGATGCCGATCGAGGATTATCTGGCGAAGGGCGGCGTTCTCTCGTCTCCCGCCAATGTGCCGCCGCGCTATCGCGGCGAGCTGCTGCGCCTGATGGCGAGCTTCGTGGACAGCGAACTGGCCGGTTCCGCCGGTTTTGCCGATGTGATCAACGATGCGCCCGGTATTCAGGAGCGGATCTCCGCCGCCCGCATCGTGCTGGAAAAGGCCGATCATGCCGGCAAGGTGCTGCGGGTTATGGAAACCTTCGGGGCCGATGGCGGGCGTTATGCTGTGCATCATCCCTGGGCGGAGCGGCTACCCCGCGAAGCCGATATCGGCGCGGCGAGGCAGGGCGGCGATATGCGCCTTTCCGTCTTCCACTATCCGCTGGAGGGCTGGGTGGATGCTGTCGTTATGAATGTGCTGATGGGCCGGGCTGGTGTCATGCAGCTCAAGGAGCTGTCGCGCGTCTCCTACCAGCCGCTTGCCGAGGTCTTCCGCGCCATCCTGCCGCGCGAGACGCGTCATGCCGAACTCGGTCTCGCCGGCCTCGTGCAGATCGTCGACGATGCGGAGGGCCGTGCCAGGGCGAAGGCCTCGGTCGCCTATTGGTATCCCCGCGTTGCCGCGAGCTTTGGTCATTCCGGTTCGGTCCGCTTCGAAACGCTGTCGCGCTTCGGGCTCCGGCACACGCAAAACGAGACCCTGCTTGCCGAATGGTGGGCGGAGGTCGATGCGCAGCTTTCTGCGCTTGGCCTGAATTGAAAGGACAATAAGATGAACGTCATGGCAAACCGGCCGCGCCGGCTTGAAAGCTATGTCGGCGGTCAGTGGGTCGCCGGCGCGAAGGACGGCCTGCCGTTGCTCGACGCCTCGACGGGTGCGCCTGTCGCCTTCATCGATTCCACCGGCATCGATTTCAAGGCGATCCTCGCCTATGGCCGCGACAAGGGCGGCCCGGCGCTGCGCCGCATGTCCTTCCACGAGCGCGCCGCGATGCTGAAGGCGCTCGGCCAGGCGCTTATGGAGCGCAAGGAAGAATTCTACGCGCTTTCGACCGCCACCGGCGCCACCCGCGCCGACAGCTGGGTCGATATCGAGGGCGGCATCGGAACGCTGCTCTCCTATGCCTCCAAGGGCCGGCGCGAACTGCCGAACACCCGCGTGCTGCTCGATGGCGACGTGGAACTGCTCTCCAAGGATGGCACCTTTTCTGCGCAGCATATCCTGAGCCCCTTGCAAGGAGTGGCGGTTCATATCAACGCCTTCAACTTCCCCTGCTGGGGCATGCTGGAAAAGCTGGCGCCGACGCTGCTGGCCGGTGTTCCCGCCATCGTCAAGCCGGCGAGCCAGACGGCCTATCTCACCGAATTGATGGTTCGCCGCATCGTCGAGACTGGCATTCTGCCCGAAGGCGCCTTGCAGCTCGTCTGCGGCTCGGTCGGCGATCTGCTCGATCATGTCGAGGGACAGGATGCCGTGACCTTCACCGGCTCGGCCTCGACAGGTCAGCGCCTCAAGACGCACAAGGCCATCGTCCAGAATTCCGTGCGCTTCACCATGGAGGCCGACAGCCTCAACGCTGCCGTGCTCGGCCTCGATGCCGCGCCCGGCACGGAGGAGTTCGACCTCTTCGTCAAGGAAGTCGCACGCGAGATGACGGTGAAGGCCGGGCAGAAATGCACCGCGATCCGCCGCGTCATCGCCCCCCGTTCCTATAGCGAAGCCCTCATAGAAAGCCTGCGCGCGCGCCTTGACAAGACCGTCATCGGCAATCCCGCTGACGAGGCCGTCCGTATGGGCCCGCTCGCCAGCCTCGACCAGCGCGAAGAGGTTCGCGCCCGCATCCGCGATCTCTCGGTGGACGCCGAAATCGTCGCCGGCGATCCCGATACTGCGACCGTCCAGTCCGGCGATGCCGCGGCCGGCGCCTTTCTCAATCCGGTGCTGCTCTATTGCGACAAGCCGGGTGCTGCGCGTGCCATCCACGATGTCGAGGCCTTCGGTCCCGTCAGTACCGTCATGCCCTATGACACCGCAGAAGAAGCGGTCGATCTTGCCCGCCGCGGCAAGGGCAGCCTTGTGGCCTCGGTCTTCACCAACGATCCCGGTTTCGCCGAAGAGGTCGTGCTGGGCCTTGCGCCCTTCCATGGCCGCGTGATGATCGGCAACCGCGTCAGCGCCAAGTCCTCCACCGGCCACGGCTCGCCCCTGCCGGGCCTCGTCCACGGCGGTCCCGGCCGCGCGGGCGGCGGGGAGGAGCTGGGCGGCATGCGCGGCGTCAAGCATTACATGCAGCGCACCGCCATCCAGGGCGCGCCGACTATGCTCTCCGCCGTCACCGGCCGCTGGCTCGCGGGTGCGGATGCGGATGCACGGGCGGGCGGCGAGCATCCGTTCCGCAAGTCGCTGGCGGAACTGAAGATCGGCGACCAGCTGATCACCGCGTCGCGCACGGTGACGCTCGACGATATCGAGCACTTCGCCCACTTCACCGGCGATACCTTCTATGCCCATATGGACGAAGAGGCCGCCAAGGCGAACCCGTTCTTCGACGGGCGCGTGGCGCATGGCTATCTCATCGTCTCCTTCGCCGCCGGCCTCTTCGTCGATCCGGCGCCGGGTCCGGTGCTTGCCAATTACGGTGTCGACAACCTGCGCTTCCTGACACCGGTCAATCCGGGTGATACGCTGAAGGTGCAGCTCACCTGCAAGGAGATCAATCCGCGCGCCAATGCCGAGCACGGCGAGGTGCGCTGGGATTGCAACGTAACGAACCAGAGCGGGGCAACCGTCGCGCAATACGACGTCCTGACGATGGTGGCCAAGACGAGAGAGTGACCGAATGGACCCGCGCCGCCTGGAAATGACCGTTCTGATGACGCCCGACATGGCGAATTTTTCCGGAAAGGTCCACGGCGGCGCGTTGCTCAACCTGCTCGACCGCGTGGCCTTCTCCTGCGCCTCGCGCTACTCGCAGCAATATGCGGTGACGCTATCGGTCGATCAGGTGATGTTCAAGGAGCCGATCCATGTCGGCGAACTCGTCACCTTCCGCGCTTCGGTCAACCACACCGGCCGCACCTCCATGGAGATCGGCATCCGCGTCGAGGCGGAAAACATCCGCTCCGGCCAGCGCCGGCACACCAATTCCTGCTACTTCACCATGGTCGCCGTGGACGATGCTGGAAAGCCGGTGCGCGTGCCGGAACTGCAGCCGAAGGACGCCGTGGCTGTCAGGCGCTACAAGGCGGCCGAATTGCGTCGCACGCTGCGGCGCGAGTTTGCCGAGCGGCTGGAGTCGGTTGCCGCGACGGGCAAGGATGTGGAGAAGGATGACAACTAAGGGCCTGCAGCGGCGGTTTTAGTCCACTTTTCTTTCATACTTGAGCTGCTGTAAAACCCGGCCTACGAGAGGGGGCAACAAGTTTTTTGCGCCAAAATGTAAGCACAACATTACATAAACTCCCCCCGTTGACAAATCGCCTCGCAGCGTTTTTGCTTAAGGCATTCACCAGGGGGGTCCCGACAAGGGGCTGAGATACTGCTGGCTTTCGCAGCGCAGTGACCCGTTGAACCTGATCCAGTTCATACTGGCGTAGGGACGGTGCAAGCGCTGTGGCAGGACATCCGCAAACCCGGAGTCTGCGTCCGGCGTCCTTCCATCATTCCGGCTCTAGGACTGGGTCTCCAAACGAAACTTGGAGCCTCACGATGAATATTGCCGCCCAAAAGCTTACCCCGACCGTCACCACCGGCGCCCTGCCCGCCTCGCGCAAGATCCACATTGCCGGTGAGCAGCATCCGGACATCCGCGTGCCGATGCGCGAGATTTCGCTGCATCCGACCTCGGGCGAACCGCCTGTCATCGTCTACGATGCCTCCGGCCCCTATACCGACCCCAACCACGTGGTCGCCATCGATGCCGGCCTCCCACGGCTGCGCGAAAGCTGGGTTATCACCCGCGGCGATACCGAGGGATACGAAGGCCGCCATATCCGCCCGGAGGACAACGGCTTTGCCACGGGCGAGCGGCTGACACCGGAATTTCCCGTGCGCAACCATCCCCGCCGGGCGAAGGACGGCAAGGCGGTGACGCAGCTCGCTTATGCCCGCGCCGGTATCATCACGCCGGAAATGGAGTTCATCGCTATCAGGGAAAATCTGGGCCGCAAGGCTGCGAAGGATGCGCTTGCCCGCGACGGCGAAAGCTTTGGCGCACATATCCCCGATTTCGTGACGCCGGAATTCGTCCGCCAGGAGGTTGCGAGTGGCCGGGCGATCATCCCCGCCAACATCAACCATCCGGAAGCCGAGCCGATGATCATCGGCCGCAACTTCCTGGTGAAGATCAACGCCAATATCGGCAACTCCGCCGTCACCTCCTCCATGGCGGAGGAGGTCGAGAAAATGGTCTGGGCGATCCGCTGGGGTGGCGATACGGTCATGGACCTCTCGACCGGCCGCAACATCCACAACATCCGCGAATGGATCATCCGCAACTCCCCCGTCCCGATCGGCACCGTGCCGCTCTACCAGGCGCTGGAGAAGGTCAACGGCATCGCCGAAGACCTGACTTGGGAAGTCTTCCGCGACACGCTGATCGAGCAGGCCGAGCAGGGCGTCGATTATTTCACCATCCATGCCGGCGTGCGGCTGCATTACATCCCGCTGACGGTCAACCGCGTCACCGGCATCGTCTCGCGCGGCGGCTCGATCATGGCCAAGTGGTGTCTTCATCACCACAAGGAAAGCTTCCTCTACGAGCACTTTGAAGAGATCTGCGACATCTGCCGCGCCTATGACGTCTCCTTCTCGCTCGGCGACGGCCTGCGCCCCGGCTCGATTGCCGACGCCAACGACGCAGCACAATTCGCCGAACTGGAGACGCTGGGCGAGCTCACGCAGATCGCCTGGGCAAAGGATTGCCAGGTCATGATCGAAGGCCCCGGCCATGTGCCGATGCACAAGATCAAGGAGAACATGGACAAGCAGCTGAAGGTCTGCGGCGAGGCCCCGTTCTATACTTTGGGACCGCTGACGACGGACATCGCGCCGGGCTACGACCACATCACCTCGGGCATCGGTGCGGCGATGATCGGCTGGTTCGGCACGGCCATGCTCTGCTACGTCACGCCGAAGGAGCATCTTGGCTTGCCCGACCGCAACGACGTGAAGGTCGGCGTCATTACCTACAAGATCGCGGCGCATGCGGCCGACCTTGCCAAGGGCCATCCGGCCGCGAAAATCCGCGACGATGCGCTGTCGCGCGCCCGTTTCGAGTTCCGTTGGGAGGACCAGTTCAATCTCTCGCTCGATCCGGACACCGCCCGCTCGTTCCACGACGAGACCCTGCCGAAGGAGGCGCACAAGGTGGCGCATTTCTGCTCCATGTGCGGCCCGAAATTCTGCTCCATGCGCATCTCGCACGATATCCGCGCCGAGGCGCAGAAGGAGGGGCTGGAGGCGATGGCAGCCAAATTCCGCGAGGGCGGCGATCTCTACATGCCGCTTGCGGGAGAATGACCATGCGGATCCTCGTCAAGGGCGCCGGCGTCGCCGGCCTGACGATCGCCTGGCAGCTCTACCGCCACGGCTTCGACGTCACCATTCACGAAAGGGCCGAAAAGGTCGGCCAGGGTGCCTCCGGTTTTGCCGGCGGCATGCTCGCCCCCTGGTGCGAACGGGAAAGTGCGGAAGAACCCGTGCTGACGCTCGGCCGCCTCGCCGCCGACTGGTGGGAGGCGGCATTGCCCGGCCATGTGCAGCGTCGCGGCACGCTGGTCGTGGCGAGCGGGCGCGACGCCGGGGAACTGGAGCGCTTTGCAGGACGAACCACCGGCTGGGAATGGCTGGACGAACAGGCTATCGCAGCGCTGGAACCGGACCTTGCCGGCCGCTTCCGTAAAGCGCTTTTCTTCCGGCAGGAGGCGCATCTCGATCCGCATAAGGCGCTCTCCGCGCTGATGACAGGATTGGAGGAGGCGCGCATGCGCTTCCTCTTCGGGCCCGGCAGCCATGCTGCCCGCTATGACAGGATCGTCGATTGCACAGGCGCCGCAAAGATCGGACGTCTTGCCAATCTGCGGGGCGTGCGCGGCGAGATGCTCCGGCTCGAAACCGGCGAAATCACCCTTTCCCGTCCCGTCCGCCTGCTGCATCCGCGTCACCCGATCTACATCGTGCCGCGCGAGCGCAATCGCTTCATGGTCGGCGCGACGATGATCGAAAGCGACGATGCCGGCCCCATCACAACGCGCTCGCTGATGGAACTACTGAACGCGGCCTACGGCCTGCACCCCGCCTTCGGCGAGGCGCGGCTGGTCGACACCGGCGCGGGCATTCGCCCCGCCTATCCCGACAATCTGCCACGGGTGACGGAAGACGGCGACACCCTGCATGTGAACGGCCTCTACCGTCACGGCTTCCTGCTCGCACCCGCCATGGCGGGCGAGGTCGCACGCCGGCTTCTCACCGAACATGCCTCACCCGAGAGGATGGCCTCATGACCCTCATCATCAACGGCGAAGAGCAGGACATTGCCGCCGAAACCCTTGCCGACCTGCTGCTCGCCCTCGACTACGAGGGCGACTGGCTGGCGACGGCGGTCAATGGCGAACTGGTGCACCGCGAGGATCGCGCCGCCTTCCCGATTGGTGCGCATGACCGCATCGAAATCCTCTCGCCCATGCAGGGGGGCTGACATGCTGAAACTCTACGATACCGAAGTGCAATCACGCCTGCTGCTCGGCACCGCCCGCTATCCCTCCCCTTCCATCCTGGCAGAAGCCGTGCGGCGCTCGAAGACGGAGATCGTCACCGTCTCACTGCGCCGTGAGACATCAGGCGGCAAGTCCGGCGGTGCTTTCTTCGAGCTGGTCCGCGATCTCGGCGTGCGGGTGCTGCCCAACACCGCCGGCTGCCACAGCGTGAAGGAAGCGGTGCTGACCGCCAAGATGGCGCGCGACGTCTTCCGCACCGACTGGATCAAGCTCGAGGTCATCGGCCATCACGATACACTCCAGCCCGATGTCTTCGGCCTTGTCGAAGCCGCCCGCATCCTCGCCGGCGAGGGCTTTCAGGTCTTCCCCTATACGACGGATGATCTTGTCGTGGCGGAAAGGCTGCTGGAAGCCGGTTGCCGTGTGCTGATGCCCTGGTGCGCACCGATCGGCTCGGCCATGGGACCGGTCAATCCGGCGGCACTCCGGAGTTTTCGTGCCCATTTCCCCGATGTGCCGCTGATCGTCGATGCCGGCATCGGCCGGCCCTCGCATGCCGCCGAGGTCATGGAGCACGGCTATGATGCAGTGCTGCTCAACACCGCCGTCGCCGGTGCGGGCGATCCCGCCGCCATGGCCGAGGCCTTCGCGCTGGCCATCGCCGCCGGGCGGCTGGCGCACAAGGCCGTGCCGCTGGAACCGCGCGACATGGCCGTCCCCTCCACGCCCGTCATCGGAAAGGCGGTATTCTCGTGAAGCTCGACCCCTTCTACCTCATCGTCGACAGCGCCGACTGGATCGACCGTCTCGTGCCCGTCGGCGTCAAACTCGTGCAGCTGCGCATGAAAAACGTACCGGAGCACCGCCTGCGCGACGAAATCCGCCGCGCCAAGGCCACCTGCGCCGCGCACGGCTGCCAGCTCATCGTCAACGACTACTGGCAGATCGCTATAGAGGAAGCCTGCGACTTCGTGCATCTCGGGCAGGAAGACCTTGCGGAGGCCGACATTGCCGCCATTCGCGCCGCCGGGTTGAAGCTCGGCCTCTCCACCCATGACGATACCGAGCTCGACACGGCGCTTGCCGCAAAGCCTGACTACATCGCGCTCGGTCCGGTCTGGCCGACGATCCTGAAAAAGATGAAATGGGCGCCGCAGGGGGTGGAAAAATTGCGGGACTGGAAAACACGGATCGCGCCGATCCCGCTCGTAGCCATCGGCGGCCTCAACCCGGATCGGCTGCAAGCCGTCTTCGAAAACGGCGCCGACAGCGCGGCCGTGGTGACCGACATCACGCTGAATGCCGACCCGGAAGCACGCGTCCGCGAATGGATCGCCCGCACCGCGCGCTGGCGCTGATCAGAGCCTCCACAGCCGCCGGGCGTTTTCGGAAAACACGCGGCGCTTCTCCTCCAGGCTCACGCCGGAGAGGAGCGCCTGCGTCGCGCCGATCCAGCTGGAAAGCCCGCCGCCCAGCGTGCAGACCGGCCAGTCGCTGCCCCAGACCATGCGCTCGAAACCGAAGCTTGCGGCGACATGGGCGAAATAGGGTTTCAGATCCTCCAGAGTCCAGCTTTCCGAACCATAGGCCGGGATCCCGGAGAGTTTTAAGGTCATGTTCGGCCGGCGTGCGATCTCCGCGACCGGTCCCTTCCAGACGTCGAAACCGCCACCCTTGATGTCTGGCACGCCGCAATGGTCGAGAACCAAGGAGACTTCGGGCGCCAGATCGGCCAGCGCAATCGCTTTGTCGATCTGGTGCGGCAGGACGCACAGATCGAAGTTGAGGCCGGTGCCGGCCAGACGCTTGATGTTCTCCCGGAACAGCGTGCCTTCGGACAGGTCATCCGGCATGACATGCAGCACGCGGCGGAAACCACGCACGAAGGGATTGGCGAGAACCGTTTCGAGATAGGCCGGGAAATCCGGCGATTCCGGCCGGCAGGCGGCGATTGCGCCGACAAGCAGACTACCCTCCTCGCCGGACAGCGCTTTCACCATCTCCGTCTCGCGCGGAATGTCGCTTTCGGCCACATCGACTTCCATATGCAGCGCCGCGACGATGCCAAGCCGCCGGGCCTCGCGCGCATAGAGGTCCTGCGTGAAATCCGCATCGAGCGGCGGCACGCTGGAAAGCCAGGGATAGGAGATCCGGTCGCGGTAGATGAGATGCAGATGGGTATCGACGATCATGCGGGCCTCCTCCGGAGCAAGAACACTGGCACAGAAGAATGATCCATTCAAATACGAATTACAGAGGATGAACTGGCAATTGGCCAGAGCCCCGCTAGATTTCCTCATAACCAGAGGAGACCAGCATGAAGATCAGCGCACGCAACCGCATCAAGGGCAAGATCGTCGAAGTCATTCTCGGCGCGACCACCGCCCATGTCCGCATCGATGTCGGCGGCTCCATCGTCACCGCCGCCATTACCAATGACGCGGTGAACGAACTCGGCCTTGCCGCCGGCCAGGAAGCCTATGCGGTGATCAAGGCTTCGGACGTCATGGTGGCCGTGGACGACTAAGGCGCCGAAAGGTCCTTAGTCCACCTTCTTGCACATATGCACCGCGCCGGTCTCGTCGTCACCCTTCTGGCGCGGCGCGATCGGCTTGAAGAGCGTGCGATCCGGCTTGAGATCGATCAGCGGCGTGCCGTCGAGGCAATCGAGGCCGCGCACGAAGAGCCTGTTGCCCTCGATCTTCTCCAGAAGCACGATCGAGGTGCCGATCGGGTTCGGCCGCACCGGCGAGCGCAGCGAAAACGTGCCGTGCACCTCGCCGTTCGAGGCCGGGCTTTGCAGCACGAGATCGCGGCGCGACTGGTGCAGCCAGTAAAGCACCTCCAGCCTCTCATACCGTTCGACACCCGTCAGCGCCTGCACCCAGGGCTCGAAAATCTCGATCGTGCAGACCGGCCCGTCTGGCCGCCCCTGCCGCGGCGTTTCCATGCGCGAGGTCCAGGGCGTCGAAATCCGGCCGATGAAAACGATCTCCGCATCGGCAGCCTCCGGCTCTGCAATCGCCACCTCGTTCTCGCGGATTTCGTTCAGCCGGACCACTTGCATCTCCAACGCTATATTTTTCTGAATACGACGATAACGGCCCGCAAAATCTTTTGAAAGATATAAATCTCGATATATCTTGATTTTCGATATATCGAGATTTATATCGAAACCATGAGACACAGAATGGGATGCGGCCCTCACCGCCATTTTTCACCGCCCGACGACCGTTCGGGTCCCTTCCATCGCGGCCGGCACCATGGTCCCGGCCGGGGCGGCCGTCATGGCGGGCGCCTCTTCGACTATGGCGAACTGCGCCTGCTGCTGCTCGCCATCATCTCGGATGCGCCGAGCCACGGTTATGAGCTGATCAAGACCGTCGAAGATCGTTTCGGCGGCAGCTACAGCCCGAGCCCCGGCGTCATCTACCCGACGCTGTCCTGGCTCGACGACATGGGCTATGCGGCCATCGAACCGGCCGACGGCGGGCGCAAGCGCTACAGCATCACCCCGGAAGGCAAAGCCTTCCTGGCCGCGAACCGCACCGCCATCGACGAATTGATGGCACGGGCCGGCGGTGGAGGCCCCGGTGGCCGCGAGGGTGTGCCCGCTCCCGTGGTTCGCGCCATGGAAAACCTGAAACTTGCCCTGCGGCTGCGGTTGCGACGCGGCGATCTCGATGCGGCCTCGGCCGAAGCCATCGCCGCCGCCCTCGACCTTGCCGCCCAGACCGTGGAGAAAAGCTGATGACATCTAGCACGACGACCATCCCGACCGAACATGCCAGCAAATACCTGCAGCAGCTCTGCAAGCACTTTGCCCACAAACTCGCCGTCACCTTCGATGAACATGCGGGCTCGATCACCTTCTCCATCGGCGAATGCCGGCTGAAGACGGAGGACGGCGCACTGCGCATCGACCTCACGGCACCTGATACCGAGGACATGGAACAGCTGAAGGACGTGGTGATCCGTCACCTCGTACGCTTCGCCTTCCGCGAGGAGCTGTCGCCGACCTGGCAGGATGCCTGATCAGCCGGCGCCGGCGGCTTCCGAGTTCTGCCGGCGCCAGTCCGTGGGCGATGCCCCCGTGCGCTTGCGGAAGAAGCGTGAAAAATAGGCCGGATCCTCGAAACCGATCTCCCGGCCGATATCCTCCATGGGGCGAATGGTGAAGCGCAGCAGGCGCTTGGCCTCCAGCAGGCGCCGCTCCAGCACCATGTCCTTCACCGTCTGGCCGAACACCGCGCGCGCCGCCTTGTCGAGCAGGTGCGGCGTCGTCGCCAGGGTCTCGACATAACGCCCGACCGGCCAGTCCTCACGATAGTGCCGGTCGATCGCCCGGCGCAGCTCCAGCCCGAGCGCCACTACCGGTGCGGCCGCCTCGAAGCCTACAGTGCCGCCAAGCCGCGCCATCAGTGAAAGCACGACGCCGATCAGCCCCGCCATGACCCGCTCGCTCGCCGCCGCCCCACCACGATACTCGTCCATCACCATGTAGAGCAGCGCGCCGATGCGCGAAAAACCCGGTGTATCGGCCTCGCCGGACAGCAGCACGGGTTCTGTCAGCGACAGATCCACCTGCGAAGCCATGGCCCGCAAGAGATCGTCGGAGATCGACACGACGATGGCGTCGGATTGCTCGTCCACTTCGAAACCATGCACCACGTTGCTCGGCACGAAGCTGATCGCCGGAGCGGAAAAATTCCAAGTGCGATCTTCGATCTGGTAGCGCCCCGCCCCCTTGAACCAGTAGGTGAGCTGCCCCATCAGCGGGTGCTTGTGCGGCGCGACCCGCCCGAAATGCAAGCTCTTGCGCTCCATCACGGTTTCGACATGCAGGAAGCCGACATCGAGCGCGCGGCTCGGCTCGCCGTAGACGAAAAAGGCAGGGACATCGCGGCTGGTGGTCATGCCGGAAAAAGTACCAGCGAATTGCCCGCTTTGTCCATGGCGCATCTCATCTCCCCGACCTAGCATTTGTCAGGATTTTTGAGGAGGACTACCCCATGCGCGCGGAAGATCATCGCAGCGAAAAGACCCGGCCGTTCACCGGCGCCGAATATCTCGCAAGCCTTCGGGACGGACGCGAGGTCTATATCAACGGCGAGCGCATCGCCGACGTCACCACCCACCCGGCGATGCGCAATTCCGCCCGCTCCATCGCCCGCATGTATGATGCGCTGCACGATCCCAAGCGTCAGGAACGGCTGACCTCGCCGACCGATACCGGCTCCGGCGGCTATACGCACAAATATTTCCGCGTCGCCCATTCCTCGGCCGATCTCGTCGCCCAGCAGGGTGCCATCGCCGATTGGGCGCGCATGTCCTATGGCTGGATGGGCCGCACGGCGGATTACAAGGCGGCGCTGATGAACACGCTCGGCGCCAATGCCGACTGGTACGGCCCCTTCAAGGACAACGCCCTCTCCTGGCACAAGCGCGCGCAGGAAAGCGTGCTCTTCATGAACCACGCCATCGTCAATCCGCCGATCGACCGCCACAAGCCGGCGGACGCGGTGAAAGACGTTTTCGTGCATATCACCAAGGAGACGGATGCCGGCATCTATGTCTCCGGCGCCAAGGTCGTCGCCACCTCATCGGCGCTGACGCACTATAACTTCCTCGCGCAGAGCTCGGCGACCGTCACCGAAGACCCGTCGCTCTCGGTCATGTTCATCCTGCCGATGAATGCGCCGGGCGTAAAAATGTTCTGCCGTGTCTCCTACGAACAGACGGCCAGCACGGCCGCCCATCCCTTCGACTATCCGCTGTCCTCACGCTTCGACGAAAACGACGCGATCCTGGTGCTCGACAATGTCTTCGTGCCCTGGGAGGACGTGCTCGTGCTGCGCGATGCGGCCAAAATCCTGTCCTTCCACCCGGCGTCGGGCTTCATGCACGGCTATTGCTTCCAGGGCTGCACGCGCCTGGCGGTGAAGATGGATTTCCTGGCCGGTCTGCTCGCCAAGGCGCTGCGCGCCACTGGCGGCGATGCCTTCCGCGGCAACCAGGCGATGCTCGGCGAGGTCATCGCCATCCGCCACCAGTTCTGGACCTTCTCCAACGCCATGGCCTATAATCCGATCCCCTGGGCAAATGGCGCCGTGCTGCCGAACCTCGAAGCAGCACTCTGCTACCGCACCTTCATGTCGGAGGCCTATCCGAAGGTCATCGACATCGTGCGCCGCACGGTGGCCTCGGGCCTCATCTACCTGCCCTCCTCGGCCAAGGATTTCGCCAATCCGGAGATCGACCGCTACCTCGCGCAATATGTCCGCGGCTCCGACAATATGGGCCATATCGAGCGCATCAAGATCATGAAGCTGCTCTGGGATGCGACCGGCACGGAATTCGGTGGCCGCCATGCGCTCTACGAGCTGAACTATGCCGGCGCGCCGGAAGAGGTTCGCCTGCAGGTGCTGAAGGGCGCCGAACGCGGCGGGCGGCTGAAGGAAATGGAAGCCCTCGTCGACCAGTGCATGGCCGATTATGACGAGAGCGGCTGGACCGGCAACACCTGGCTGCCTCCGCTCGGCGACGACGCCCTGCCCAACGCTGCCGAATGAGGACCGTGCCATGGACATCGGCGTTTCCAAGACCGAATTCCGCAATGCGATGGCCCGCGTCTGCGCGCCCGTCAATGTGATCACCACCAATGGAGCCGCCGGTCGCGGCGGCTTCACCGCCACCGCCATGTGCTCGGTGACGGACGAGCCGCCGACGCTGCTCGTCTGCATGAACAGCCGCTCGGCACAAACGGGCCTCTTCATCGAGAACCGCCGCTTCTGCGTCAATGTGCTCACCCAGGAGCACAAGACGTTGGCCGCCTCCTTCGCCGGCCAGCAAGCCGACATGGAGGCGCGGTATGCCGATGCAACTTGGACGGACCTGCCTTCCGGCAACCAGGCGCTGACCGACGCCATCGTTTCCTTCGATTGCCGGCTGACGGAGGCGCGCCTTGTCGGCACGCACAACATCCTGATCGGCGAGGTCGTGGACATCCGTAGCAGGCGTGACGGACATGCGCTGATCTATTTCGACCGCAACTATGTGCATGTTCCCACACAGACCGGTAGCTTCGGCGGTTGACGCGATATAAACCGCTTGACAAGCGCCCAGCTATTTAACATGTTAAATAAAAGATCGCATGTCGGGAGGAACAATGCCGCATCTCACCGTCGAATATTCGGCCAATCTCGAAGGCCGCACCGACCTTGACGCGCTCTGTGCGGCGCTTCTCGAAACGGTGCTGGAAACCGGCCTTTTCGAAGTTGGCGCCGTGCGTGTACGGGCCCTCAGGGCCGATCACTACGCGATCGCCGACCGGCTGGCGGAAAACGCCTTCATCGACCTCAATTTCCGCATCGGCAAGGGCCGCAGCGCGGAAGAGAAGAAACGCACCGGCGAGGCGCTGTTTGCCACGGCGGGCAAGCTGCTCGCTCCCCTTTTCGAGACACCGCATTTCGCGCTCTCGCTCGAAATCCGCGAGATCGACGCGGAGCTGAGCTGGAAGAAGAACGCTATTCATCCGCGCCTGCGCGGCAAGTAACAGGGACTATCATGTCGAAACTTCAGGAAAACATCGCCAAGGCGGACACCTATCTTGCCCGTTTCAAGGAACAGGGCGTGCTGAACCGCATCGCCGGCGAAGACGTGGCGGGCAGCGACGGCGCGACCTTTGAGAGCATCTCTCCCATCGACCTGAAGCCGCTGGCGACGGTGGCGCGCGGTACGGCAGCCGATATCGACCGTGCCGCCAAGGCTGCGAAGGCCGCCTTCGCGGAATGGTCGGCAATGCCGGGCGACACGCGCAAGAAACTCCTGCACAAGGTCGCTGACGCCATCGTCGCGCGCGCCGAAGAGATCGCCTTCGTCGAATGCATGGATACCGGACAGTCTCTGCGCTTCATGGCCAAGGCCGCCCTGCGTGGCGCGGAAAACTTCCGCTTCTTCGCCGACCGCGCGCCGGAAGCCCGCGACGGCAAGACGCTGCGCACGGAAAACCAGGTCAACATGACGACCCGCGTGCCGATCGGCCCCGTCGGCATCATCACGCCGTGGAATACGCCGTTCATGCTCTCCACGTGGAAGATTGCACCGGCACTCGCCGCCGGCTGCACCATCGTGCACAAGCCGGCCGAATTCTCGCCGCTGACGGCGCGACTTCTCGTCGAGATCGCCGAAAGCGCCGGCCTGCCGAAGGGCGTGTGGAACCTCGTCAACGGTTTCGGCGAGGATGCCGGCAAGGCATTGACCGAACATCCGCTCATCAAGGCCATCGGCTTCGTCGGCGAAAGCCGCACCGGCTCGATGATCATGAAGCAGGGCGCCGACACGTTGAAGCGCGTGCATTTCGAACTCGGCGGCAAGAACCCCGTGGTCGTTTTCGCCGATGCGGATCTGGAACGCGCTGCGGACGCCGCCGTCTTCATGATCTATTCGCTGAACGGCGAGCGCTGCACCTCCTCTTCCCGCCTCCTGGTGGAAGAGAGCATCTACGACACGTTCACCGCCCTGGTCGCGGAAAAGGCCAAGCGTATCAAGGTCGGCCACCCGCTCGACCCGGAAACCGTCGTCGGCCCGCTGATCCATCCGGTGCATGAGAAGAAGGTTCTCGAATATATCGGGATCGGCAAGTCCGAGGGCGCGACGGTTGCGGCCGGTGGCGAGAAATTCGCCGGTCCCGGCGGCGGCTGCTATGTCTCGCCGACGCTGTTCACCGGCGCCAACAACCAGATGCGCATCGCCCAGGAAGAAATCTTCGGCCCCGTGCTGACGGCCATCCCCTTCAAGGACGAAGCCGAAGCGCTGGAACTCGCCAACGACGTCCAGTACGGCCTCACCGGCTATCTCTGGACGGCTGACGTCACCCGCGCCTTCCGCTTCACCGATCATCTCGATGCGGGCATGATCTGGGTGAACTCGGAAAACGTCCGTCACCTGCCGACGCCCTTCGGCGGCGTCAAGAATTCCGGCATCGGCCGCGATGGCGGCGACTGGTCCTTCGATTTCTACATGGAAACGAAGAACATCGCCTTCGCCACCCGCGCCCACGCGATCCCGAAACTCGGCGGTTAAGCCGCCGGCCCGAAACTCGGCGGCTGATCCCGCTTATTCCACAAGAATGCGCCCGTCCTCGTGTCGCGAGGCGGGCTTGAGGAGGACAACATGCCCGTACCGCAGCCCAATCTCTACCCGCCCTTCAACATCGTGCGTCTCAGCCATGTCGAATTCGGCGTCACCGATCTCGCCAAGTCGCGCGCCTTCTATGTCGATACGCTCGGCCTGCAGGTGACCGACGAGGACAAGGACACGATCTATCTGCGTGCCATGGAAGAGCGTGGCCATCACTGCATCGTGCTCAAGAAATCCGACAAGCCTGAGGCCCGCGACCTCGGCTTCAAGGTGTTCGACGAGAACGATCTCGACAAGGCCGCGCATTTCTTCAAGGGCAAGGACCTGCCGGTGGAATGGGTCGAACGTCCCTACCAGGGCCGCACCTTCCGCACGCGCGATCCGATGGGCATCCCGCTCGAATTCTACACCAAGATGGATCGTCTTCCGCCGATCCATCAGAAATATGCGCTCTATCGCGGCGTGAAGCCTCTGCGCATTGATCACTTCAACTGCTTCTCGCCCGACGTCGATGCCTCCGTCGGCTTCTATAACGAGCTCGGTTTCCGCGTGACGGAATATACCGAAGATGCCGAAACCGGCCGCCTCTGGGCCGCCTGGACGCACCGCAAGGGTGGCGTGCATGACATCGCCTTCACCAATGGCCGCGGCCCGCGCCTGCACCACACCGCCTTCTGGGTGCCGACGCCGCTCAACATCATCGACCTGCTCGACCTGATGGCG
>NZ_CAMLFY010000029.1 GCF_946479415.1 uncultured Shinella sp. | reverse complement strand
TCTGCGCCTCGATGCCGGCGGCGATGCGCAAAAGCGTCGTTTTGCCGGAGCCCGAGGGGCCGAGCAGGCAGAGCACTTCGCCGGGCTCGGCCGTCAGCGAGATACCGCGGATCGTCTGCTTGTTCTGGTAGCTGTGATGGATGTCTTCGAAGGCAAGGCGCGCGGCGAAGGTCACCGCCGATGCCCGTCTCGTCTCGATATCGCTGGAGCCCGAGGGGTCCGAAGCCATTGCCAAATCTTTCCCTGTCACTGGCCCGGCCGGCCACAGTCCTGCCTGAACGGCTTTTCTTCTTCGACTGCTTACCGCAGGAGCGCGGCCCGCTATTTGTTTCTCCGCAACATTCCCATGCAAGATGCATCACGAAACCGTGGGGCCGGCCGATAGGTTTCGCCTATTCGTCTTCTTTCCCGCCGGGTGTCAAGAGACCGAGTTCTTCGAGGTCGAACTGGGTAATCGGGTCCTCGTCCTCGGCCAATTCGTCCTCGCCGAGCGGCAGAGGTACTTGAAAATTGGAGGGAATGCGGCCGGAAAGAAGGCCAGCGCCCTTCAATTCTTCGAGACCGGGCAGATCGCGCAGTTCCTCCAGACCGAAATGGTCGAGGAAATCCCGCGTCGTGCCGAAGGTGACGGGGCGGCCCGGCGTGCGGCGGCGGCCGCGAAAGCGCACCCAGCTCGCTTCCATCAGCACGTCGAGCGTGCCCTTCGAGGTCTGCACGCCTCTGATCTCCTCGATCTCGGCGCGCGTGACCGGCTGATGGTAAGCGATGATCGACAGAACCTCGAGGGCCGCGCGCGACAATTTGCGCACCTCCGTCTCGTCGGTGCGGATGACGAAGGACAGGTCCGGCGCCGTGCGGAAGGCCCAGCCGTCATCCACCTGCACGAGATTGACCCCACGCCCGGCATAGAGGCCCTTCAGTTCCCGCATGACATGCAGCACATCGACGCCGCGTGGCAGGCGTTCGGCGATATAGCTCTGCGAGACCGGGCCGGCGGAGGCAAAGACCAGCGCCTCGGCGATGCGCGCGGCCTCATGCAGCCGGCGCGGATCGACGATGGTGCCGCCGTCCATGTCGTCGTCCCCATCAGCCATTATCGGCGTTCCCCTCGTCGTTGCCATCGGGATTCGGGCCGCGGCGCAGATAGATCGGCTGGAACACGCCGTCCTGACGAAGCTCCAGGCGCCCTTCCCGCACCAGTTCCAGCGTCGCCGCGAAGGCGCTGGCAATCGCCGTGGTGCGCTCGGTCGGATCGGTCAGGTAGCGCAGCATGAAATGGTCGAGCGCCGTCCAGTCGTCATCCGCAAAGCCGCCGACGAGCAGCGACAGGATTTCGCGCGCATCGGAGAGCGACCAGACATTGCGCTTTTCGATCGTCACCTGCGTGATGGCATGGCGTTGGCGCAGCGACGCATAGGCGTTGAGCAGATCGTAGAGCGAGGCTTCGAAGGCGGAGCGCCGTTCGGTCGGGATATGCTCCGGCATGCCGCGGGCGAAGACGTCGCGGCCGAGGCGGTTGCGGTTGACGAGGCGCGTCGCGGCATCGCGCATCGCCTCCAGCCGCTTGAGGCGGAAGGCAAGGCTCGCCGCCATCTCCTCGCCCGAGGGGCCGTCGTCCTTGGCCTGTTTGGGTATCAGCAGGCGGGATTTGAGATAGGCGAGCCACGCCGCCATGACGAGATAATCGGCGGCAAGCTCGATGCGGATCTTCCGCGCCTTGTCGATGAAGGCGAGATATTGCTCGGCGAGCGCCAGCACGGAGATGCGGGTAAGATCGACCTTCTGCGTGCGGGCGAGATGCAGCAGAAGATCGAGAGGACCTTCGAAGCCGGCGAGATCGACGACGAGGCTCTCTTCCGAAAGCCCCCGCTCCTCACCACCCTCCTGCCACAGGTCGTCCATCGGCGCTCCCGCGCCGCGGCCGTTCTTCTGTGGCTTACCCGGTCCTACCACGCAGCTCCTTTTGCGGAGCCGTCAGGACACCGCGATCATCGCATTGAACTCTTCGCGCAACGCCTGCTCGTCCGCCGCGTCGGGCGTCGTGAAGGCTGCACGCACCGCCTTGGCGCGCCGCAGGCTTTCACCGGTCAGCGGTGGCGCGTTTTCGGTCACCATGATCATTTCGTCCATGATGCCATGGCAATGCAACACCATGTCGAGGCCTGCGGCGATGATTCCCCGGGTTCTTTCGGCAATATCGCCCTTGAGCGCGTTCATCGACACGTCATCGGACATCAGCAGGCCGTCGAAGCCCATATGGCCGCGGATGATCTCGCGCACCACCTTGGCCGAGGTCGTTGCCGGATTGTCGGCATCGATGGCGGTGAAGACGATATGGGCGGACATCGCCATCAGCTCGTCCTTCATGCGGCGGAAGGGCACGAAGTCGCAGGCGTCGAGCTCTTCGCGGCTGGCATGCACCACCGGCAGGTCATGATGGGAATCGACCATGGTGCGGCCATGGCCCGGCATGTGCTTCATGATCGGCAGCAGGCCGCCGGCCTTCAGGCCCTCGGCCGCCGCCTTGCCCATGGCCGAGACGATCTCCGGCTCCTGGCCGTAGGCGCGGTTGCCGATGACATCGTGCACGCCGGGCACGGCGACATCCAGCACCGGCAGGCAATCGACATTGATGCCGAGGCGATAGAGATCGAAGGCGTGCAGGCGCGACATCAGCCAGGCGGCGCGCAAGCCCTTTTCCGCATCCGCGCGGTAGATGGCGCCGAGTGCGGCGGCGTTCGGATATTGCTGGACATGCGGCGGCTTGATGCGCTGGACGCGGCCGCCTTCCTGGTCGATCAGCACGGGAATGTCGCTGCCGCCGCCGACGCAGTCGCGCATTTCCGCCGTCAGGTCCGCGACCTGTGCGGGATCGCCGATATTGCGGCCGAACAGGATGAAGCCCCAGGGCCGCTCGCTGCGGAAGAAGGCCTTTTCGTCTTCGGTGAGGCTCAGGCCCTTGCAGCCCGAAATGAAGGATTTCGATTCGCTCATGTCGGCAATCTCAGCGGTTTGGCGTTGGATGGACAAAAAGAAAGGCGCGGAACTCGTCCCGCGCCTTCCCAAAAATCTGGTCTCGACCTCAGCGCGTGACGAGGCAGCTGCCGCCAGCACCCTTATAGCGGCTGCACAGCGCGTTTGCTTCCTCACGCGAACCGGCCGGGATGCGAATGCGGAAGAACGTGCCCTTGTTGGGGATTTCCGCTTTCTTGATATCCACGCCGCGGCCGCCGATGACGCTGCCGAATTTCGCCGACAGGTTCTTGTAGGTCTTCTGCGCATCCGCTTCCGAAGGCACCGAGGCGATCTGGATGACATAGCTGCCGGGCGCGACAGCCGCGACCTGCGTCTGCTCCGCCGTCTGCTGGGTCTGCGTCGCCGATGCGGTCTGCGTGCCGGCGACATTGCCGTTTTCCGTGACGGTGCCGACGACGGTGACCGGCTGGTCGACCGGGCGGGTAACCGGAACGGGTGCCTTGCCGTCCGTCGAAATGCCTTCGGTCGTGGCGCCTTCGGCGGTCGCGCCGATCGTCGTCGTCTTGACGGTGCGGACAGGTGCGGTGTCGTCGACTTCAGCGGTCGCCACTTCGGCGAGCGCCGAGCGCGGCTGGCCGTCCGTCGCATTCTGCTCGGCGCGCAGCGAAGAGTCGGCGTCCAGCGTTGCATTGGCCGTTGCGGAGGCTTCACCCGATGCGGTGGCCGTCGTTGCGGTCGCCTTGGCGTCGAGGCCGGCGGTTTCGGTCGAAGGTTCGCTCACGATGTCTTCACGGGCGACGAGCGTGCCGTCGGGCTTGACGATCATCGTCTTGACCTTGCGCGGCGAGACGAGTGGCTTGCCGTCGGCGGTCGCCGTTTCCGGCTCGTCGACGCCCGGCAACAGACGGTTGGCGTCGTCTTCGGCCGTGGCGGGCGTATCCACGCCGTCATCCGGCAGGGCTTCCGGCGTCAACGTGCGCTGGACGACATCGACGGGCTCTTCCGTCGAGGTGACGAGCTGCTCCTGCTGCGGCGTGCTGGCATTGTCGCCGGCAACGCGGTCATAGACCGCCTTGTCCTGGTTCGGCACGGTCTTGCCGCCCTTTTCCTCGGGCACGACCTTGACCGGATCCTTGTCGGCAAGAATGACGCGCGGCTCGCCGGAGCCGGCCACACCACCACCGGTGAAGGCGCTCCAGGCATAGACTCCACCGCCGCCGATCAACAAGAGGCCGGCGATCGACGCGGCGATCAGCAGGCCGCGACGCGGACGTGACTGCTCGTCGTCATAACCGTCACCGCTGTAGAGATGCGTCGCCTGACCGGGATCGACCGGGATCGCCATGCGCTCGGGCTGGCTCAGCGAGCGGCGGAAATCCTCTTCCAGCGCACGCTCGAAATCGTCGACATCGTTCATCTGCGCGACCGGCTGGGCGGCAGCGACAACCGCACCGGCGGCAACGCCGGCCTGCAGGCTTTCGCTGCGCGTCGGCTTGGCGGCCGGCTCGGTGAAGAGCTGGGCCATTTCAGCGTCGATGTCGAATTCGTAATCCGGCTGGACGACCGGCGGCTTTTCCTTCTCGATGACCGGCAGCTGCGGCACGTCGAGTTCCGTGACCGGCGAAACACCCACGTCCGTATCGGCAATCATCGTCGGGTCGAACGGTAGTGAGCCATCCGCCATTTCGGCGACGACCGGCTGCGGGACCGCAGTGTAGGTCGAAACGGGAACGGCAATGGCCGGCTCACGACGAACGGGCGTCTGCACCTCGACGGGCTTGGCCGCAACGGCCTTCACTTCGACCGGCTTTGCTTCGGCGGGCTTCACCTCGGCGGCCTTGACCACGGCAGGCTTCACTTCGGCCTTCACCGGAACGTCGTCCAGCGCGATATCGGACAGGTCGAGTTCGATATCCGAGAGATCGAACTCCATGGAGTCGAAATCGATCTCCGGCTCGGCGGCGGCGACCGCAGCCGGCACGACGACAGGCTCCTGGCGAGCTTCCACGACCGGAACGGGCTCGACCTTGGCGACCGGCTTCTGCACCGGCTCGACAACCGGTGTCGTGACGGCAGACAGGACCGGATCACGCTGCTGGTTGACCGTCGGCGTCGCACGGCGGCCGAAGATCGAGGCGATGTTGGCGGGGTTGCGCGATTCGCCGACGAAGGGCGTGCGCGCCTCGGGAACCGGGTAACGCTCTACATCGGCCAGCAAGGCGTCGCGGTCGTCGATGACCGTCTCGACGGCTTGGACGTTATAGTCCGGTGCGGCATCGAAGACCGGCTCTTCGGCCTGCCATTGGCTTTCCACTTCGGCGGCGAGGCGGGCACGGTCTTCACTTCTGTCGAAGGCGAGATCCGCAACGAAATGCGGCTCGTCCTTGGCATAGGTGGTTTCGGCCTGGAACGGCTCGGCTTCAGCCTCCGCAGGCATCCACTCCTGGAAAGCCGGCTCGACATGGGTCCGGACGGCCTCAACGGTCACCGGCTGCGGCTCGACGAACGAAGCCTCGGCGACGACATGGTCATCAGCAACGAGATCGTCGGCAAAGCCGTCACCGATCGAAAGTTCCAGCTCGCGCTCCAGGTCGAGGCTCAGATCGTCCAGAGCGCTTCCCTCGGCAGCCATCGGCTGGAAGCCGAGGAATTCCGGCTGGCGCTCGTCGGATGCCGAATGGCTGGCCGGCGTAACATGGACAACGGGTTCGTGGCGAACGGGCGCATCGAAGCGCGGCTCGAAACGGTCGGCAAACTGACGGCCGGCGTGAACCACCGGCTCAGCCTCGATGGCGGGCACCTCGTTGACGGCAGCTTCCAGCTCATCGGCGAGCAGCAGCGACGAATCGGCCTCGAAAACCGGCTCCGCGTCAGCAGGCTCTTCGAAAACCGCTTCTGCGAAGGAAGGCTCGCGATGCACGGCTGCCGGCGTCACGTCATCGCGCGTCGGCACTTCATCGATAAGATCGTCACGGTCCTCGGCAACCGGAACCGGCTCCTCGAAAACGGGCTCGATATGGCGGGCGACGGGCTTCTCGGCAACGACCGGCCCCACGGCAACGCGGCTCGGCGCATCATACTGCTCGAAAGCGCGCATGAGCTCGTCCTCGAGGGCCAGGACGGGATTTTCCCGCCGTGGCACAACATCGAGAGGTTCCGAGTAAGGTTTCGCATAAGACTGGGCCGCATCCTTGACCGGACGCGGCTCATAGCCGACGAGACGGGCAAGTTCGCTCAGCGGATCATCATCCGCCAAGAGATCCGTGTCCGCGGTTCCGCTTCGCGCGAAGTTCTTGTCTGCCATACTGCTTCCCACTCATAAGCTACAAAGTCGCATTTGCCAGCTTATTGTGGGCAAATGGTGACGTTATCGCATCTCGTCCGGTGCAGCCGTGCCTGTAATGGCAAGAGCTGACTTCAAAACGGAGGCAACAGCGTGCACCAGCCCAAGTCTGGCGATACTCAATTCTCTATTTTTATCGTTAACAAACCGTAATTCCGGTTGTTCTTTGCCTTTATTCCAATGCGCATGGAAGGCGCTGGCAAGATCATAGAGATAAAAAGCGATGCGATGCGGCTCCTGGGCCAGTGAAGCAGCCTCGATGACACGCGGATATTCTGCGAGCTTGGCAAGCAGCTGAAGCTCGCTCGGATCGACGATATTGCCCTCAATCGCGCCGGCAAGATCGAGCGATGCGATGTCGAGGTCCGGGAAGGCCTCGGCCGCCTGGCGGAACACCGACATGCAGCGCGCATGGGCATACTGCACGTAGAAGACCGGATTGTCCTTGGACTGTTCGGTCACCTTGGCGAAATCGAAATCGAGCGGCTCGCTGTTCTTCCGATAAAGCATCATGAAGCGTACCGGATCGCGGCCGACCTCGTCGACGACGTCACGCAGCGTCACGAAGTCACCCGAGCGCTTCGACATCTTCACCGGCTCGCCGTCGCGGAACAGTTTTACCAGCTGGCAGAGCAGCACCGTCAGCTTGGCCTTACCTTCGGAGACGGCGCGCGCCACGGCCTCCAGGCGCTTGACGTAACCGCCATGGTCGGCGCCGAGCACATAGATCATCTCGTCGAAGCCGCGGTCGTACTTGTCCTTGAAGTAGGCAACGTCGGCCGCGAAATAGGTGTAGGAACCATCCGACTTGATCAGCGGGCGGTCGATATCGTCACCCACTTCCGTCGAGCGGAACAACGTCTGCTCGCGGTCTTCCCAATCTTCCGGCAGCTGACCCTTCGGTGGCGGCAGCACGCCCTTGTAGACATGGCCCTTGAAGGTCAGGTCGTTGATGGCGGTGCGGATCGGCGCGCCATTGCCGGCATGCAGCGAGCGCTCCGAGAAGAAGATGTCGTGCTTGACATTGAGGGCGGCCAGATCCTCGCGGATCATCACCATCATCATCTCGATCGTCTTTTCCTTGACGATCGGCATCCACTGCGCTTCCGACATGGCGCGCAGCGTCGTGCCGTGTTCGGCGGCCAGCGTCTCGCCGACGGGAACGAGATAGTCGCCCGGGTAGAGACCGGACGGGATCTCACCGATCACCTCGCCAAGCGCCTCGCGATAGCGGAGGAAGGCGGACTTCGCCAGCACGTCGATCTGCGAGCCGGCGTCGTTGATGTAATATTCCTTCGTCACCGCATAGCCGGCGAAGGCCAGCAGGTTGGCGAGCGCATCGCCGACGACGGCGCCGCGGCAATGGCCGACATGCATGGGGCCGGTCGGATTGGCGGAGACATATTCGACATTGACCTTGCGGCCGGCGCCGAGCGAGCCGCGACCGTAGTCGGTGCCCTGCGAGACGATGGCGGCAAGCAGCTTCTGCCAATAGGCAACGGACAGGCGCACATTGATGAAGCCCGGACCGGCGACGCTGACATCGGTGACTTCAGGATCGTTCTTCAGCTCGGCGACGATGAGATCGGCCAGCGCGCGCGGGTTGAGGCCGAGCGGCTTCGCCAGCACCATGGCGGCATTGGTCGCGACGTCGCCATGGCTGGCATCGCGCGGCGGCTCGACGCTGATACGGCTGAAATCGACATCGGCGCGCTTCTCACGCACGATCTCAAGTCCTTCGAGTACGTTTTTGATTCTGCTATCGAAGTCTGTAAAAAGGTTCATCTCATCCATCCGCTCGCGGCGGCCCTTTTATGGGCCAATCCTGCGAAGTAGTTCGGTTCGGCGGGTGACTATCGCAAATCCGGGGTATGGTCAAACAGCCGTCGGTGCGTGTCGACCGCGTAGTTGTCGGTCATTCCGGCGAGATAATCACCGACATGACGGGCGCGTGCCGATTCCGGCATGCTGGCAATGCGGTCCACCCAATAGTGCCCCTGCATGAGCTGCGGGTCGTCCATATAGGCGTGGTAGAGATCGGTCAGGATCTCCGCCGCATTGGCGCGCACGCGCATCACTTCGGGATGGCGATAGATGCGCGAGAACAAGAGCTTCTTGATCTGCTTGTCCGTCACCGACATCTCCTCGGTGAAGGTGGCGAGGCATCGATGCGCCTTGCGCACGTCCTGTGCGCTTTCCGGACGTTCCTCGCGGATCGCCGCCTGCGCATAACCGATGACATCCTCCACCATGCGGGTGATCTGGCGGCGCATGATCTCGTGGGTGAAGCGCGGCGCCTCCAGCCCCGGATATTTGTCGGAGACTTCCCTCATGAGCTTGGCGAGAAAAGGCACCTCCTCCAGCATCTCGAAGGTGAGATAGCCGGAGCGCAGACCGTCGTCGATGTCATGCGTATTGTAGGCAATGTCATCGGCAATCGCGGCAACCTGCGCTTCCATGCTGGCGAAGCTGCCGAGTTCCAGATCATGCATCGCGCAATATTCGAGGATCGGGCGCGGCACGTCCTCGCCATGGGTGCATTCGCCGGTCGGGCCGATCAGCGGGCCATTGTGCTTGACGAGGCCCTCCAGGCTTTCCCAGGTCAGGTTCAGCCCGTCGAATTCCGCATAGCGCCGCTCCAGCTTGGTGACGATGCGCAGTGACTGAGCGTTGTGGTCGAAGCCGCCGAAGGGTTTCAGAACCGCGTGCAATGCGTCCTCGCCGGTATGGCCGAAGGGCGTGTGGCCGAAATCGTGCACCAGCGCCACGCCTTCGGCGAGGTCCTCGTCGAGTTTCAGGGCGCGGGCCAGCGCGCGGGCGATCTGCGCGACCTCGATCGTGTGCGTCAGCCGCGTGCGATAATGGTCGCCGTCGGCGGCGATGAAGACCTGCGTCTTGTGCTTGAGACGGCGGAAGGCGGTCGTATGCACGATGCGGTCGCGGTCGCGCTGGAAATCCGATCGGGTCGGGCTTTCGCTCTCGGCATGAAGCCGTCCGCGCGTCGCCCAGGGGTCGCAGGCATAGATGGCCCGCTGCCCGGCGCCGAACCCAAGCGCATGTCTGTCAAACGTCATTCTTCACCTGCAGTCACGCCGCCCATTGACGCGGCCTCAATGCCTTCATACCTATAGTGTGCACAGCGGCAAGTCCGGCTGCAAGCAGAGCTTGAAAGACAAATCTTTTCAAATATTTGTCGAAATAGCCTACAGCAGCGGGATGAAAGGCGGCCCAACCGTCGCCATCCGCACAGGAAGCGATTCTCTCCGGATCTTGACCCCGGCAGGAGGCAGACATGACCGACAAGTCCGTTACCATCTCCGATGCCGCCGCCCGGCGCATCGCATCGATCCTGGGTTCCGCGCCCGACAAGCAGGCGCTGCGCGTCTCCGTCGAAGGCGGCGGCTGTTCCGGCTTTTCCTATAAATTCGACCTCGTCGAGGACCAGCAGGACGATGACATGGTGCTCGAAAAGGACAATGCCAAGGTGCTGATCGACCAGCTCTCCCTCGTCTATATGGACGGCTCGGAGATCGATTTCATCGACAACCTGCTTGGCCAGTCCTTCCAGATCAAGAACCCGAACGCCGTCGCCAGCTGCGGCTGCGGCACCAGCTTCTCGATCTAATATTTAATATCACAGGAACCCCGCATGCCGATCAAGATTGCCACCTGGAACATCAACGGCGTGCGGGCGCGCATCGACAATCTCGTCGCCTGGCTGAAGGAATCGAACCCCGATATCGTCGGCCTGCAGGAGATCAAGACGGTCGATGAGGGCTTTCCCCGCGCCGAGATCGAGGCGCTCGGCTATCACATCGAGACGCATGGCCAGAAGGGCTTCAACGGCGTCGCGCTGCTTTCCAAGATGCGCCCCGACGAAGTGACGCGCGGGCTGCCGGGCGGTGAAGGCGACGAGCAATCCCGCTTCATCGAGGGCGTCTTTTCCGTCGAGGGCGGCGTAATCCGCTTCTGCTGCCTCTACCTGCCGAACGGCAATCCGCCGGAGGATCCGGTCAAATATCCCTACAAGCTCTCCTGGATGGATCGCCTCATCGCCTTTGCCGAGGACCGCCTGGCGCTCGAGGAGCCGCTGATCCTCGCCGGCGACTACAATGTCATTCCCGAACCGCACGATTGCTGGGACGTGAAGGTCTGGGAGCGCGATGCGCTCTACCTGCCGCCGACCCGCCAGGCCTTCCGCCGGCTCGAAAATCTCGGCCTCACGGACGCCGTGCGCGCCTCCTCAGATGCGACGCCGCTCTATACGTTCTGGGATTACCAGGCCGGCGCCTGGCCGAAGAACAACGGCATCCGCATCGACCACCTCATGCTGTCGGCCGAAGCCTCCGACCGGCTCGTCTCGACAGCCGTGGAAAAGCACGTGCGCAATTGGGAAAAACCGTCGGACCACGTTCCGGTCGTGGCCGTGCTCGACTACGCGCTGCCGGCGGCCGCGTAGTTCAGGGGGCGATCAACCGCCCCACCCTGATTTCAATGGTTTGCGCTATTCGCCCGAATTGAAGCGAATGTTCTGTGCGAGCGCCACGCCTTTGCGACGGTCTTCCTCGCTCGCCACGGAGAAGGCTTCTTCCTGCGTGGCCTGCAGCCAGCCGCAATCTTTCGGCGGGCAATGGTTCAGCGCGGCGATCATGAAAGCAAGGCCGCGGGCCGCATCGCCTTCCTGGAAGATGATGTTGCCGAAAAGGCCGAGCGCACCGACATGACCGTTGTTGCGGGCGCGGTTCAGCCACTTCTTGGCCTGGTGGACGCTGACGGAGCCGCCCTCGCCGGTCAGCATCATGCGGCCGAGCTGGAACTGCGCCTCCGGAAGGCCGAAGGCAGAGGCGGCCTGGAAATAGAGCTGGCGGGCCTGTGAAAGATCGATCTTGACGGGGCTGTCGGCGATGCCGCGACGATAGTAGCCGGCCAGCGCGATCAGCGCATTGGCGAAGTAGCCGGTGTCTTCCGAGCCCGGCTCCACGCCGGCCTGGGCGATCTCGCTGTAAATCTTGAAGGCTTCGAGATCGTTCTCCGGCACGCCGTCGCCGTCGGCATACATGTTGGCGAGCGCCCAGCGCGATCCGGTATGGCCCTTTTCCGCCGCATAGCGGTAGGCCTCGACGGCATCGCTCTTGCGGCCTTCCTTGTAGGAGAAGAATCCGAATTTGAAGAGGTCGAACGGACCGCTCTCCCGGCTGACACCGGATTGCGTGTCAAATGCGAAAGCCTGGGACGCCATCCCGGAGGAAAGCGATAGACACAGGCCCATTACCAATAGTTTCATCGGCATCAACTCGGACTTCGGCATCGACTCAACAATTCCGCGCCTGGCCTTTCGCCATGCCCCAAACCGGGAATGCACGGGGTCCGTGCTGGTTTCCGGCGGCAATGACATCGGCTGGCTCATCGTTTCCTTAAGCGCGGTTTCACGCGTTTACATATCCGTATCGCTGCGCCCCGTTTGTGGCGGGAAATGGACATTTCGTCGCTTGCCTAGGGGTGTAGCAAACTCTGGAAAAAAATGTGTTGCGATTCCGTCACATATTTTCACGTCTCGCTGTGATTTCCCCATAAGGCTGGCGGCAGCGCAACGAAGTGTTAACCAAGAAAAAGGGCCCGGCGATGACGCCGAGCCCTTTTTCCTGCTGTCTGGTCCGCCGATCAGAACTTCACTTTGAGCGACGTCGAGATCGCCGTCACGATATCCGTACCGAAATCATAGGAGACGCGCGTGCCGTAATCACGGCCTTCGCTCGTCACAACACCCGACGAACCGCTGGTGAGTACGCCCAACGCACCGGCCAAACGCAATTCAACATTTTCGGTCGGCTTGTAGGAAACGCCCGTTCCAAGGGTCCAGGTGTCCGTCAACGCACCAACACCGGTGCTGACACCACGATCCCACGTCAGGCTAAGAGCGCCGCTCCAATTATCGTTGAATTTGTGTCCAACGCCCCCCGATACGGTCCAACCATCGCGGTAAAGGAGGTCAAGAGACGTCACTTCACCGCTGACAGGATTGCCGGGCGTCCGTGTGCTGCACGACACAAGACCACGCGTAGCCACTGCGCAGAACGGCAAGCTCTGCAAAGTGCTCCAATCCGTCCATTTGACCGAACCGAATACAAGCCAATCGGGCGCTACGCCCGTTTGGACCTTGAATTCAAGCGAAGCGGGCATCTCGGCAGAACCGTAGACCGGCGTCGACACACCCGCCAGCGGGTTCGTGGCACTCGGTGGAAGCTGCGTCAGGTCCAGCGTACCCGTGATATCGTCCAGTTTTACGGCGCTATTATAGACGAGGCTCGTCCGAAGAGCATATTCCTCAATTTCATAGGCCGCACCGGCACGCCAACCCCAACCGTCGCCTTCCAGCTTGAGACGCCCCACACCAGACAAGGGCAAGCCAAGCGGGCTGAGATCAGCAACCAGACGGTCCTTGAATCCGGACACTTCCTGATAGAAGCCCCCACCAATCAAGCGGAGCTTTCCTTGCCCCATATCGAAAGAATAAGAGCAGGTCGCCGCGTAATTGTTGCTCGTGATCTTGGTTTCGATGTTGTCGTTGGCACCAGCCCAGTCGCTGCCTGGATTACTGTGAGCGCCCCATGGTTGAGAGTAGTCAGCCATGCAGTCGATCGCTTCGCCGAACGCTGCCTTAAATCCGATGCGTGGAACCCAATAGCCTTCTGTGTCGCGGATGCCATCCGACGGACGACCGCTCAAATCCCCATCACCACCTGAGGTTACGGGAAGAGGAATTGAGTCTCGGACATTGTTCAATTCACGCTGCGGATTGACATAGGTCACCGCGCTTTCAAACGCGTAATCCGACGGATCGAACAGCAGATCGATATTGTAGCCGCCGCGTTCCAGACCGCCGGCATGTGCCGATGTCGCCGCAAACAGCGCGCTTGCCGCCATCAGCCCACGGCCAAAATTCTTTCCAAACATGCAAAACCTCCCCTGCATAAGTCTTGCGCAGGCACGACCGCCTCTGTCCCGCGCCTCTCCAAGAATGACTATCGAAGACGCACGCCGCCTTGGCAAACCCCACTTCTTGCCTGTGATTTCCGATCCGTGCCCACAGAATTACGTAAGATTTCTCTGAAGCACCTCAGCAATCGCATCGCCGGGAAAAAATTTCCACAATTTCGCCAAAATATCTCAAACTACAGTCAATTATTCCCTTATTAAGGCAGCATGTCACATTTCGACCACAATGGGAATTTTGCAGCCACGAGGCGAATAAAAAACCGCGCCGGGGTCGCCGACGCGGTTTTCTGACGAATTTACACGCGAAGATTAGAATCAACCGGCTTCGCTGACCCGGGTCAATGCAACGGCGAGGCTGGCGAGCTGCTGCTCCAGTTCGGCAAAACGCTCGCGTTCGGCTTCCACCACTTCGGGCTTGGCGTTGGCGACGAATTTTTCGTTCGAGAGCTTGCCCTGAATACGGCCGGCTTCCGCCTTCGCCTTCTCGATCGCCTTTTCGAGGCGCGCCTTTTCGGCGCCGAGATCGATCAGGTTGCCAAGCGGCAGGCAGGCGGTGGCCTCGCCGACGACGATCTGGGCGGCGCCCTTCGGGGCCGTGCCCTCAAGACCGATCTCGGAGACGCGCGCCAGGCGACGGATCGCGCTGTCATGCGTTGCAAGCCGCTTCTGGGTCAGTGCATTCGCACCGACCACGATGAGCGGCGCCGTGGCGCTCGGCGGCACGTTCATCTCGGCGCGGACCGAGCGGATGCCGGACACGAGGTCGATCAGCCAGTTGATCTCGTCGGCCGCGGCGTCGTCACCGTAAGCCGGGGCCGGCCATTCGGCATGGCAGATCAGATTGTCGCGGTTCTTGCCCTCACCCGCCGTATGCGCCCACAGCTCTTCCGTCATGAAGGGCATGAAGGGATGCAGCAGCTTGTAGGTCTCTTCCAGAACGTAAGCCGCGCAGGCCTGCGATTCCGCCTTGGCCGCCTCATCCTCACCGGAGAAGACCGGCTTCAGCAGCTCCAGATACCAGTCGCAGAACTGGTTCCAGATGAAGCGGTAGAGCGTACCGGCCGCATCGTTGAAGCGGTAGGTCTCGATGGCTTCCGTAACGTCGCGCGCGGTGCGGGCGAGTTCCGTCAGGATCCAGCGGTTGATGGTCAACGACGCCGTCTCCGGCACGAATTTCGGATCCGAGGCAACGCCGTTCATTTCGGCAAAGCGCGTGGCGTTCCAAAGCTTGGTGCCGAAGTTGCGGTAACCGGCAATGCGCGCCGGATCGAGCTTCACGTCGCGGCCCTGCGCGGCCATGATGGCCAGCGTGAAGCGCAGCGCGTCCGCACCGTATTCGTCGATCAGCTCGAGCGGGTCGATGACGTTGCCCTTCGACTTCGACATCTTCTGCCCGTTCTTGTCGCGCACGAGGGCGTGGACATAGACGGTGTGGAACGGCTCGACCGGATTACCGAGCTCATCCTTCATGAGGTGCAGGCCCATCATCATCATGCGGGCGACCCAGAAGAAGATGATGTCGAAGCCGGTGACCAGCACGTCGGTCTGGTAGTATTTCGCCAGTTCCGGTGTCTTTTCCGGCCAGCCGAGCGTCGAGAACGGCCAGAGCGCGGAGGAGAACCACGTGTCGAGCACATCCTCGTCGCGCGTCAGGATCTCGCCGGGCGCGAAGTTCTCGAGCTTTTCCTCGACCCAGGCCTTCCACGGGCCTTCATGGGCGATGTAATGCTGGATGGCGGCGTGCAGGGCCTCTTCCTCGGTCTTTTCGACGAAGACCTGACCATCCGGACCGTACCAGGCCGGAATCTGGTGGCCCCACCAGAGCTGGCGCGAAATGCACCACGGCTCGATGTTTTCCATCCATTCGAAATAGGTCTTTTCCCAGTTCTTCGGAACGAAATTGGTGCGGCCCTCGCGAACGGAGGCGATGGCGGGCTGCGCCAGCGTCTTGGCGTCGGCGAACCACTGGTCCGTCAGCATCGGCTCGATGACGACGCCGGAACGATCGCCGAAGGGCTGCATGACCTTCTTGTTCTCGACATAGGGAATGTCGTTGCCTTCGGCATCCTTGACGGTAACGGCAAGGCCCTCGGCATTGATGGCATCGACGATGCGCTTGCGCGCCTCGTAGCGATCGAGACCGCGATACTCATCGGGAACGAGGTTGATATCGTCGACCTCTGCTTCGCCGGGCACATGGCCGGACTTGGCGATATCGAGCGCCTGCGCGGCATAAACCGCATAGGGCTCGCCATCGGCGCGCATCGCGGCCTGCGTGTCCATCAGGCGGTAGAGCGGAATGTTGTTGCGCTTGGCGACCTGGTAGTCGTTGAAGTCATGCGCGCCGGTGATCTTGACCGCACCCGAGCCGAAATCCTTCTCCGGATATTCGTCGGTGATGATCGGGATCAGGCGGCGGTGTTCCTTCGGGCCAACCGGGATTTCGCAAAGCTTGCCGACGATCGGCGCATAACGCTCGTCGGTCGGATGAACGGCAACCGCGCCGTCGCCCAGCATCGTCTCGGGACGGGTCGTCGCGATCGAGATATAGTCGCGCTCTTCCTGGAAGGTGACGTTGCCGTCTGCATCCTTCTCGACATAGGTGTAGGTCGCACCGTCAGCCAGCGGGTACTTGAAGTGCCACATATGGCCGTCGGATTCCTTGTTCTCGACTTCGAGATCGGAAATCGCCGTTTCGAATTTCGGGTCCCAGTTGACGAGACGCTTGCCGCGATAGATCAGGCCTTCCTTGTAGAGGGAGACGAAGACTTCGAGCACGGCTTCGGACAGGCCCTCGTCCATGGTGAAGCGTTCGCGCGACCAGTCGCAGGAGGCGCCGAGGCGCTTCAGCTGGTTGAAGATCAGGCCGCCCGACTCAGCCTTCCACTCCCAGACCTTGTCGATGAAGGCTTCACGGCCCATCTCGCGACGGCCCGGCAGCTTTTCGGCGGCGAGCTTACGCTCGACGACCATCTGGGTCGCGATGCCGGCATGGTCCATGCCCGGCTGCCACAGCACGTCCTTGCCGCGCATGCGCTCGAAGCGGACCATGATGTCCTGCAGCGTATTGTTGAGCGCATGGCCCATATGCAGCGAACCCGTAACGTTCGGCGGCGGGATCACGATGGTGAAGGTTTCGGCGCCGGGCTTGGCACCCTCGCCGGCGCGGAAGGCATCCGCCTCTTCCCACGTTTTGGCGATGCGCGGCTCGACCGCTGCGGAATCATAGGTTTTTTCAAGCATTTTCGTGCGTGGCCTGCTGTTTATCGGTTGGGTTTTGTAAACCGGATGGCCGGCATGGAGTCAACAATATCAGAAGAAAAGCCGCGCCGGGTGCCCGGCGCGGCTCAATTCATCTTTTGAAGAATGGCGGCGTCGGTCAGCGGCGCGGGCCGCGCGCCACCCGTTCGATTTCCTCACGCACCAGCCGTTCCACGAGGGTTGGCAGGTTGTCGTCGAGCCATTCCTGCAGCATCGGGCGCAGCATGTCCTCGGCGATCTCGTCGAAGGAACGGCGCGGGCCGGCATCGACGGCTTCCGCAAGCGCGCCGAAAGACTGCGCGACACGTTCGCTGACGGCGGGCGACACGAGAGCGGCGATCTCGCGGCTGACGGGGCTGTCTTCAATCGGCTCGACCACGGAAACCTGGTCCAGTTCACTACGGGAAGCCGCGGTCTCGACTTTCTCACTAGCAGCCTCGATAGCGTCGCTCAACGGCGCGAAACGGCGCGCCGTAGCGGCAACGCGTGCCGTGACAACAGGGCTTTCTTCGCACGCAACAACCTGCGCCGATTCAGCGGCGAACACCTCGCGCTCTGTCGACGGCTCGCGGTTGGCAGCAATATGACGCTCGGACGCGGCTTTAACACGCGCTGCGACATCGGCCAGCGACTGTGCCGGCGGGCTGGCACTCTGTAGAGGTTCAGCGCGCGCAAGAGACCGAAGCGAGGCGGAACGGGTTTCCTCGACGTGGAACTGCTCCACGACGGAGGGATGATCGAGAAGGCTGGTATCGCTTTCGGTCGAGATGTCGAACCCTTCGTCCTCCTGCGCGTCGGCAGCAAAATCCGGCTGGGCTTCGTTGTTCTCGATGATCTTGCGGATGGACGCCAGGATCTCATCCATGGACGGTTCACGCGCTACACTTGGCTGAGCCATTTCTATCCCCGTTCTCTGCGGCGTCTGCGGCATGGCACCAAGACCTGCCGGACATCCGCAAAACCCTAGGCGAGTTCGGCGGCGAACTAAATCGCCGCGAATCATGTGTTAAGAGTGATGCACAGATTTGTTTGCCCCTACAAGGGCAAGGCCGCCGTCGTTCAGTCGCTGTCGACCGTGCGAAGGCCGAACCACTTGTCCTTGACCTTCTCGTAATGGCGCTCGGCGCGGTATTCGGTGACCTCCAGCCCCTGGCTGCGCACCGTCAACGCGCCCATGGCCGCGATCAGCGAATAGCTGGCGACGACGGCATCGCGCTGCGAGGCGACGAGGCTTTCCTTCGCATCGAGAACGTTCTGCTGGGCATTCAGCACGTCGAGCGTCGTACGCTGGCCGACATTGCGCTCTTCCACGACGCCGGCCAGCGCCATGTTGGCGGCGTCGATCTGCTGACGGATCGCCGAAATGGCGGCGACCGACGCCTCATACTGCGCATGGGCGGACACGATGGTGCGCTGGACTTCCAGGCGCGCGGAATCGATGAGGATCTGCCTCTGACCAAGTTGTTCCTTGGCCTGGCGGATCTGGCCGTATTCGGCGCCGCCCTGATAGAGCGGAACCACGACACGGGCCGAGAGCGAACCGGTCAGATTGTCGGCCGGCCCGGCCGCATCGTTCACGGACTTGTAAAGATCACCTTGCAGCGAAACGCCCGGCAACATCGTGCCTTCGGCCACCCGCACATTGTAGCCGGCCGCATCGGCGCTGCGCATGGCCGAAAGAATGGTCGGATTTTCCTGATAGCCCATCGCGACTGCGGCATCGAGCGACGCCGGCATCGCCTTCTTTGCGGCGGAGGGCTGCTTAATTCCCGACGGTGCGACGCCGACGATCTGCACATAGGCCGCCTCGCTCTGCTTGAGCTGGGAAACAGCCGCCGTCAGCAGGGCCTTGGCGGCAGCAAGCTCGGCCTCGGCGAGGCTCACGTCCGTGCGCGTGCCTTCCCCGACATCGAGGCGCGCGTTCTCGGCCTTGAGCTGTTCACGCAGGAACGCGAGGTTCTGCTTGCGGATGGCGACGACCTGCTGGTCGCGGGCGATATTGGTGTAGGATTCGACGGCCGCCAGCAGGATGGAGATTTCGTTGGCACGCAGTTGCTCGCGGCTTGCCAGAACGTTCAGCTCCGCCGCTTTCACGCGGTTCAACGTCTGGAAGCCATCGAAAATCTGCTGGGTGACGGTGATGCCGTGACTGGAGGTAAGTTGCTTCGACTCTCGAGACATCCCCGGGAAGGGTGATTTGTCGCGCCGAATGCCCGTGACCTCATATTCCGATACCGCGCTGACACGCGGCCGGTAGCCCGCCTTGGCGATGGTGACGTTCTCGTCGATGGCGCGCAACGAGGCACGGGCGGCATTCAGGTCCGGATTGTTCTCATAGGCCTTGGCCATCGCGCCGGCCAGCGTTTCGGCGTTGACACCCTGCGGGAGGACGAAGGCTGCGGAGGCGAGCGCGAGAGCAAGGGCGGTTCGACGAAGAATGGACACAGTACAAAACTCCGATCCTGGATCGGCCCGCCACCGAGCCGCCCTTTAGATACACTTCAAATCCACGAAAAGCCGCCACCGCCTTCGGTGGGCCATACGACGACCGCTCCTGACGGTTCCCGCGCCGCTCGCAATAGTGCCTTTTAAGTTGCCTGCAAAACAGGGACCGTGCCATTCCAGCACGGTTCGGCAACGACAATAGGAAAGGCCCGTTGCCAAAGCGCAACAAATCCCGGCCTTTCCTCAATCAAACGGCTTAAGCCGTATTAGAAGACGAATTCCTTCGTCTTGCGGAAGCCCGGCAGCGGCTTCACGGCCGTGTTGAACACGTTGCGCTCGGAAACGCGGCCGCCTTCCTTGATATAGATGCGGGCCTGCGAGGCGTTGCCATAGCCTTCGACGACGACCAGACGCCCGCCATCGCGCAGTTGCGCGAAAAGCGCGGCCGGAACGAATTCGACCGCGCCATGCACGAAGATCACGTCATAGGGCGCCTCTGCCGCATAACCGGCTTCGAGATCACCGGAGACGACGGCGATATTGTCGTAGCCCAGGCGGGACAGCGTTTCGGTCGCCGTCGCGGCGAGATCGGCATCGCTTTCCAGCGCCACGACGGAGCTGCCGAGACGCGACAGGATCGCCGAGGCGTAACCGGTGCCGCAGCCGACTTCGAGAACGATGTCGCTCTCGGCGATCTCGGCAAGCTGGATCAGCTTGGCGAGCGGCGACGGCTCCATGAGGAAGCGGCCGGGCGCCAGCTGGATGTCGTTGTCGATATAGGCGAGCGGCTTTGCCGCCGCGGGCACGAACTCTTCGCGCGCGACGGTCAGGAAGGCGTCGAGCACCTCGTGCGACGTCACGTCCGTCGTACGGATCTGGTTGTCCACCATCTTCGTGCGCGCTGCTTTGTAGTCAATCATCTCTAGCCCTTGAGTAAAACGGCGAGCACCGGCGCAAAGGCCCGGCCCGCTGCCGGATGCATCGCAATTCTCTTAGTGCGGTTTCGGGCCGGGTGTCCATAGGTGCGAGCCGAATGCGCGCAAAAACCACGGGCTTGCTCCGCCATCGCCGGGTCCACCGCGGTTTGTCCATGTTATCATGAATAAATTACTCAACATATTATTGCCTGTCCGATGCAAAATGTCGTATTGAACAGTCAGGTTTTAGGGTCGCACCTTGCGCCACGCCGACGCCCCTTCGTTTGAACGGGCTCCATTTTAGAGAGACATGCAAGAGGAATACGCCGTGCTGAAACGGTCTCGACTGCACTTCGCGATGATCCTGGTGGCGCTTTTCGCCCCGCACGCCGTATCGGCGCAGACCCAGGAGACACCCACGGTCCAGACGGACAGCCAGCCGATCGCCGGCCAATCCACACAGACGCAGGACACGCAAACACAGTCCAACGAGGTCCAGCCCACGAGCAACGCAACGGGCACGGCCACGACGACGACCGAGACGACATCGCGTCCGACCGCGACCGAGGGCAACGCCGACACGTCGGCCGACCCGGCAACGACGGCCGAGACCGATACGATGGCATCCGACGAGGACGCGACGGAACTCGACGCAGTGGATGATGCCGCCGATACCCGTCAGGCCGGCCTGCCGCACGATCTTTCGCCGTGGGGCATGTTCATGGCGGCCGACATCGTCGTGAAGGGCGTCATGATCGGCCTCGCCTTCGCCTCCGTCGTCACCTGGACCGTGCTGCTCGTCAAGCTCGCCGAACTCGGCGCGGCCCAGCGTTCGGCCAGCCAGGCCGTGCGCCGCCTCATCGCCGCCCGCGGCCTTGAAGATGGCGAGCAGGCGCTCGGCCGCAACCGCGGGCTCGTCGCCCGCATGACGCGCGCCGCCCGCGAAGAGATGGAAGCCTCCGAAGCCGTGCTCGACCATGTCACCGACGGCGGCGTGAAGGAACGCATCGCCTCGCGCCTCGGCCGCATGGAAGTGCATGGCGGCCGCCGCATCGCCAAGGGCACCGGTCTTCTCGCCACCATCGGTTCCACGGCGCCGTTCGTCGGTCTGTTCGGCACCGTCTGGGGCATCATGAATTCGTTCATCGGTATCTCGAAGGCGCAGACGACCAACCTCGCCATCGTGGCCCCCGGCATCGCCGAGGCGTTGCTCGCCACCGCTATCGGCCTGGTCGCCGCCATTCCGGCCGTCGTGATCTACAACTTCCTGGCCCGCGCCATCACCGGCTATCGCCAGAACCTCGCCGACGCCTCGGCCGCCATCGAGCGGCTTGCCAGCCGCGATCTGGACGTGCGGCGTGCCGTGCGTCACCCCGCCGTGCAGCGCGGCGAGCGGACCCCCGCCTCCGTCGTGAAGCTCGGGTGACATCATGGCCAGCAAGATCAAGGAAGGCGGCGGCGACGACCTCGAGGAGAACAGCGAAATCAACGTGACGCCGTTCATCGACGTCATGCTGGTTCTGCTCATCATCTTCATGGTGGCCGCACCGCTTGCGACCGTCGACATCAATGTCGACCTGCCCTCCTCCGTCGCCCAGCCGACGCCGCGCGAAGACAAGCCGGTCTTCATGACGCTGAAGAAGGACCTGACGGTCTCGATCGGCAACGGCACGATCGGCCGCGACAATTTCGGCCCGGAACTCGATGCCGTGACGGAAGGAAACAAGGATACGCGCATCCTGCTACGCGCCGACAAGGCCATGGACTACGGCAATGTCATGGATGTCATGAACCTGCTGCGTGCCGCGGGCTACGCCAAGATCGCGCTTGTCGGTCTTGAAGGCGCCCCGGCACAATAATCGGCCCGGCGCGCTGCATGGGCGCGCCGCCTGCCCACAAAAAAGCGTAACAATCGGCGCCAAAGCCTCTTGCACCCTGTTTGAATTCGTTCTAAACGCCCGTCACCACACGCTTTATAGCAAACGGACGGCCTCGTGGCGGAGTGGTGACGCAGAGGACTGCAAATCCTTGCACCCGAGTTCGATTCTCGGCGAGGCCTCCACCTTTTTCACAAGCGATATCGACAGCTTACCAGCCCTTATGGGCTGCCGCTTTTTATGCGCTGCCAGCGTTGCCGCGACAGCCGTTTTCGATCGAACACCACCCTTCGGCGGCGTCCTTTCAAAAGACCGTCGACAAATGTTCGCTCTGCCTGGATAGTCGGTCGATCCGCGAAGTTGCCGCCAGGGTCCACGCGCCGGCACCGGCGCTTCGGTTCGATATCGACGGGAGAGTTCCATGAGGTTCGCATCGCTTCTTGCCGGCATTCTTGCCTTTCTCTCCTTCGGCCTTGCCCAGGCGCGAGGCGAGGAGTTCTACGCCTCTTTTTACGAGAACGAGGAGCAGCCGGCGGCGCATCTCACGTTTACGCCGTGTACCGGTGAGGACGTCTCCGAATGTGTCGCCTACAGCCTCTCCTGCGATCCCGCGCAGACGCCACCCTTGCAGATCAATATCCTCACGGGGCCGGTGGAACCCATGGCGATCGACCTGATCAAGGCTTCGGCCGGGCTCACCTATGCCAAGGTGGGACTTGCCGCCGGAAAGACGACAATCGACCTGCCGATCTCCATGATCCATGTCGATGCAAACGAGATGGACGGCGGCTGGATGCTCAATCTCGGCACTTACGATACCGCGCCCCTGCTCGACGCGCTGACGAAGGACAACAGCGAAGGTGCGGCGATCACCATAGGCGACACGCGCTTTTCGCTTGCGCCGCAAAAGGGCGACGGGGCAAAGCTGATGAAATGGCGCGATGCCTGCATTCGCATCCGCGGGAATTAATCCCGTCCGGAATTGCAGGCTCTTGCAGATGCGCGCTGCCATGCGCATATGCCGAACACAAATCAAATGGAATCACCCATGGCGAAGAAACCCCAAATCGAGCATTCCGAACTGTCGGGCGAGTTTACCGAGGACGACGTGACCGTTCTCGTCGATATCTTCCGGCCGGCCGGCACGCAGCAGGACTGGCGGCTGGAGGTGGTGACGCAGAACGAGGACCTTTTCGAATGGGACGCTCCCTTCGCGACCGACCGGGAGGCCTTCGACGAATTTCTCGCCACCGTAGCACGCGATGGCATCCACTCCTTCCTGGAAGAGGAAGACGTTCCGTCAACCCACTAGGTAACAGCCTCCGGCCTTTCGCCGCCGCTTATCACTCAGGATAAGCGCTTGCTTTTATTACAAATTTTTAATTCCGCCGTTCAGTTTTGGTTCATCGCCCCGGCCCTAGGCTCCTCGTATCGACAACGAGGAAGCCACAGATGAAACTCTTCACCCGCACCCTTCTCACAGCCATAGCGCTCTCCTTTGCCGCCGCACCGATGGCACAGGCCCAGCAGCACTACGGTCATGACCGCAAGCCGGGTTACTCCCAGACCATCAAGAAGAAAGTGATCGTGAAGCGCCATACGTGGCGCAAGGGCGAGCGCTATTCCAACTGGAAGGGTCGCCCCGCCGTGCGTGACTATCACCGCCACGGCCTGCGCAAGCCCACCCGCGGCCAGCAATGGGTGAAGGTGGACAACTCCTACCTTTTGATGAGCGTCGCCACAGGCCTCATCCTGGGCGTCGCAGCCGCCCGCTAAAGCATTTCCGCTCTTTTCCTACGCAGAACTTTTGCTGGAATTGCTCCAAGACAAGCCGCCACCGCGGGTTTTCCTGCGGTGGCGGTTTTCTGTCAGCGCAGGAGAAGCGCCGTTCCATAAAGGCCAAGCGCAAAAACGGTGTGCGACACCAGATTGAGAATGCGCACCGTATTGGCGTTCGGCAATTTCGAGGCCGCGACGCCGATGCCCAGCCCCGGCTGCAGCAGGAACCAGCCCGCTCCGACGGTCACGATGCCGAGAACCCATGCCGGCAGAAACGTAGGCGCGGCAAACCATGACGCGCCGACCAAGATGGCAAGGATGACGCCATAGAGAATGCCCACCAGATAGTGGAAGATCCAGCCGAGCGCCTGCTCCTGCGCGTGAGGCTCTGCGGCGGCGATATTGTCGTGAAAGACCGTGCCGTTCTTCAAATGCCAGACCCAGCGGCCGACTGGCGCCCAGTTCGGCCGCGACTGGCCGAAGCCCTTCCAGAGCAGGACGGCCCAAAGATCCATCAGCACCGTGGCACCGAACCCGATCACGGCACCTTTCACCAGCAATTCCATATGCTTCCCCTCACCCGATATGCATCGGGTTAGATCAGGTCGGGGAAATCGATGCAAGAATGGATCAGCGCGTGTTGCGGCGGGCCTTGCGGGTCGCCCACCAGACGGCGAGGCGCCGGCGCTGACGGCGCACGAAATGGGAATCGTGCGAAAGCACGAGAAGACCGAGCGGCACCATCCAGAATCCAAGCACGGGCAGGAAGCCGAGAAGGCCGCCAAAGACCAGGAGCACGCCGATCAGCGTGCGCAGCCAGCGGGATTCCGGCAGCTTCAGGCGAAAAGAACCGATGACGATCTCCTTGGTGCGGGGATCGATGCCAAATTTCATGTCGTTTTTTTTCGTAGCCATTCCATGCTCTTTTTGCCGCAAAGCCCGGTTTTCCAGGCATCCTCGCCCTTCCAGTTGGAGACTTCTCCACAATCAATCAAGTCTGGTGCATTTTTTTGTCAAAAAGCGCTTGGCAAATCGGTCCAGCATTTGTATTACGCGCTCACTCCGCAGCGAGCAGCTGGAAACCAGCAGCGAGCGGATGATCCCTGGTAGCTCAGCGGTAGAGCATTCGACTGTTAATCGACAGGTCGCCGGTTCGAATCCGGCCCGGGGAGCCAGTTTCTAAAGGGTCTGCTGAAAATTCAGCGGACCCTTTTTCATTTTACATCCATTCTCGTCTTATTCCCTTGGACAGGCTTGCGGGCACAGATTGCACCTTTGGGCGCTGTACCTGCTAAACTGTTACGATCCCTTGCTTTTCACCAAATCGCCGATTGCCAACCCTTGGCCTTTTCGCTACGTATCCGGCCTCAATCGGAGATTGTCATGAACCGCGCATATTTAACTTGTGGAATTGTCGCCCTTTCGATCCTTGCCGGCTGCGTACCCTCGAAGCAGGAATATGCCGCCATTCAGGAAACGGTCCGCGGCAGTGCTAAAGCTCGAAAATTCGCTCTATCGCAATGTATGTCGGGCTGGAATGCAGTTCAAAGAAAGAATGCCTCCATTGTTCTCGACACCTCTGAAAAAGCCGCGCCACAGATTGCGTGCAGCCGAGCTGTCGAAGCAGTGAGATCCGGCAAGTTGGATTATCAGGATATCGTTGACATCAAGCGTGGCAAAATCACACCGAAGTTAGTCAAAATCTTCCAAGGCCGCAAAGTATAGGAAATTCGCTTCCTATCGCCTTTTCGTTGCAAGCGACGTGTTCGAGAGCTGCGCTGACGAGCGCGGCTCTTCTGTTTTCCGCCTTTGCAAACCAAAAGCTACGCCCGATAAGCATAGCCTTGTTCCCTGCCGATCGTCCTTCTGTTCAACGCAGGTTCAGCGGCGGGCGTTTTGTGTTCATCTGAAGCTCGTGACGGGTGGCGAAGCGGCCGAAGAGGAGGAGCAGCTTGCGCTCCTGCGCCTTGTCGATGCCGTTCTTGCGGCAATGGTCCACGACATCGTGGACGGGGCGGGTCTGGCGGGGAATGAACTGACGGTTGTCAATGTGGTGGGTCATGAAGGCTCCTCCGTTCGAGCAGAGGAGAAACACGCCGGGAGAGACTATGTTCCCCCGACGGCCAGAGTTTTCAGGGGACGAGGCCTGCGCCCATCTGGCCTGCCATGCGGACGGCGCCGTAGTCACGATCATGGGCGTGCCGGCGGAATGCCTGGCTCCGTTCGCGCGGACGCAACACGATATCGGAAAGCGGCGTTCCGATCATACCGTCGGCGAAGGTGCCGGTCGCGACATCGTCCTCGTGCTCGATCGACTTCGTCTGAAACAATCCGAAAAGCATCTTCCTATCTCCAGTTTCCGCCCAAACGGGCAGACGGGGGATTCCGTTCCCGCCGCCGCCCGGATAGACGTAAAATTAACCACGTTTGCTAACAGCTCGTTAAAGCCCGACCATTTTTCGACTGCCGCACCATATCTTTGTGATCCGATTTGTCACGATTCACGTCTTGGCGTTGAGCACCATTGACGCTAGCTTCCCCTTACGTCGGGTTGGCAGAGGGACAATCGATGACGATTGAAATGATTTCAGAAAAGATATTTTCAGAGGGCGTGCATCTCGCGCCGGACACTATCGCAGAGCGAACGAAGGGATTGCCCTTCAAAGCGCAACTCGTTCTGCGCGGCCTCATGAAGCTCGAAGCCGGCACGCTCGCGATGACGATCCCCGGCGGCAAGACGTTCATCATTTCCGGCAAGGCGCCCGGTCCGCAAGCGGCTGTGACGCTCCATAATTGGAAACTTATGCATAGCGCCGTGGGCGGTGGGGCGATCGGCGTTGCGGAAAGTTATATCAACGGCGACTGGGAGAGCCCGGATGCTGGCGCCTTCATGGAGCTCATCCTCGTCAACACCAATGTGGTACGCAACTATTCGAACGGCCCGCGCGGTCTCTTCCTGCTGGTGGAAAAATTCCGCCACTGGCTGAATGCCAACACGCGGCGCGGTTCCCAGCGCAACATTTCCGCCCATTACGATCTCGGCAACGCCTTCTATTCCGCTTGGCTCGATCCGACGATGACCTATTCGTCGGCGCTCTATTCCCAGGGCGCAAACGACCTCACCTCCGCGCAGCTTGCCAAATACCGGGCGCTGGCCGAGGCGACGGGCATCGGCCCCAATGATCATGTGCTTGAAATCGGCTGCGGCTGGGGTGGTTTTGCGGAATTTGCCGCCGGCGAGATCGGCTGCAAAGTCACCGGCCTGACGATCAGCCGCGAACAACTCGCCTTCGCCCGTGAGCGCATGGCCAAGGCCGGGCTTTCCGATCGCGTCGAATTGAAATTCCAGGATTATCGTGACGAGACCGGCACCTATGACCGGATCGTCTCCATCGAAATGTTCGAGGCGGTCGGCGAGAAATACTGGCCCGCCTATTTCTCCAAGCTCAACGAGTGCCTGAAACCCGGCGGCCGCGCCGGCCTGCAGATCATCACCATCCTGCAGGAAGCCTTCGAGGACTATAAGGCAAACCCCGATTTCATCCAGAAATACGTCTTCCCCGGCGGCATGCTGCCGACCCGCGAGCATCTCTCGGCGCTCGGCCGCCAGTTCGGACTCGGCATGGCGTCGGATATGGGCTTCGGACCGGACTATGCCCGCACGCTCGCCGAATGGCGCCACCGCTTCTGGGCGGCCTGGGAGCGCATCGTGCCGCTCGGCTTCGACGAGCGGTTTCGGAAGCTCTGGGAGTTCTACTTCTATTATTGCGAGGCGGGCTTCCGGGCGCGCAATATCGATGTGCGGCAGGTGGTTTACACACGCGCCCCGGACTGACCCCGCCGCAGTGGAAAAAATCCCTCTTGAAATCTTTTTCCAGGGAACACGATTTCTTGCAAAGCGCCGCTTGCCGGCCGAAAAGACGATTCCAAATCTAGGCACATAAAGCGAGGCTCGTCTCCCATGTCCATTCTTCCGTCCGTTCTGGATGCAATCGGCAACACGCCGCTGATCCGCCTCAAGGGCGCCTCGGAGGCGACGGGCTGCGAAATCCTCGGCAAGGCGGAATTTCTGAACCCCGGCCAGTCGGTGAAGGACCGTGCCGCGCTTTCGATCATCCGCAAGGCGGAAGCGGCCGGGCAGCTGCGTCCAGGCGGCATCATCGTCGAGGGCACGGCGGGCAATACGGGCATTGGCCTTGCGCTCGTCGCCAAGGCGCTCGGCTACCGCGCGATCATCGTCATCCCGGAAACCCAGAGCCAGGAAAAGAAGGACGCCATCCGCGGCCTCGGCGCCGAGCTCGTGGAAGTGCCGGCGGTTCCCTACAAGAACCCGAACAACTACGTGAAGCTTTCCGGCCGGCTTGCCGAACAGCTCGCCAAGACCGAGCCGAACGGCGCGATCTGGGCCAACCAGTTCGACAATGTCGCCAATCGCGACGCCCATATCGAGACGACGGCCCCGGAAATCTGGCGCGATACCAACGGCAAGGTCGATGGTTTCGTTTCCGCCGTCGGCTCCGGCGGCACCCTGGCCGGCGTGGCCGCGGGCCTTCGCGCCAAGAACCCCAATATCAAGATCGCGCTGGCCGATCCGGATGGCGCCGCACTTTACAACTACTACGCCCATGGCGAACTGAAGTCCGCCGGGAGCTCGATCACCGAGGGCATCGGCCAGGGCCGCATCACGGCGAACCTCGAAGGTTTCACGCCGGATTATTCCTACAACATTCCAGATTCCGAGGCTGTTCCGATCGTCTTCGATCTTATCGAGAACGAGGGCATCGCCATCGGCGGTTCGACGGCCATCAACATTGCCGGCGCAATCCGCCTTGCCCGCGACCTCGGTCCCGGCCACACGATCGTGACGATCCTCTGCGACTATGCTAACCGCTATCAGTCGAAACTCTTCAACCCGGACTTCCTCGATTCGAAGGGCCTGCCCGTTCCGGGCTGGCTGAAGGCGAAATCGGGGATCAAGGTCCCCTATCAGCCGGTCGAATAGGTCTCATGTCCCTTCCCACCACTGCTCTCTTTCGCGACGATTTCTATCTCTCGACACATGAGGCAGTGGTGACGACGGTGCACGAGGACGGCGGCATCGAGCTCGACCAGACCTGTTTTTACGCGACATCCGGCGGCCAGCCGGGCGATACCGGCTTTCTGGAGCGCAGCGACGGCAGCCGCATCGCGCTTGGCCCGGCCGTCACGGGCGCGACGAAAGAGATCATCATCCATCGCCCGCTGGAGGGCGAGGCCTCGCCCATCGTCGGCGAGACGGTCGTTGCCCATATCGACTGGGCGCGCCGCTACAAGCTGATGCGCATGCACACCGCCTGCCACCTGCTCTCCGTCGTCTGCCCCTACCCCATCACCGGTGCGGCTGTCGGCGAGGACGACAGCCGGGTCGATTTCGACATGACCGACACGATCGACAGGGATGAGGTGACGGCGAAGCTGATGACGCTCGTCGAGGAAAACCATCCGGTCTTCGTCCAGTGGATCACCGACGCGGAACTGGCCGCCAATCCCGGCATCGTCAAATCCAAGAACGTGCGCCCGCCGATGGGGCTTGGCCGCGTCAGCCTCGTTTGCATCGGCGAGAATTCCTCCATCGACAGCCAGCCCTGCGGCGGCACCCATGTGTCGGAAACGCAGGAAGTCGGCGCCATCCACATCGCCAAGATCGAAAAGAAGGGCAAGGAGAACCGCCGGTTCCGCATTCGTTTCGGTGCGCCGGGTTCCGCGGCCTGAGGGAGTACAAATATGTCCAACGACAAGAGCAGGTTCGTCGTCTCGGCGGATTGGGTGGAAAAGCAGCTTGGCGCGCCGGAATTCCGCGTGGTCGATGCCTCCTGGTATCTGCCGGCGCAGAACCGCAACGGCGCCGCCGAATATGCTGATGGCCATATTCCCGGCGCCGTGTTCTTCGATCAGGATGTCATCGCCGACCATACGAGCGGCCTGCCGCACACCATCGCTTCGCCGGAGTTCTTCGCAACCGAAGTCGGCAAGCTCGGCATTTCCGACACTGATACGATCGTCGTGCATGACGGCCCCGGCATCTTCACCGCGCCGCGCGTTTGGTGGCTGTTCCGCACGATGGGCGCCAAGAACGTTTTCGTCATGGATGGCGGTATCGACGGCTGGAAGAAGGAAGGGCGTCCGCTGACGACCGATTTGCCGGAGCCGGCACCCGCCGTTTTCCGCACCAATTTCAATCCCTATGCCGTCACCTCCTTCGAGGAGATGCGCGGTATCGTCACGACGGGCTCGAAGCAGATCGCCGATGCCCGTGGTGCGGGCCGCTTCAGCGGCGAAGAGGCAGAACCGCGAGCCGGCATGCGCTCAGGTCATATGCCGGGTGCGAAAAGCATGCCCTCGGGCACGTTCTCCGTCGATGGCAAGTTCAAGGATCTCGCAAGCCTGCGCCGGCATTTCGAGGAATCCGGTATCGATCTCTCCAAGCCTGTCGTCACCAGCTGCGGCTCGGGCGTCACGGCGGGCATCATCTCGCTGGCGCTGGCCTCGCTCGGCCATGAGGACAACACGCTCTATGACGGCTCCTGGTCGGAATGGGGCAGCCGGCAGGACACCCCCGTGGTGACCGGAAAGGACTGAGCATGGCGAAAAAAGTCCAGTCCGCACCGATCGCGGTCCATATCACTGCGCTGGAAATGACGGCGCCGCCGAAGCAGAGCCTGCCGGTGCCGGTCAATGTGCATACGGCCATCTTGAGCGCGCCGGACATTCCGCTCGCCTTCTACCGCTTCCTCTACCGGCAGGTCGGCAGCCGCTGGCATTGGGTCGATCGTCTGCGCATGGACGATGCGACGCTGGCGGCCACGCTCGGCAACAAGCGCAACAGCGTGACGGTGCTCTATGTCAACGGCGCACCCGCCGGCTTCTTCGAACTCCTGCAGGTCGACGACGATACGATTGAGCTTTCGCATTTCGGCCTGCTCGAGCGCGCACTCGGCCTGGGCATCGGCAAGTGGTTCCTGCTCCAGACGCTCTATGCCGCCTGGGCGCTGGGTCCGAAGCGCGTGACGGTCACGACGAACAATCTCGATCACCCCCGCGCCCTTCAGCTCTACCAGATGTTCGGCTTCTCGCCGGTCGGCACGCGCGATGCGGAAGTGGTGCCGCTCTCCGATACCGAACTGCTGGCGCTTGCAAAGCGCGACTGTCTGATGCCGGCGGAACCCCGTTAAACAATCTGAACGGGAGTTAAAGGCGGAGTTCAGGTCTGCTTCAGATCGCAAATGGCACTTTGGCGCCAACGAACGATCCGACCAAGGAGACCACACCATGCAACGCCGCGCCTTTCTGACCGCGCTTTCTGCCGCTTTCGCCGCTCCGCTCTTCTCGAACGCCGCGCTGGCACAGGAAACCCCGTCGGCGGAAATCATCTTGCGTCGCCTCGATGCCGCACCGTCGCGTCGTCTGCGCAACGACGAGCGTGTGACGGTGCGCGAGTTCAAGCGCCGGCCGGACCTGCGCGGTGCGGCCCCCTCGATCAACATCCAGTCGATCAATTTCGCCTTCGGTTCGGCGGAAATCCCGCATTCGGAATATCGCAAGGTGCGCCAGATCGCCCGCGCCATGGAGCAGCTGCTGCGCCGGCGCCGCCATGCCGTCTTCCTCATCGAGGGCCATACGGATGCCGTCGGCTCGTTCGAATCGAACCAGATCCTGTCCGAACGCCGCGCCGCATCGCTGAAGCGCGTGCTGGTGCAGGAATTCCTCCTGCCCGCCCGCGCCCTCGAAACCGTCGGCTACGGCGAGGAGTACCTGCTGGTCCAGACCCAGTACGAGGAATGGCGCAACCGCCGCGTCACGCTGCGCCGCATCGACGAATTCGTTCGCTAACCACTCTGACCGCCGGCCTCGCGCCGGCGGTTTCGATTCCCGTGGCAAGTATCGGGTGTCGCCACATGCGGGAATGGCGAAAATGGCCTCCTGTCCAACGATCGGAGCCCTCCATGTCCATCCGCTTCCTGCCCATGCCCACCGAAACCGCCGCCGCCTACTGGAGCGGCGGCGATGACGCCTATGGCCTCAAACCGGAACGGCAGGTGTCCGATGGCGATGGCGTGCCCTGCCGCCATTGCCTGCGGCTCGTCGGTGCCGGCGAACCCTACCTGATCCTCGCCCACCGCCCCTTCCCGGCCCTCCAGCCCTATGCGGAGACCGGTCCGATCTTCCTGCATGCAGAGCCCTGCGCCGCGCACCAGCCGTCCGAGGATATGCCAACGATGCTGACCAGCCGCGACTATATCGTGCGCGGCTATTCCTCGGAAAACCGCATCCTCTACGGCACCGGCGCCGTGGTGCCGAATGCCGATATTCCCGCCTATGCGCAGGATCTGCTCGACCGCGAGGACGTCGCCTATCTGCACATCCGCTCGGCCCGCAACAATTGTTATCAGTGCCGCGTGGAGCGGGCATGAAAAAGGCCCGGATCGCTCCGGGCCTTCTCAACTTCGCGTCTCGAAAAAATCAGGCGACGTTCAGGACGGCTTCCGGCGCGAAGGCATCGTAGCCGAGGGCTTCGGCCACCGGGGCGTTCGTCACGCGGCCCCTGTGCACATTGAGGCCGGCACGCAGGTGGCGGTCTTCGGCAATGGCCTTGAGCCCCTTGTCGGCCAGCTGGAGACCATAGTGCAGCGTCGCGTTGTTGAGCGCATGCGCCGAGGTGACCGGTACGGCGCCCGGCATGTTGGCGACGCAATAGTGCACCACGCCGTCGACCTCGTAGGTCGGGTCGGAATGGGTCGTGGCATGCGAGGTCTCGAAGCAGCCGCCCTGGTCGATGGCAACGTCGACGATGACGGCACCCTTCTTCATGCCCGAGAGCATTTCGCGGGTCACGAGCTTCGGTGCGGCGGCACCGGGGATGAGAACGGCGCCGATAACGAGATCGGCGGAGAAGACTTCCTCTTCCAGCGCGTCGATCGTCGAGTAGCGCGTATGGATGCGGCCGCCGAAGAGATCGTCGAGCTGACGCAGGCGCGGGATCGAGCGGTCGAGGATGGAGACATCGGCGCCGAGGCCGGCGGCCATTTTCGCCGCATGCAGGCCGACGACGCCGCCGCCGATGATCGTGACCTTGGCAGGCAGCACGCCGGGCACGCCGCCGAGCAGGATGCCGCGGCCACCATTGGCCTTCTGGAGCGCCGTGGCGCCCGCCTGGATGGAGAGACGACCGGCAACTTCCGACATCGGTGCAAGCAACGGCAGGCCGCCGCGCTCGTCCGTCACCGTCTCATAGGCGATGGCCGTGACGCCGGAGGCGAGCAGGCCTTTTGTCTGCTCCGGATCGGGCGCGAGATGCAGGTAGGTGTAGAGGATCTGTCCGTCGCGGAGCTGCGTCCATTCGGAGGGCTGCGGTTCCTTGACCTTCACCACCATATCGGACTTCTGGAAGATATCCGCGGCGGTGGGAACGATCTTCGCGCCGGCGGCGCGGTAGGCATCGTCATCAGCGCCGATGCCGGCGCCGGCCTTGGTTTCGATGATGACGTCGTGGCCATGCGCCACATATTCGCGAACAGCACCCGGCGTCAGACCGACCCGATATTCGTGATTCTTGATTTCCTTCGGACAACCGACACGCATGCGCGTTCCTCTCCTGTGACATTCCGGTATCCCCGCCACTCCCAGCGGGACCACTATGGAACCAGAGGATGCGCGCAATGTCCTTGCAAAGCGCGTTTGCGAAACCGCTCGCAATCGAATATTCTTCGAATATCAGTAGAATTTTCGAAGGAAATTCGAATGGCGCAACTGGATGCGATCGATACTGCGATCCTGAAGGTGATTCAGCAGAACGGCCGGATTTCAAATGCTGACCTCGCCGAGCGCGTCGGCCTGTCGCCGTCCGCCTGTTCGCGGCGTCTCGACATTCTGGAAAAATCCGGCGTCATCAACGGCTATCACGCCCGCGTTTCACCCAAGGCGCTCGACTACAAGATGATCGCCATCGTGCACATCTCGCTGTCGGGCCAGTTCGCCAAGACGCTGGCCGAATTCGAGCAGGCGGTGAAGCTCTGCCCCAATGTGCTGGTCTGCTACCTGATGTCCGGCGAATACGACTATATCCTGCGCGTCGCCGCCAAGGATCTGGAGGATTACGAGCGCATCCACCGCGACTGGCTCTCGGCCCTGCCCCATGTGGTGAAGATCAATTCAAGTTTCGCGCTGCGCGAAATCATCGACCGGCCGAATGTCGGCATCTAGAATCTGAGATTGATGCCGGCGCGGCGCAGCAGCCAGTAGAACAGCGCGGTGGCGCCGATCCCCAGCATCATCGCCCAGAAGAACCCCGTTTCGCCGACGCTGAACGGCAGGCCTGCCGTGTTCATGCCGAAAACGCCGACAACGAGCGTGCCGGGCAGCAACAGCGCGCTCATCACGGCCATGGCCTTCAGACTGCGGTTCGATTCGTCCGCCAGCTCCGCCGCCATTTCCTCCTGCAGCAGGCGGGCGCGGTCGTTGACCATGACGATTTCGCGGTCGAGGCGTTCCAGCCGCATCGACAGGCGGCGCAGCACGGCATGGGCGTTGTCCGAGAGCGTCCAGTCCTCCCGGTCTTCCTCCTCGAACAGTGCCACCATGCCGGCGACCGGCCGGTGCAGCGACACGGCAAGACGGCGGACCTCCTTGAGGCTGCGGCGCTCGTCGCTCAGCCGCTCCGTGACGAGCCGGTCTTCCACCGCATCGAGCATGGCGGAGGCTTCCTTCAGCTTGATCGCGGTGTTCTTGCAGAAAGCCGCGACGATCGCCTCGAAGAGTTCGTAGGCCGTCGCCGGGCAAAACCCTTCGGCGAAGGCGCGGCGGACGCGGTTTACGGCTTCCACGGGATGACGCCGCCCGGTGACGAGCAGGCGCTCCGTCAGCGCGAAATGCAGCCGCCCCACCGTGGTGGAAGCGCGTTCGGTTTCCTGCTGCTGGAGATCGGCGATGACGCCATGCGTCATGCCCGCCTCATGGCTCAGGACAAGGCTCTCGTCATGACCTTCGAGAATGGCGCGGGCGGCGGCGGGCAAGGCGCAGCGGCCGGGCAGCCAGGCTTGCATGCGCTGATCGACGAGATCCACATGCAGCCAGAGCCAGCCGTCCGGCGCGGAAAGCGCCGCATCGATATCCTGCGGCGCGACAGGCACGACAGGCCCACCGGGCGAAAGCCGGTAGGCGCCGACGAGGCCCGGTGTGTGGCCCCGTTCCGTCTGGTCGAGAAGGTTCAAGTTCGGATGCCGGCGTCAGTAGACATCCGGGACATACATTTCATCCGGCGGCTCGTGACGGATATAGTCGTCATGGCGCACACGCTCCGGCAGGTCGATCGCTTGCTTCGGCACGTCCTCGTAAGGCACCTGCGCCAGAAGATGGGCGATGCAGTTGAGACGCGCCTTCTTTTTGTCGACGGCCTCGACGATCCACCACGGTGCTTCCGGAATGTGGGTGCGCGCCAGCATCTCCTCCTTGGCCTTGGTGTAATCCTCCCAGTGGACGCGGCTTTCCAGGTCCATCGGCGAAAGCTTCCACTGCTTCAAGGGATCATGGATGCGCATGCGGAAGCGGAATTCCTGCTCCTCGTCGGTGATCGAGAACCAGTATTTGATGAGGATGATACCGGAGCGCACGAGCATGCGCTCGAATTCCGGCACCGAGCGGAAGAACTCTTCCAGCTCGTCCGGCGAGCAGAAGCCCATGACGCGTTCGACGCCGGCGCGGTTGTACCAGGAGCGGTCGAACAGCACCATTTCGCCGGCACTCGGCAGATGGGCGGCATAGCGCTGGAAATACCATTGATTGCGCTCGCGCTCGGTAGGTGCTGGAAGCGCCACGACGCGGCAGACACGCGGATTGAGACGCTGCGTCACGCGCTTGATCGCACCGCCCTTGCCGGCAGAATCGCGGCCTTCGAAAAGCACGACGACCTTGAGCTTCTGGTGCTGCACCCAGTCCTGCAGCTTCACCAGCTCGTGCTGGAGGCGGAAAAGCTCGCGGAAATAGACCCGGCGCTCCAGCGTCGCCGCCGGCACTTCGGACATGCCCTCGGCGACGAGTTCGTCGAGACGCTCCTCCTCAATCTGCATTTCCAGCTCTTCATCGAAGCTGTCGGCGATTTCGGCCTTGATGCGGTTCAGGTGGTGGTCTTCGAACATGATCGATATCCGTTCATGGGAGAGGCTCTGCTGCCCGTATAGGAAGCGCATATGAACCTTTTGTGACGGTCGATTGTTCAGTGCTGCACGGCGGCGGAAGAGAAAATTCCCGGCGGTCACCCCGAGATCACCCGGTTGCGGCCGGCATTCTTGGCGGCATAGAGCCTGCTGTCGGCGGCGGAAAGCAGCGCGTTCAAGGTCGTGCCGTCGGCATAGCTGTTGGCGACGCCGATGCTGACCGTGACCGGCACGCCGTCCGGCCGGCGGATTTCCATCTCGACGGTCCTGCGAAGAGCCTCGGCGCGGTCAGCGCCCGCGGCCGGTGCGAGATCCTCGCAGATGACGACGAACTCCTCTCCGCCGAAGCGGAAGAGGCGGTCAGTGGTCCGCAACGCGCGTTGCAGGCAGGCGGCGGTCTCCTTCAGCACGCCGTCGCCGGCAAGATGGCCGAACCGGTCGTTGACGTCCTTGAAGTGGTCGGCATCGATGATCATCAGCGCCAATGGCCTGCCGTCCACCAGCATGGAAGAGAGCACGCGCGGCGCCTCGAATTCCAGCCGGCTGCGGTCGTAGACGCCGGTCAGCGCATCGCGGCCGGGCCGGTCCAGCAAGTCCTCGTAGCGCTCGCGGAAAGTGAGATCGGCGAAGATATCGGCGATCGGCCGCGGCGAGACGGGAATGGCGGAGATACGTGAATAGTAGAGATAGACGGTGATCAGCACCGCATAGATGCAGGCCGCCAGCATCTTGGCGATCCAGCCGCCCCAGAAGACGGCAATCGGCGCACCGTTCAGGAAATGCAGTGCGGAATAGAATCCGATCTGGTCGAAGGTGAGCACGGCCACGCCCGACACGAAGAAACGCAACGCCGTGCTCTTCTTGAACACCCGCCCCAGCCGCTCGTAGAGCAGGATGATGGCAAGCGAATCGACATAGAGCAGCACCGTGCCCCACAGCATCAGCCAGCCCATCTCATCGATGAAGGCGAGATCGGCGATGCGGCCCGGCACCGCGCCGATCGTCTGGTGATGGCGCAGGAAGAAACTCAGGCCCACCGTCAGGAAATTGCCGGCGAGCAGGCCGTAGATCGGCGCGCGCACGACGGCGGCATCCTCCTTCACGTAAAGAAGAAGGATCATCATCAGCTTGCCGGAGAAGAGCACCGAGGAGCCGGGCGAAATCACGCCGAAGGGCAGCTCGATATAGAAGACGGCGGCGAGATAGGTCTCGAGGAAATGCATCACGCCGAGAGCTGCGACGAAGACGCCGATGCCGAGCTGATGGCGCAGATGCAGCAGGCCCACCATGAAGACGAAATAGAACCCGGCCTCGACGAGAAGCAGGATCAGATTTTCAGTACCCATGATCGGTCCGCAGAATTCCTCGACTTCCGTCAGCTAACAATACCGGCAGAGTCGCAACAAGTTACTTTTGCTGCGGATACAAGCATTCTTTACCGCACTCCAGCGTGCGGATGCATTTTGTATGATTTTTTAAGAGATCCGGTCCTTTTTGTCCAAACCGAATCAGACCTGCCGGCTGTCCACGCCGTCGCCGAAAAGCGAGGCGCCGTGCTGGTCGGCGATCTGCTTTGCCTTGCGGAAGGTCGAGGCGACCGTATCGTCCCGCGACGAGAAGAGATCGGCGCGGATGAAGCTGCGGGTTAGCACCCGGTCGCCATCCCGCTTTTCGATACGCCCGGCAAGACGGTACTGGCCGCCTTCCTGGATGGGGGCTGCGACGAGGGTCAGGTCGTTATACGCCTCGGTTTCCTCCGCCACTTTTGCCGGAGTTGCCGTATCGCCGCCGCGACCGAAGAGTTTTGAAAAGAAAGAAGCCATGGCCGATTGCTAACACAGGCCGGCGCGCCCTCCAAGAGGCGAGCGCCGCCGCCCATACCAGTCCCTAGATAATGAGGTTTGCGAGAATTTCGTTCTCGGTGATGTCCTGATAGCCCATGCCCGCGGCGTCGAAGGCCTTCTTGAGCGCCACGAAATTCTCGGGCGACTTGGTTTCGAGGCCGATGAGGATCGAGCCGAAATTGCGCGCGGACTTCTTCAGATATTCGAAACGGGCGATGTCGTCGTCCGGGCCGAGCAGGTTGAGGAAGTCGCGGAGCGCGCCGGGACGCTGCGCGAGACGCAGGATGAAGTATTTCTTCAGCCCCTTGTGGCGCATGGCGCGTTCCTTGACGTCGGGCAGGCGCTCGAAATCGAAATTACCGCCGGAGACGACGGCAACGACCGTCTTGCCCTCCAGCTTTTCGCGACCAAGCTCCTCCAGCGCCGCCAGCGACAGCGCGCCCGCCGGCTCAAGCACCACGCCCTCGACATTCAGCATGTCTACCATCGTCACGCAGATCGCGTTTTCCGAGAGAAGCATGACCTGATCGGTCGAGAACTGGCGAAGGGCGGAAAAATTCAGCGCGCCGATCTGACCGACGGCGGCACCATCGACGAAATTGTCGACTGTTTCGAGCGTCACCACAGTCCCGCTTTCCAGGCTGCGCTTGAGGCTCGGCGCGCCCGCCGGCTCGCAGAACAGGAAGCTGGAAGGCCCGATCATGCCTTCGAAATAGCCCGTGACGCCGGACGCAAGGCCACCGCCGCCCACAGGCAGAACCACGAGGTCCGGCAACTTGCCCTCGCCAAGCTGCGCGACGATTTCCGCCGCCACGGTCGCCTGCCCCTCGATGATGTCGGCATGGTCGAATGGCGGCACCATCAGCGAGCCGGTCGCTTCCGCATGGTCGCGGGCGGCCTTGTAGCACTGGTCGAAGAAGTCGCCGACGAGCTTGATGGTGACGAATTCGCCGCCGAACATGCGCGTCTTGTCGATCTTCTGCTGCGGCGTCGTCACCGGCATGAAAACGACGCCCGGCACGCCGAAATGGCGGCAGACGAAGGCAAAGCCCTGCGCATGGTTGCCGGCCGAGGCGCAGACGAAGCTGCGCGGCGCATTTTCCTCGGCCAGCACCTTGCGGAAGAAATTGAACGCGCCGCGGATCTTGTAGGAGCGCACCGGCGAAAGATCTTCACGCTTCAGGTAGATTTCCGCGCCGTAGCGGGCGGAGAGGTGCTCGTTCAGTTGCAGCGGCGTTTCGGGAAAGAGACCGCGCAGGGCCTCCATGGCTGCATCGACGTCGGGTTTCATGCTGTGGTCCGTGTTCGATAGAGGTTGGGTTCAAAAAGCTGCGTGTCGCGCCTTCAGATAATGCGACAGAGGCAGGGCAAGCCGATCATTCTTTAAACCTTTCCAGCGCCTTCGGGACGGCATTGGAGCCTATCCTTGAGTTTGGGCGATGCAAACGCTATTGCATATCGCAGCGACGGACACCACCCGTCCCGGCCGCGCGGCCTTTCGAGACCAACTTGAGCCCAGCCGGCACGCAGGACACCCCGTGAACGCCACCATCTTCCGGTCCGCCATCAATATTGCCGCCATCAGCGGCATCTATCTTTCGGTCGCGATGCTGCTGCCGGCGCTGGTCGATGTCTATTATGGCAATCCCGACTCGGAGGTCTTCTTCCTCTCGGCCTTTTTCACCGGCGCGCTGTCGCTGGCGACCGCTGCCGCGACACGCGCCGGTCCGCCGCCCTTCAACAAGCGCATGGGCTTTCTCGTCGTCAACATGCTCTGGCTCTCGGGCAGCATCATCGGCGCCATTCCGCTCTGGCTTTCGTCGCTCGATCTCACCTTCGCGCAGGCCTTCTTCGAATCGGTCTCGGCGATCAGCACGACGGGCTCCACCGTCATCGTCGGCCTCGACCATGCGCCGCCCGGCGTCCTGATGTGGCGCTCGCTGCTGCACTGGCTCGGCGGTGTCGGAATTCTGGCGCTTGGCCTCTTCATCATGCCCTATCTACGCGTCGGCGGCATGTCCTTCTTCAAGCTCGAATCCTCCGATACGGCCGACAAGCCCTTCGCGCGTATCGCGAGCTATACCCGCGCCTTCCTCGCCATCTATGTGGCGATCACGCTGATCTGCGCCATCGTCTATGCAGCGCTCGGCATGAGCCGCTTCGATGCGCTGAACCATGCCATGTCCACCGTCGCGACCGGCGGGCTTTCCACCCACGACGCCTCCTTCGGCTATTTCAAGAGCCTGCCGCTGCTCTGGGCCGCGACCTTCTTCATGACTCTGTCGAGCCTGCCCTTCTCCGTGCTCATCCTCTTCGTCGTGCGCGGACGCATCGATGCCTGGCGCGATCCGCAGATCCGCGTCTTCCTCGGTTATCTCGTGCTCTTTTCCGTCGCGGCGAGCGTCTTCCAGCGCCTGGAAAACGGCGTCGATTTCCACGAGGCGCTGGCGCATTCCTTCTTTACCGTCTCCTCGATCCTCTCGACGACGGGCTTTGCCAGCGACGACTATACCCAATGGGGCCATTTCATCGTGGCGCTCGCCTTCGTCGCAACCTTCATGGGCGGCTGCTCCGGCTCGACGGCGGGCGGCCTGAAGGCCTATCGCCTGATCATCCTCTTCAACTTCATCCGCACCGGCCTCTACCGCCTGATCTATCCCGACGGCATCCATGCCGTGCGTTACGGGCCGATGACGGTCGATGCCGATCTCCAGCGCAGCGTCTTCCTGTTCTTCATCACCTATGTGGCGATCTCGGCCTTCGCTGCGATCGCGCTCAGCCTCATGGGCTACGACGTATTGACGGCGCTCTCGGCAGCCGCCACGTCGCTCTCCAATGTCGGCCCTGGCGTGACCCAGGCGATCGGCCCCGCTGGCACCTTCGCGGGCTTCCACGATGCAGCGCTCTATCTCCTCTCCTTGCTCATGCTGCTCGGGCGCCTGGAAATCCTCACGGTCCTTGTCATATTAACCCCACTCTTTTGGAAGAGTTGACTGTTGTCACCGTTCTTCGCATCCTGCGGCCATCGGGCTGGAGGTTGAGTGTATGGTCGTGTCGAAGTCCCTGTTGCGCATGCTCTTTATCGCTGCGCTGATACCGGCGCCCGCCCTCGCCGGCCCGCTTGCCGATGCGGCGAAGAAGGCGGAGGAACAGGCTGCGGCCGGCGATATGGTCGGCGCGCACAACACGATCCGGGATGCTTATGGCGCCTTTGCCGCCACGCTTCCCTTCTCCATCGGCAAGGCCGTCTTCGTCTCGACCCCGCCCGAAGGCTACGGCATGTTCTCGGCCCGGCCGGAAGCGAGCTTCAAGGTCGGCGAAGCCCTGATCTCCTATGTCGAGCCCGTCGGTCTCACCTGGCGGCCGGGCAAGGACGGCGCACTGGAATCGCATTTCACCGTCGATCTGGAACTGCTCGACCCCAAGGGAACGGTGCTGGCCGAGCAGAAGGCCTTCGGCTCCTTCGACTTCAAGGGCACCGTGCGCAACCAGGAAATCTTCGCCAAGCTGACACTGAACCTTTCCAGCCCGCCCGCCGGCGATTATGTGCTGCGCTACCGCTTCCGCGACGCCGCCAGCGGGGCCGTCGCCATCAGCGAACAGCCCTTCAAGATCGTCCAATAGGCATTTACCGAACGCCAAGAGAATTGTGACAAGCGGCGAATCAGCGCTTTCCAGCGCGTCCTCGCTCAATTATGACAGCCGCATGACAACCCCAGCCACGTAAGGGGCATCCATGCTTTCGCTGTTTCGCAAACTCATGCCGCGCGAAGACCGGTTCTTCGATCTCTTCGAGCAGCATTCCCGCACCGTCGTCGGTGCCGCCGAGGCCCTGCAGGCGCTTCTGGCCGGCGGGCCGGATATGGAAAAACACTGCAACCGCATCGTCGCGCTGGAAAACGAGGCCGACGCCATCACGGCCGAGGTCCTGCTCGCCGTGCGCCGCAGCTTCATCACGCCCTTCGACCGCGGCGACATCAAGGACCTGATCCAGTCGATGGATGACGCCATCGACATGATGCACAAGATGGTCAAGACCATCCGCCTCTACGAGCAGACGAGTTTCCAGCCCGGCATGCAGGAAATGGGTGTCACCGTCGTCAAGGCCGCGCATCTCATTGCCGAGGCCATCCCGCTGCTCGACAAGGT
>NZ_CAMLFY010000028.1 GCF_946479415.1 uncultured Shinella sp. | reverse complement strand
TTGGCGGCGGCGTCGACATTGTCGGCGACGGCGAGCGTCTGGTAGATCGTCTCGATACCGTATTTCTTGGCGTCGCGCGGGTTGCCGATGTCGGCGGGCTCGCCATTGATCAGGATTTCGCCGCCATCGCGCTTGTAGGCGCCGGAGAGGATCTTGATCAGCGTCGACTTGCCGGCACCGTTATGGCCGAGAAGGGCGACGACCTCGCCGGGATAGAGATCGACCGAAGCATTGTCCACGGCATGGATGCCGCCGAAGGAGATGGAGATGTTCTTCAGCTCCACAAGGGGCGTACGGGTGGTGTCCGTCATTGGTCCAACTCCTGTTACTTGGCGCGGGCCCGGTAGACCGTGTCGAGCCAGACGGCGACGACGAGGACCATACCGACCACGATGCGCTGGAACGGGGTGTCGATGCCGACAAGCACCATGCCCGATTGCAGCGATTGCATGACGAGAGCGCCGAGCATGGCGCCGGCGATTGTGCCCATGCCACCCGCCAGCGACGTGCCGCCGATCACGGCGGCCGCGATCGTGTAGAGCTCGTCGAGTTCGCCCTGCGCATTGGTCGCGGCATTGAGGCGGGCGGTGGAGATGGCGGCGGCGATGGCGCAGAGAATGCCCATCAGCGCGAAGATCTTGACGGTGACCCAGCGCGTCTTGATACCGGCAAGCTCAGCCGCCTCGGGATTGCCGCCGAGCGCAAAAACGTAGCGGCCGAAGCGCAGGCGCGTCGAGATGAAGGTCATGACGATGCCGACGACAATGGCGATCAGCACCGGCACGGCGATGCCATGCGGAATGAACAGGCCGCCGTCCGGCCAGGCGATGCCGTTGGCATCCGCGAACTTGCGGGCGATGGCGACGGGCCACGGATAGGAATTGACGATCCCGACGGCGCCGAGCACCAGCGCGCAGCCGATCGCGACGAGGAAATATTCGGCCCACATCGGGCGCAGCGGGAAGCCGAAGCGTTTGCGCTGCTTGCGGGAATTGGCGATCGTCGCGACGATGGCCGCACAGGCGAGCGCACCGACGATCCAGCTGGCCGTGGCGCCGATCGAGCCCTCGGTGCCGCCGCCCATCAGGCGGAAGGTGGCATCCATGGGGGCGACGGTGCGGCCGCTGGTGACGAACCAGGTGGCGCCGCGCCAGACGAGCAGGCCGCCGAGCGTGACGATGAAGGAGGGCACGTTGAGGAAGGCGATGATCGAGCCGTGCAGTGCACCGATCGCGGCACCCAGCAGCAGACCGCAGAGCAGCGTGACGACCCAGATCGCCGGATGATTGAAGCCGAGCAGCTGCGGCAGGAGTTCGGCCTGCAGCACACCCATGCTCATCCCGACGAAGCCGAGGATGGAGCCGACGGAAAGATCGATATTGCGCGTGACGATGACCAGCACCATGCCGGTCGCCATGACGGCGACGGAGGCGGTCTGGACCGAGAGGTTCCAGAGATTGCGGGGCGTGAGGAACAGGCCGCCGGACATGATGTTGAAGCCGATCCAGATGATCAGCAGCGCGCCGACCATGCCGAGCAGGCGCGTGTCGATTTCGGTGGCGCGGAAGAAGCGCTTCACCGGGTTCTCGCTTGCCGATCGCGCGCGATTGGCAGATGCGGTCGTCGTGATGTCGGCCATGGTTTGCCGTTCCCCCACTTTTATTGAACGTGTCGTCCGGGCGTATCGAGGAGTCTTGCCGCATCATCCTCCGCCCGCTGCCCATCTTGCGCAAGCGCCGCAACGGAAGCCGCTGCGGCGCTTGTCGATGGTCAGGTCAGTACTGGATGGTCGCTAACTCAGTTGCAGGCTGCAACGGAGCCGGCGGCAACGCCCTGGCAAGCCGTTTCCTTCGGGATCCAGCCGGCGTCGATGACGACGTTCAGGTTGTCCTTGGTGATCGGCAGCGGTGCGAGGAAGACCGACTTCATCTCGACGCCCTTCGGGCCGCCGTTGAAGGTGGTAACGCCTTCGATGTCGTCCATGGTCTTGCCGCTGGCGAGCGTGGCTGCGATTTCCGCAGCGCGCTTGCCGAGTTCACGCGAGTCCTTCCAGACCGAAACGGTCTGGGTGCCGAGTGCAACGCGGTTCAGCGCGGCGTGGTCGGCGTCCTGGCCCGAAACCGGAACGGAACCGGCAAGGCCCTGTGCCGTGAGCGCTGCGATCGCACCGCCGGCCGTGCCGTCGTTGGACGCAACGACCGCGTCGACCTTGTTGTCGTTCGCCGTCAGGAACTGCTCCATGTTCTTCTGGGCGTTTTCCGGCTTCCAGCCGTCGGTATAGGCTTCACCGACGTTCTTGATCTTGCCGGCGTCGATCGCTTCCTTCAGCACTTCCTGCTGACCAGCGAAGAGGAAGTCGGCGTTCGGGTCGGAAGACGAGCCCTTGATGAAGACATAGTTGCCTTCCGGCTTCACCTTGAACACTTCGCGGGCCTGCATGCGGCCGACTTCCTTGTTGTCGAAGGTGATGTAGAAGGCCGAGGGGTTTTCGATCAGGCGGTCGTAGCCGACAACCGGGATACCTTCAGCAGCAGCCTTTTCGATGGCCGGGCCGATGGCTTCCGAATCCTGGGCGAGAACGATGAGCGCGTTGGCGCCCTGGGCGATCAGCGACTCGACGTCGGTCAGCTGCTTTGCGGCAGACGACTGGGCGTCAGCGGAAATGTACTTGTCGCCGGAAGCTTCGAGAGCGGCTTTGATGGCGGCCTCGTCGGTTTTCCAGCGCTCTTCCTGGAAGTTCGACCAGGAAACGCCGACCACCAGATCCTTGGCGTGCGCAATGCCGGAATGCAGGGAAACGATGACGGCAGCCCCTGCCATCAGCTTCAAAACGGACTTCATATTATCCTCCCAAGTGAACACCGGCCGCCTGGACGAACCTCCCGCCCAATCAACGACCAGCCACGATAACACTGCCTCGATGCCCCTCCCGGCATGCCGGGACTTTTTTCTCGACAGTCGAGAAAATAAATGTCAGAACTTTTCCAGACTGTCAACACGGCTTGAAAGGCCTTGAATGACGGCGTGACTGGTGCTTTGGGAGGGGCATGGGTTGCAGCCTGTGAAAGCGAGCGGAACGAATAGATGCTGGTGAAATCGAGCACGGAGCTTGTGCGTCAGCAGAACAGCGCGCTCGTGCTTGCCTCGCTGCGCCGCCATGGTCCGCTTGCCCACACCGATATTTCCCAACACACCGGGCTTGCTTCCGCCACGGTCTCGGCAATCACGACGGAACTCGAAAAGGCCGAGGTGCTGGAACGGCGCGAACAGCAGGCGTCGGCATCGCGCGGCCGGCCGCGCGTCATCTTCGGGCAGCGGCGGGATGCCGGTTATCTCGTCACCGTGCGCATCTCCTCCGACATCGTGCAATATTCGCTGGCCGATTATGGCGGCACGCTGCTCGATCGGTTCGAGGAACCGCGCAACCATGCGGATACAGCGACCCAGCCCTTCGCCGACGCCTTCGTGGCGGCGCTGGAAAGACTGGTGGCGCGCTCGCGCATCACGCGGGAGCGGGTTCTCGTCGTCTCGATCAGCAGCAAGGGGCTGGTGGATCCGGCAGCGGCAAAACTCGTCTGGTCGCCGGTTTTTGGCGCGCAGCAGGTGGACTTCGCGGCCCTGCTGGCACCGCACTGGCAGGCGAAAATCCTCATCAGCAACGAGACGCTGCTCGTCGCCCATGCCATGGCGCTGCGCATGGAGAAAGCGGGCGTGAAGAACCTTCAGGCGGTCGCCGCCCTATCGCTCGGCCACAGCATCGGGCTCGGTATCGCCCGTTTCGAACGCCCGGGCGAGCTGACCGTCACCGCCCCAAATTTCGGGCACATGCTGAATTCGTCGGATGGCAAGCTGTGTCGCTGCGGCTCGCAGGGCTGCATCGAGGCCTCCGCCGGTTTTTACGGCATCCTGCGCACCGCCTTCGAAGTGCCGCCGGATACGATCCCGGCGAAATTCGTGCCACTATCCGAGATGGACAAGATCGCGTTGCGTGCCCGCCAAGGCCACCGCATGTCGGAATATGCCTTCCGCCAGGCCGGTCTTGCGCTCGGCCAGGGCCTGTCACGCATGGTGAGCCTCTACGAAAACATGCCGATCGCCATCACCGGCCCCGGCACGCGCTATTTCGATCTTCTCCAGCGCGGGCTTGAAGAGGGGCTTGCCCAGTCGCAGCAGGTGCGCCTGTTCGGTGCACCGCCGATAACAGTCGTGCCGGAGGAAGCAACGCTGGTGCTGGAAGGCCATCTCGACCGGGCGCTGGCGGAGATGGACCACGATATCATCGCGGCCCGAACGGCCGGCGACTGACCGGGCGCAGCCGGCAGCCGGTCACGCCTCGCGTGTCATCCTCGAGAAATTGGCACGCAGGCGCGGATTACGGATCATCGTTCTGCCAAGCGCAATGAGGAGGCCCAGGCCGAAGCCGATGATACTACCGGCGACAAGGCCGGCGACGAGCAGGATGCTGCGGCCGGGGCCGTCTGCCTTCTGCGGCATGGAGGCCTCGGAGAGGACACGAATATTGCTGCGGGCGAGGTTCTTTTCCTCACTCGTCTCGCGCACGCGCTTCAACACGGCTTCGTAGATTTCGCGGGCGGCCGTCGCGCGGCGCTGGAGATCGTTGAGGCCGACCTGGCGCTGCTGCGTATTGTTCTGCAGCGACTTCTGGACGGCGAGTTCCTTGGCGACCTGCTGCTCGGATTGCTGGGCCTGCGCAAGATCGGCACGGGCACGGGCGAGATTGCGCTGCAGTTCGGCCTGGATTTCCGCCTGAAGCCCCTTCAGCGACGCCTTGGCAGCCAGCAATTGCGGGTGGCGGGCGCCAAGCGCGCTTTCAAGACTGCCGACCGTCGCGGACTGCTGGGCATATTGCCGGCGAAGATCCGTGAGGGCCGCCGATGTCTGCTGCTGCTGGCCATTGGTGGAAATCGCGTCTTCGAGCTTGAGGTTCACCGCCGCGTCCACCCGCGACTTGGCCTCGATCGACGCCTTCTGCGCGGTCGTCAGCAGTTCGTTGAGCTGCACCAGCCGCTTGTCGGCAATCAGGTTGCCGTCGGCGGTGACCATGTCGTTGCTGGCCTTGTAGCTTTCGACGGCCTCTTCGGCCTTCTGAACCTCTTCGCTGAGCTCGCGCAGGCGGCTGTCGAGGGCGGAGTTCGTACGCTGGTAGATCGAGGAATAGGCCTGGTTCTCTTCCTCGAGAAACGCATCCACGAGCCCGTTCGCCACCTCGGCGGAAACGCCGCCGTCGGCCGTCGTCACCGAAAGCGTCACGACATAGGAACTGGATTCCAGCGCCACCGTCGCGGATTTTTGCAGCGCCGCGACGATCGCCGCCTTGCGCGATGCAGGATCACCGGTGATGGCGGAGAAAAGATGACTGTCCGCAAGATTCAGCTTATCGACCACCTGGCCCATCGCCTTCGGCGACGTCAGGATTTTCGACTGGCTGTTGATCATCGATACGATGACCTCGGAAGAGGCACCATTCTGCGAATTCGTATCGCTGAGCTCGATCTGGCGGGGGTCGAAGTAGATGCTGGTCTGCGCGGTATATTTGCGCGGCATCATCGGCACGAGAAGACCGACGAGTACGGCAAAAAGCGCCATGAGCGCGAGGATCAGGAGCCGATGGCTCCAGACGGCGCGCAGCAGGGTTCCGATGTCGAGCAACGGAACATTGCCCGCAGGCGCGTGCTCTGCCGGAACGGCCGCTTCGGTTTCGGCGACCGGTTCACGTGTCTCACGCGGCAACGGCTCTGCTTTGGCAACGGAAAGCGCGGCGTCCGAGACCCCTCCCCGGCGCGGCGCGGCCGTGTCGTCCCGGCGGCGAAGCGTGTCGGCAGCCTCGGTGATGGAGCCACGACGAAGGGCCGGATGCGTCGACAGCACGGGGCTGCCCCGGCGTCTGCCCGGAAGCCCGTTCAAGTCGTCGTTTTTTCCAGCTCGGCTCATCAAAAATCCAGTCGATTCGTCGGCGGGGCCGAGTCGCGATCCGGTCTGGAATCTATTGCCTTATGGTTAACGAGGCGTAACCCCGGACGATCTACAGGCCAAAAGACCGTCAGGCCGGCGGCACCGTCGTGCAGGCTTTCGCATCCGGTTGCTTGCCGGGCGTCAGCGGCAGGGCCGAAAGCTGTTTCCGGTCACCCTTGGCCGTCGGCTGCACGTTGTTGATCTCGGTTTCCGCCCACCATTCGCCGGCCGCCCAATAGCTGAAGCCGAGCCACGCATCGGCATTGTCATCGAGCACCGCCGTCATCGCCTTCAGGCCGGCGAGACAGGCGTCGTCCTGCGAACCGCCGAACTCGCCGAGGAAGCCCTTCTTGCCGGTCTCGCGCAGCCATGCGGTGACATCGACGAGGGCCGCGGTTGCGGCATCTGCGGCGGCACAGCCGCCTTTGGTGCCGGAGGAATCGGGGTCCATATATTGGTGGAATTCATAGGCGTAGTTGTCGATAGGGTCCTTCACGCCGCGCATGACGTCGGCGTTCGAACCACCGGGATAGTCCGCCCGCCAGCCATGTGCCCCGCTCCAGCGCGTGCCGGGCACGAGCACGAGGTTGCGCGCGCCGACGCTGCGGATGCCGGCGATGGCATCATTGGCCATACCAAGCCAGTCGGAGGCGGAGATATCATAGGGCTCGTTCATCAGGCCGAAGAGCACATCGGGCTCGTTGGCGAATTCGGCCGCAAGACGGATCCACAGGTCGGCGAAGGCGAAGGCCGGGACCTCGGGCGTGCCGAGCCTTGCCTTGTCGTAGTAGCCGAAGGCGTGCGGATCGAGCAGCACGGTCATGCCGTGATCGCGCAGCCGCTGGACGGCCGCTTTCAGCCGGTCGACCTCGACCGCGCTCAGCGGACTGTTCAGCGTCGGCTGCAGCCGGTCCCAGGAGAAGGGAAGCCGCACGATGTTCATGCCCTTGCCGGCGAAATAGGCAACGGTTTTTTCCGACGGATAGATGAAATTCTGGTTTTCGACGCCATTACGGTCGCCGTATTCAGCGCCCGAAAGGTTGACGCCCTTGAAGCACACCCCCGCAGCGGCAGCCGGTTGAACAGCGGCTGCAACAGCGATGAGCGCGGCAAAAAAGGATCGCATGGAGGACATCAGGCCGACCTTGCCGGAGACAGTCGCGCCGGCGCCTGCCGGCGGCTGCGCAGGAAGCGATCGACCGGCTTTTCGAAGAGGTTGTGCAGCAGAACGGCCGCAATCGACGAGGTGGCAAGGCAGAGCACGACGAAAAGCACCTCGTTTCGCATCCAGTCGAAGGGCAGCTTTCCATAGATCATGCGCGCACCGGCCAGCACGAAGATATGGCTGAGATAGAGGCTGAAGGAGGCATCACCGAGATGGTTGAGCCAGCCGATCACCGGTTTGCGCGAGAAATCGAGAAGCGCAACACAGCCCACGACGATAGCGGCAGGCACGCCGACGGAGAAGAGGCGCGGCACGTCCCACTCCATCCAGTCGTTGTAGACCATGACGGCACCGGCAATCACGATCAGCGGCCAGGCGGCGGCTGCCCCCAGACGATGGCCATCGAGATAGACCTTGCCGATCAGCACGCCGAGCACGAATTCGAAAATGACGGAATCGCCGTAGAAGCGCGCGGCTGTCACATCCTGCGGCAAGAGCTTGCACAGAAGGAAGATGACGAGGAGCACACCTGCCAGCGCATAGGGACGCACCGCCTTCGACAGGCCGAGCAACGCGCCGAAGAGCAGATAGAAATACATCTCGTAGTTCAGCGTCCAGCCCGGCACGATAACAGGCGCGATCATGTATCCGGCCGGGTCCGCAGGGTTGATCCAGGGCAGGAACAGAAGCGTCGCAATCACATGCGGCAGGTCGAAGACCGTCGATTTCAGGATCGAGGGAACGATGAGCGCGACGGCGGCGGCCAGCAGCGAAAGAGCCCAGTAAAGCGGCACGATGCGGACGATGCGGCGGATGTAGAATTCGCGCGCGCCGATCGCCTTGTCCGCCGTGGTGATCCACATGACGAAACCGCTCAGCACGAAAAACAGATCGACACCGCTCTTGCCAAAGAGAGCACCATTCAGCAGCGCGTCCGGCTGGAGGTTGCGAAGCTGGAGGATGGCGTGGAAATAAACCACCATGAGGGCGGCGATCGCACGCAGATACTGGAGCTGTACAAGCATTGCCTATCCTGAGCGGGCCAGACGCCGCACAACCGGCCGCTTGCCCTATGTCTGCTTGCGGACCGGGGCGGCGCCTGCCTGCAACGCGTGCGTAGAGTCGCGGCTTTCGCGGCCGCCCGGCGCAAATTTGAGGTAGCCGGCCAGGAACCAGAGCAGCGCTGCCACCTTGATCGAGAACACGGCGTTTCCGCCGATCATCATGTTCACGAAAAGAAAAATAGAAAGTAAATGCGCAAAGCGCCGCTGCTCGGCGGTCTGGCCGGCCGGGAACAGGCAAACGAAGAGCCAGAAGAGCAACGGCCCGAAGATCGTGCCCGCATAGACCGCATAGACATAACCGCTGTCGGCGAATTGCGCCGCCTTGGCCGCCTCCAGACCCAGCACCGCAAAAATGTCGGTCTCCATGATGTGCTTGACCGTCAGCACGACGCGCCCGTCCAGCGTGTCGCCGCTGGCATCCGGACGCAGGAAATAGACCACGAAGCCAAGCAACAGCACCATGGGCATATAGAGGAGCGTCCAGGCCGTCGGAATGCGCGGGAAAAGGAAATAGCCGGCAAGGCAGACGAACGAGAACATCAGCATGGTGCGCGAATCGTTCGTCAGCAGGATCAGAACGATCGTGCCGAAGAACAGCAGCCGCTCGCCACGTTTCAGGCTGGTCCAGAACGTGGTGAGGAAAATCAAAAGCACGCCACAGAAATTGGCAAGCGACACCTGCTCGAGAAAGATCGAGGCGGCGCGATGATCGATGATGCCGAAGGAGAAACGGCCGGGAATGCGCAGCACGTTCTGGAACAGCTTGCTTCCGTCGAACGAAATCTGTTCCAGGCCGCGCGTGTTCTCGAAATAGCTCATCGGATAAAACAGCGTGCCGTAGAGATCGAGCAGGAAGATCTCGATCATCAGGCCGCCGAGTACACACCAGCATGCCCATTTGAAGGCGGTGCGCACCGTTCCCCGGTTCGACCACGTGCCCAGGATGGCAAAGCAGAAGATGATCAGCACGTTGCGGAAGTAGTCGATGAAGACCGTGCGGTTGACGGCCGACATATAGGCGGCCATGGCAAGCGTGAAGACGGCGAACAGCAGAACTCCGATATCCTCCTCGTAGAGCCCCTTGCGCAGGATGAAGACGAGGCCGGCGAAGAGGATGAGGATTTCCGTCAGCGCCACATGGGCAAAGCCGAGCCGCATCACGTTCGCGTTGATCATCGCGAGCACGCAATTGTAGAGCACGGAAGAAAGCACGACGCCGATCACATAATAATCGCGCGTCTCCAGGGTTCTGTTGTCTGTCACTGCGCCCGACGCCGACGAATCGCTACCGGCCGAAGATAACAGAGCCGCGCATCGGGCAAAAGCGATGCCGGCACGGCTTCGCGAGGGATGCCCCTAGCTGCCGGCCGTTTCAAGCGCCTCCCAGCTTTCGTCCATGGCATAGGTCGGCGACAGGAGCGGGATGCCGATATGGCCAAAGCGCACGGAAAGCTGCCGTTCGGCCGTCGCCTCATCCACCCCGGCGACCTTGGCGAGGTAAAGAACGGACGCCAGGCCCGTACGGTCTGCGCCGGACCGGCAATGAATGAGAATCGGCCGCGGCACGTCCTTGAGGATCGCGATGAGCCGCGCGGCCCCTTCGGCATCCAGGCGCTGGTCGGCCACCATCGGGAAATCGACGTGCCCGATGCCCAGGCGCTTTGCCGCCGCAATCTCGTCCTCGTACCAGGCGGCGTTTTCCTGCCGGCCCCGGAGATTGATGATCGTGCGGATGCCGTAGCGTCCGGCATAGGCTGCGATATCGTCGGCGGTAGGCTGGTTCGATCGGTAGACCTCGCCGGGTACGACGGCGGCAAAATTACCCGTCAACTGGATGGTCACGAGATAGGCGCCGGCCGCAGCGGCACCGATACCGAGGAAAAGCGCCGCCTTTTTCAATAGTCCGTTCATATGCGATCCTGCCGTTGATGGCGGAAGGATCGGATGTACGGCTGACAGGACGCTGAACGTCAGCCTGGCCGGCGCAGGGCGGCCACATGCATGGAGCGGCGGACCGAAAAGCCGATCGTCTCATAGAGCCGGATGGCCGCGATATTGCTGGCGAAGGCATGAAGATAGGGCTTCGCGCCCGCCTCCACTATCCGGGCCGAGACATGGAGCGACAGGCGCCGCGCATAACCCTTGCCCCGGTGATCGGGATGGGTGCAGACGCCGCTGAGTTCGGTATGACCCGGCTGTTTCATGCGCTCGCCCGCCATAGCGACGATCCGTCCTCCCTCGCGCACACCCCAGAAACGGCCGAGCGCCTGCGATCGCAGCGAAAAAGGTCCCGGCTTGGTAAGGATGGCAAGCGCCATCATTTCCGCGGCGTCGTCCTCGCCGAGCGGCACGATCGCCGGGTCCGGAGCACCAGTCTCAACGGTCTGCGCAATCATCTGCACGGCCTCCGCGACGAGCGGAACCTCGAAGCCGGCGGGCGGCAGGACCGGATCGGCCTGGAGGAAATAGAAGGTTTCGCCGGGATACACGAGTGCTGCGAAATCCGCCGCGGCCTGCGGCGTGTCCACCTCCGTCCCGGCGAGTGACGGGAGCCCCTGCCGGTAGCGCCGGGCAAGGCCGCCGCCTTCGCCGAGCGCGGCATGGGTGGTTGAAAGAGCGCTCCAGATCGGCCGGTCGAGCAGCGCGGTCATTGGCGGCCTCCCTCCTTGCCGAAGACGCGACGATGAAGCGGCTGTTCCTGGAGCGCGTCCTCCAACTGGTCCAGCCGGTCGAGAAGGCTGCCATCGACCCCGTCGCAGATGGCCCGTACCGCCGCTTCGATTACCGGCCAGACATCCTGTTTCGAGCGGGCGATCAGCGCTTCGCCTTCCGGCGTCAGCGAAAGGCGGCGGATGCGCTGATCGCCTTTTTCCTTGCGCGCGGTCAGGTATCCGGCCTCCGCCAGCAGACCCGCCGCGCGGGTGACGCCCGGCTGGGTGACGCCAAGCGCCTCAGAAAGCTCGCCGATGGACAGCGGCCCCAGCCGGTCGATGGCCGCCAGCAGCGGATATTGACCGGCCTGCAAATCCACGTCGAGATGCTCCATGATACGCTGCGTATCGGACTGAACCTGCTCTCCGATGCGCTTGAGGCGACTGCCGAGACAGAGGTAACCAAGCGCGCGTACGACATCATCCGCCATGAATTTCATTCCTAGTTATATAACTTGTTATATTCATAACCGTGTCTGCCGTCAATATACGGTGTGGCTTGACCATTGCCGTGCGACGCGTATGCCCTTGTCCACACAAGTGCTTGAGAAAAGGAACAGGGACATGGAAGCGACGATCTGTCACAACCCGAAATGCGGCACGTCGCGCAACACGCTGGCGCTCATCCGCAATGCCGGCATCGAGCCGACGATCGTCGACTATCTCGCCACCCCGCCATCAAAGACCGCCCTGGCGGCGATGATCGCCGCCGCCGGGCTCACCGTTCGCCAGGCCCTCCGGGAAAAGGATGCGCCCTATGCCGCGCTCGGCCTCGCAGACCCCGCGCTCTCCGACGATGCCTTGCTCGAACACATGCTCGCCCATCCGATTCTCATCAACCGGCCTTTCGTTACGACACCGCTTGGCACACGGCTCTGCCGCCCCTCGGAACGGGTGCTGGATCTCCTTCCGGATACGCACAAAGGCCCTTTTTCAAAGGAGGATGGCGGGAAAGTGATCGGCGACGACGGCAAGCGCCTCGTCTGATCACGCGCACCCTTCAGCCGGCACCCGTTTTGCGAGAAGCCCGAGGGCGTCACGGAGCCGCGTCTCGCTTTGACGGGCGAAATTGTGCGCCATGCAGCGCCCCCGCAGCACATCGCGCGGCGGCAAGGGACCGGCGAGGCGATGGGCCACGCCCTGCGCCGCCGCTGCCACATGCGGGATGTTTTCGATGACGCACAGACGGTGCGAAAGCGACCCTTCCCGCACGATGACGGGAATGCCGAGCTGTGCCGCCCTGCCGAGCACACCGATGGCGTGATCGCCTACCGGCGGATAAAGGCACCAGACCGCATCGCTCGCCGCATAGGTGCCGAGCATCTCGGCATCCGAGAGGAACCGGTCGACGACAACACCGCCCGCCGCACGGAACGCCGCGACGCGGTCTACAAGGCCCGGCGCCACCTTGCCGCAGGCGATGAAGCCGAAACGGTCGCGCAGCCCGGCATGATGCTCGTAGCTTTCGGCGAAGAGATCGAACCCTTTGCGCGCGGTCTGCCGGCCAAGTGACGTCAGAACCAGCCGATCGCCCGGCCGCCGTTCGCGCCGCAGCAGTTCCACCGCATCGCGCTCCGCATCCGTCAGGTCCCAAAGCTCAACGTCGTAGATCCAGTCCTTCGCGACGAAAGCGGCCGCCGGAAGGACCGTGAAGGGCAGAATGGTCAGCGTCTGGACCGCCTCGAACCGCTTGAGCCAGTGCAACACCGCCCGCTTGACGCGGTAGTGCCAACGGTTGGACGCCACAAGCGGCATGGGACGCAGAAGCAATCCCGCCGTCCGCCTGCCGACGACCGCGCGTAAGAGACAAATGGCGACATAGGAAAGGAAAGCTTCCTCGATCATCAGAAAGAGAACCGGCGCGCGCGACAGAAAAATCCTGCCCAGACCTGCCCGCCGGGCGCCGAACAGACGATCCAGCGCCCGGAAATAAGCGGGCCTGCGTCCGGTTTGCGAAGCGCCGTAGACCAGCAGCGCTTCCGGCCGTCGCGCCGGCTGTGCCGACCGCGTCCACGAAAACCATCCGCTTGCCGCCCTTCGGCCCTCTTCCGCCACCAGGTCCAATCGCGCAGACGAACCCGTTGCGGCCGGCGCATCTGGGCCTGCCCGCATGTTATTCCCCCGAAAATGACCGCTGAGCCTTTCGCGCGTGCCCGCCCGAAACACAACCTTATCGTTAATAATATTACTTTAGCGTGCCATTTCGAGAATACAAGCGAAGTTATACAACTATGCGTGATCGTTTTGTGAGACTGGAACAGGGGCCAGCGCGAGACGACGATCCCTCCGCTTGCCGCTCAGGCGCCGAGGGTTCATAAAGGCGGGGAACCGACCGCCAGGGACGAAGGATGAACCTCAAGGAATTTGCCGCCCGCATCGGCCTGTCCCAGACGACGGTAAGCCGCGCGATGAGCGGATATCCGGAGGTAAAGCCCGAAACCCGGGCGCGTGTGCTGGAGGCCGCGGAACGGCTGGGCTACCGCCCGAATATCAGCGCCCAGCGATTGGCAACGGGTCGGGCCGGCGCGATCGGCATCGTCTTTCAGGGCGGCGGGCGGTTCGGGCCGCATTCCAGCGAATTCATGGGCGGCCTTTCGACACGACTTCAGCAGGACGGCATCGACATTCTCGTCTCGACCGTCGAGACGGAAGAGGACGAGGCCGCCGCCTATCGAAGGCTTGCAGCCAGCAAGCGCGTGGACGCCGTCATCGTGCATACGCCCGCCTGCACGGATGCCCGCATCGCGCTTCTGCAAACCCTCGGCCTGCCCTTCGTCGTGCATGGGCGCAGCGAGGCCAAAAAGCCCTTCGCCTTTCTCGACATCGACAATTTCGGCGCCATCGAAACGGCGACCCGCCACCTTGCCGATCTCCGCCACCGCCGCATTGCGCTGATCAACGGCGACACCGTCAGCACCTATGCGCGCGACCGGAACGACGGTTTTCGCGCGGCACTCGCCGCTTGCGGCCTGCCGTTCGATCCCGATCTGACGGGCCATGGTGAATTCACGGATGAAACCGGCTTCCGGCTGATGCAGGCCTTCCTCAGCCTGCCCGCCCCGCCCACGGCGGTCATCGCGGGCTCGATGATGTCGGCGCTCGGCGCCATGCGGGCGATCCGCATTGCGGGACTGACCGTCGGGCAGGACGTCTCGCTTATCGCCCATGACGACGTCTTCCCCTATCTGAGCCCCGACAATCTCGTGCCCGGCGTCACCACGACGCAATCGCCGATCCGTGCGGCGGGCGCGCGGATCGGCGACATGGTCTTGCAATTGTTGCAGGGAGAAGCGGTCGAGACCTTGCAGGACGTCTGGCCCGTCGAATTCATCATCCGCGGTTCGACAGGCCCAGCACCGGCCTGAACTCAGACCTTCATTTCCCGGCGCTCCTTCTCGGTCTCGATGGCGAGATCGAGGATCTTTTGCAGGTCCGCCGCATGACGGAAGCCGGGCTCGACCTGTTTGCCGGCTGCGACCGCCGCCGCGAAGCGCTGGTAATTCGTCGGCACCGTACCGGCGTCGAGATCACGCCAGACGGCCTTTTCGACATCCTCGCCCAGGCAGCCGCGCAGCTGCGACCCCTCGGTCGAGTGGATCACCTCCAGCGCGCCCTTGTCACCATGCATGCGCAGGCGAAGCTCGTTGAGATGGCCCGTCGCCCAGCGGCTGGAATGGATGACACCGAGCGCGCCATTGGCGAAATCGACGGTCATGGTGAAGCTGTCATTGGCGTCGAGATCATATTCGCCGATGCGATTGTCCGGCGCCTTGTCGAAGGCTTTTAGCCGGGCGAAGACATGTTCCACATCGCTGCCCGCGCCATAGCTCGCAAAGTCGAGAATATGGATGCCGACATCGCCCAGCACGCCGTTCGAACCATGCCGGGTGGAGAGCCGCCAGAGCCATTGGCTTTCCGTCGCCCAGTTGCCCCAGGCCTTGGAGACGAGCCAGCTTTGCAGATAGGACGCCTCGACATGGCGCACGCGGCCGATCTCGCCGGCCAGCACCATTTCGCGCGCCTTCTGCAGGGGGGCGACGTTGCGGTAGGTGAGGTTCACCATGGTGACAAGGCTGGAAGCCTCGGCGGCCCGAGCCATCTCGTCGGCCTTGGCGTAGTTTTCCGCCAGCGGCTTCTCGCACATGACGTGCTTGCCCGCCGCCAGCAGCGCCAGCGTCGTCGGGTGGTGCGCGCGATCGGGCGTCACATTGGTCGCGGCGTCGAAATCGCCCCAGGCGATCGCCTCCTCCAGCGATGTGAAGACATTGGGAATGCCATGCGTTTCGGCAAAGGCCTTCGCGCGCGACGGGTCCACATCGACGGCGCCGACAAGTTCGACGCCATCGATTGCGGAAAAATGCTGGGCATGGCTGTTGGCCATGCCGCCGGTTCCAAGAACGAGAAGGCGCATGGAAACCTCAGCGATATCCGGCTTCGCCGGCCTGGTGGAGTTTCGGGCCACGCTCGACGATCGGCTCCAGCGCCTTTTCGACCGGGACGTTCGGCGCATCGTGGATAGCCGTATAGGTGCCCTGCGGGTTGAAGGCCCATTTCACGCCATTGACCAGCACCTTCTGGACATTGGCATCGTGATAGGTCGGATAGGTCTCGTGACCGGGGCGGAAATAGAAGATGTTGCCCGCGCCGCGGCGCCAGGTCAGGCCCGAGCGGAACACCTCTCCGCCGGCAAACCACGAGATGAACACCGTCTCCAGCGGTTCGGGAACGGAAAACTGCTCGCCATACATCTCCTCGTTTTCCAGAACGAAGTTCTCGCCGAGGCCTTCGGTAATCGGGTGGCGCGGATTGATGTTCCAGAGACGCTCTCGCTCGCCGGCCTCGCGCCATTTCAGCGCGCAGGGCGTGCCCATCAGCCGCTTGAAGATTTTCGAGAAATGGCCGGAATGCAGGACGAGAAGGCCCATGCCCTCCCAGACGCGCTTGGCGACACGCTCGACGACAACGTCGTCAACGGCGCCATGATCCTTGTGGCCCCACCAGAGCAGCACGTCGGTTTCGGCAAGGCGCGCTTCCGTCAGGCCGTGTTCCGGCTCCTGCAAGGTCGCGGTCCTCGCCGAAATTCCGGCGTCCTTGTTGAGCGCGTCGGCGATCGTGTTGTGCATGCCGTTCGGATAGATCGAGCGGACGATTTCGTTCGTCTGCTCGTGAATGTTCTCACCCCATACGATGGTGCGGATTGCCATGGGTCTTTACCTCTCGAAGCCGTAAAATTGAAAGCGGTTTCAATTCGGCGGAATCGATAAGGCCCGGCCCCGCTTTTGGCAAGCGGGGTCCGTTTCGATTCCAGCCTCTTTCAATGAAATGTCGACTTGGAGAAAAGGTTCAGCACAAGAACGCCCGCAATGATCAGCCCGAGGCCGGCAATGGCGGCGAAATCGAGCTTCTGACCGAAGGCGAAGTAGCCGACGACCGAGATCAGCACGATGCCGAGGCCGCTCCAGATCGCATAAGCGATGCCGACTGGCACATAGCGCAGGCTCCACGACAGGAAGAAGAAGGCGACGGCGTAGCAGACGACCATCATCGTCGTCGGCACGACGCGCGTGAAATGCTGCGCCGCCTGCATGGCGGACGTGCCGAGCACTTCGAAAACGATGGCGACGACGAGGACGGCATAGACGGTGGTGAGGTTCATGGGTCTGTCTCCGGCGCGAGGCGCCTAAAAATTCCGGTCAGAGGCGCGAGATCGCCAAAAGCTTGTCCATCATCGCAGCGCGGGTCGCGGCATCCATGGTCGGCGAGCCGAGCAGATCGGCAAGCCAAAGACCATCCACCGCGTAGCGCACCAGCATGGCATCGAGCGCCGAATCCGTGCCGATGTTCTCCTGGAGGTGGCGATCCACCCATTGTCGCCAGCGTTCGCGCAGATGCGGCTCGGAAATCAGCGCGATCGTCAGCACCTGCCATTTCTCGCCGTCCGCCATGCCCTCGGGCTGGAAGAACACCGCGATATAGGCGCGCGTGAAGCGACCCTTCGGCTCGGGATCGTCGCGCATCTTCTGCGCCAGCGCCTGATCGAGCTTGTCGGTGAGATCCGCGAAGAGGCCATCGAGCAGCGACAGCTTGTTCGGGAAGTGATGCAGCAGCCCCCCCTTGCTGACGCCCGCTGCCTGCGAGACCGCATCGAGCGTCACACTCCCAGGCCCCTTCTCCAGCGACAGTTTCGCCGCGACCTCCAGCAATTGCTGGCGGACGGCTTCGGGATGTTTTTTGCGGTGGTGTGCCTGGCTCATGGAAAAAACATACCGTCTGGACGGTTTCTTGTCAACAGATTGAAACCCCGACGTTTGACACGCTTCGTCGCACCAGCCTGACACAGCATTGCTTGCGGTGGAGCGCGGCGCTAAGACCTTGAGCATGACGGACACAAACGAGAACCAGGGCCGAGAGGGCGAGACGGTTACGCTCTATGAAGCGATCGGCGGCGATGTCGCCGTACGCGCCCTGACGCGCCGCTTCTACGAGTTGATGGATACATTGCCGGAAGCCGCCCGCTGCCGCGCCATCCACCCACCGGATCTCTCCGGCAGTGAGGAAAAGCTCTACGAATACCTGACAGGCTGGCTCGGCGGCCCGCCGCTCTATACGGATAAACGCGGCCACCCCATGCTGCGCCGTCGCCATTTCGTGGCCCCCATCGGCCCGGCCGAGCGCGACGAGTGGCTGCTGTGCTTCGTGCAGGCGCTCGAAGAGACCGTACCGAGCGAAGGACTGCGAAAAATCATCCTCGAGCCCGTGACGCGGCTCGCCCATCACATGCAGAACCAGGAATAGGAAGCCCCATGTCGTTTTCGCTGCGCTCCGCCAGCCTTCTCGTGGCCGGCCTGATGGGCCTGACGGGCGTCGTTACCGCGGCTGCGGCCTCCCATGGCAGCGATCCGCGCCTGATGGCGGGCGCCTCCGCCATGTGTCTTGCCCATGCACCGGCGCTTGTTGCGCTCTATGCCGCGTGGCCCTCGATGCGCGCTGCCCCCTTCGCCGCGCTCCTGCTGGCGCTCGGCACCGCGCTGTTCGCCGGCGACCTCGTCTTCCGCCATTCAACGGGATACGGGCTCTTCCCGATGTCGGCGCCGACGGGCGGCGTGATCATGATGGCGGGCTGGCTGGTGGTCGCACTCGCGCCGTTCCTGCCGAAGAAAGACGGCTGAGAACAAACCTCAAGCGCCTTCGACGACGCTGAAACCCTCGAATTTCGGCGGGCCGAGATAGATGGCCTTGTTGTCGGCGGCATTCTTGTGCGCCTGCCGAAAATTCTCCGATTTCGTCCAGGCGACAAAGTCGTCCTTGCTCGCCCAAATCGAATGGGAGGCGAAGAGGGTAAAACCCTCCTCGGCATTGGTATCGCCCCGCAGCAGGTGGAAGGACTGGAAGCCCGGCATTTCCACCAGGCTCGAATCCCGCCCCTTCCAGATGGCCTCGAAAGCCTCTTCGTGGCCGATGGCAATCCGGAAGCGGTTCATGGCGAAGAACATGGGAGACCCTGAGGTTAGACGGAATCCCGCCGGATATGGCGTGGCGCCGGAAAGGCTACGACATTGTCATTGCGCGCTTCAAGACCATGCGTGTTCTCGAAGCTCACGGCCCGCGCCGGCGGGCGGGCGCTCGCCAGCGGAAACTCCGTGACATTCTCGCTTGCCAGCATGTCCGCGCGGCGGGTCAAAAGGGCATACAATTCCGGCACCAGGCCGTCGCCGTTCTGTGCGGCCAGCTTGTGCAGGCCGATCATCATGAAGGCTTCGGGTCTTTCATCACTCACTGCGCAGTGTCTCCCTGGCTCATGCTCTGCAGGGCGCGCTCGAAGGAGGACTTGCTGCCGTTGCGCAGCGGCACGAAGGCCTTTTCCCACTTCTTGCAGCCCGTCTTCACGCGGATGCAGGCATCATGGCTGATACAGTCGATGGGGCAGAACACGCAGTCGACCGAGGGCAGCACATTGTCGATGCGCGAGACCGCCTCGCGAAGACCACCGTCGTGATGGATAAGGTTTGCGCCATAGGAGCTGGCGATCTGGCGAAGATGCGCCACCTGGCAATCCCGGCCGCCGACATAGAGGAAGCTGCGTCCCTCGAGCCCTGCCTTGTCGGCCTTTTCGTTCTCGGCCTCACGGCGGGCCTGCTGCTGCCTGTGCTTCTCGCGCATTGCCTTCCTCTCCGCTTCGCCGGTCCGGCGCTTGACTTTGCTGATTTCGACACTGCGCGGCGCTGGCGCCGCCTTCACGTCGATCGGTGCCGCCGCCTGAACGGCCGGCGCCGCCGCGGGCGCGTCCTGCGCTGCCGCCACCATCTGCTTTTTCAGCGCATTGAGCTGACGCTCCAGATCGGCGATCCGCCGGTCGCGCTCGGCAATCGCCGCTTTCAGAACCGCTTCGATGCGGCCAGCCGTCATTCCATTCATGCAGCATTCCCCTTTGGCACTCCGCACCGGCGGAGCCTCAGTTCGGCTGCAACTTACAAAACATGAGTTTCAGAGTAAAGTATAAACATGACTGTCTTAGTCATATTTTCGTGCAAAAAATTCCCGCCGATTTGCAACCGACGGGAACCGCCATCCTATTTGAAGACGATCGGCACGCTGAAGGGCCAGCTCGATCGTCCGGCACCGTCGGGAATCTTCGGGAAGGGCGATGCGCGCTGTACCGATTCGAGAGCCGCCTCATCGAGAGCGGCAGACCCGGAGCTGCGGGCAACACGAATACCGCTCGCCTGCCCACCGGCACTCACGGTGAAGCTGACCACCACGGTACCGCGATCGCCACCCTTCACGCGCCGCTTGGCGCGGTTGATCTTGTTACGGACCTTGCCCTTGTAGTTGCTGATGGCAGCATCGCCCGCCACGGACGAATTGCCTTTTTTCTGGCCGCCGACAGCCGCGATCTTCGCCTCGTCCGAGCCATCGATCGAACCCTTCTTGAGGCTCTGAGCGGACTTGCCTTTGTCGCCCGCCTTCTTGACGGGCTTTTCCTTCGGCTTCTTGCGCTCGACCTTCTTGACCGGCTCTTCCTTCTTCACTTCGGGAACCGGCTTGATCTCCTCTTCCGGCTCGATCTCCGGCTTGATCTCGGGAACCGGAACGGCGGCGATCTCGACCTCGGCGGAGGGTACGATCAGTTCCTGCACCGGCTCGGACACGACCGGATCGACAGGGGCGATCTCGGTCGTCTCGGGCTGGATTTCAGTCGGCTGGATTTCCGCCACTTCCTGCGGCTCGGGTTCGGTGACGTCGGGCTCGACCGCCTCAGGCTTGATGGCGTCTTCCGGGTTGCCGGATTCCGTGACCTCGAAAGCGCTACTCCCCAGCATCGCCACTTCCGCGACAACACCGCCGGCGATCATCGCCGGCTCCTCCTCCTGCGCCGGCGCCATGGTCAGGATGGCTGCCGCCGTTGCGTGGGCCAGCAGGGAAAGCACACCACCGCCGAGCCAAAGCCACTTGCTTCCAGACATCTTACTCACCCGTCATTCCGTTTACGCATTCGGCGCGTCCTGCGCCTGATAGTCTCAGCCTTCGAGGCCGGCCGTCGCCTTGCTGCGCGTGACGATGCCATCCATGCAGCGGCCCTTCTCCACACCCGCGCCCTCGCAGACCGGGGCATCGTTGATCAGCAGGTTCTTCACGCCCTCGCATTTGATGCCCGGCACATCGAACTGGCGCACCTTGGACTTGCCGGCCGGCAGGTCGCGGAAATCGAGCAGCGCCAGGCGCTCGACCGTACCCTTGTCGTTGAAGATCACGAATTCGAAGGAGACCTTGGAGAGATTCTGCGCCAAGCCATTGCCCGCAACGAAGGTGAAGAGGCAGCCCTTCTGGGAGGCAGCCAGCGCATTCAGCTCCACGTCCAGCCCCTTGGCAGCCGAGGCCTCCTGGGCGGCAGCGCCGGAAACGGCGGCAACGGACAGGAGGGCGGAAAGAAGAAGCGCGCGTGCAGTCATGGGGGTCGCCTGTTCGAATACGGTTCGGGTATCGGCCGCCGGTCACGGCCACGATCATCAACCGGCCGCCATCGAAAGAATTAACATGAGTTTAAGGCACCGGTATTGCGTGCATAGATAAATATGAGTAATGAAGTCAAGATAGTAATCGCCAATTTCCCGGCAAACCACTGTTCCGCCTCGATAATTTTCCGGCGGAAAAGATTGGGTATGGGAAGGCGCCCAGCATTGCGACGAAGGCCGAGCCCATGACTGAAACGACCCGACCGACCCCCGCCGAAATCCGCGCCTTCCGCGCCGAGAACCAGAAGATGCGCGAACGCGACATCGCCGCCCAGCTCAATATCTCCGAAGCCGCCCTCGTCGCGGCCGAAGTCGGCCTGACCGCGATCCGCATCGATGCCGATGCCAACCGGTTCCTGGAGCGTTCCGAGGCGCTCGGCGAGATCATGGCGCTGACCCGCAACGAGAGCGTCGTACACGAGAAGATCGGCGTCTTCGAAAAGATCACCACCGGCAAACATGCCTCGATCGTGCTCGGCGAAAACATCGACCTGCGCATCTTCCCCGGCACGTGGGCGCACGGCTTCGCCGTCACCAAGACGGATGGCGATCAGGTTCGCCGCAGCCTGCAGTTCTTCGACAAGGCCGGCATGGCCGTGCACAAGGTGCACCTGCGCCCCGCCTCCAATCTCGAAGCCTATGAGGCGATCGTCGCCGACTTCCGCCTGGAAGACCAGTCGCAGGATTTCGTGGAAGTCATCTCCACCAAGGTCGAGGAAACCGGTCCCGTCGACGTGGCTGCCTTGCGCGAAAACTGGGCGGCCATGACGGATACGCACCAGTTCTTCGGCCTGCTGCGCAAGCTGAAGATCGCCCGTCAGGATGCCGTGCGCAGCGTCGGCGAGGATTTTGCCCATGAAGTTCGCGCCGATGCCGTCGGCGACCTGTTGCGCGGTGCCGCCGAGCGCGATGCCGACATCATGTGCTTCGTCGGCAATCACGGCACGATCCAGATCCACACCGGCACAGTGAAGAACATCCAGCCGATGGGGCCATGGTTGAATGTCATGGACCCGACCTTCCACATGCACCTGCGCATGGATCACATCGCCGAGTGCTGGGTGGTGCGCAAGCCGACGGTCGACGGTTTCGTCACCTCGCTGGAAGCCTATGACGCCAGCGGCGAGATGATCATCCAGTTCTTCGGCAAGCGCAAGGAAGGCATGACCGAGCGCGCCGACTGGCGCGAAATCCTCGACAGCCTGCCGCGCCCCGACAGCGTCGCGGCATAAGCAATTCCAGCAAAAGTGCGCCGCGGTTTTGCGTTCGGAATTGCGTGAAAACAAAGTGATAAAGCATTTCCGCGGCTTGAAGAAACGCGGAAATGCTCCAAGAAGGATACGCCCCATGAGCAAGAGCTTCGATTTCCGCCGCGCCCGTCCGTGGGAAGTGGCGCTGACCGTCTTCGCCCTCTCCGCCCCGCTGCTCCTGCCGCTCGCCGTGCCCGGCGCCGGCGGCTTCATCCGCAAGGCGGTGGCTGAGGACATGCAGAAGATCGACAGCTCCAAGCTCGTGGCGATCGGCGGCGCGGTGACGGAAATCGTCTATGCGCTCGGCGAAGGCGACCGGCTGGTCGCCCGCGATTCCACCAGCACCTTCCCCGAGGAAGCAGTGAAGCTGCCTGACGTCGGCTACATGCGCCAGCTCTCGCCGGAGGGCGTCATCGCCGTCAACCCGACCGCGATCCTCGCCGTCGAAGGCAGCGGCCCGCCGGATGCGCTGGCCGTGCTGAAGAGCGCGGGCATTCCCTTCGAGACCGTGCCGGAGGGCTACGACCGCGCGGCGATCCTGAAGAAGATCGACGTCGTCGGCAAATTCCTCGGCGTAGAAGACAAGGCAAAAGAACTGGAAGCACAGGTCGGCGCTGACCTCGATGCCGCCATTTCCGACGCTGCCAAGCGGCCGGAAAGCGAGCGCAAACGCGTGCTGTTCATCCTGTCCTTCCAGAACGGCAAGGTCATGGCGGCGGGCGGCCACACGGCGGCCGAGGGCATCATCGGTCTCGCTGGCGCAATCAACGCCACGGAAGGCTCCTTCGAAGGCTACAAGCCGCTGACCGACGAGGCCATCATCAAGGCCAAGCCCGACGTGATCATGGTCATGACCCGTCCCGGCGCCGGCAGCAGCGACGCAGAAATCCTGGCGCACCCCGCCATATCCGTTACGCCGGCCGCCGCCAACAAGGCGATCCTGCGCATGAACAGCCTGCATCTCCTGGGCTTCGGCCCGCGCACGGCCTCCGCCATCCGCGATCTCAACAAAGAACTCTACGGCAATGTCTCTCAATGATGCCGTGCGCGGCGATAGTGCGCGCGGTCTTTCCCTGATGCGCACAGTCCAGTCATCGGCCGCCGGTGACCGGACGGCGATCGCACGCCTGACGCTTGCCGTCCTTGTGCTCGTCTCGATCGTCGCTCTTGCGCTGTCGATTGCGACCGGCGCTTCGGATGCCTCGGCGATCAACGTAATCGGCGCGCTGTTCAGCGGCGCGGAAGAGACGGCGCTCAGCCTGCGCGACCGCATCATCGTCTTTGATATCCGCATGCCCCGGGCGCTGCTCGGCTTCCTGATCGGCGCGGGCCTTGCCATGTCCGGCGCCGTCATGCAGGGCCTGTTCCGCAATCCGCTCGCTGATCCCGGCCTTGTCGGCATCTCCTCCGGCTCGGCGCTCGGCGCGGTGTTGATGATCGTTCTTGGTGCGAGCCTGCCGGCCGGCGCGATGCTGGCGCTCGGCGCCTTCGCCCTGCCGCTCGCCGCCTTCATAGGCGGCCTCCTGACGACGCTGCTGCTCTACCGTATCGCCACGCGTGGCGGCCAGACCTCGGTCGCGACCATGCTGCTTGCCGGCATCGCCATCTCCGCGCTCGCCGCCGCCATCACCGGCATCCTCATCTACATGGCCGATGACAAGCAGCTGCGCGACATCACCTTCTGGAGCCTCGGCTCGCTCTCGGGCATGACCTGGGCAAAGCTTTTCGCCGCCGGGCCGATCATCCTGCTCGCCCTGCTCGTCGTGCCCTTTCTGTCGCGCGGCCTCAATGCCATCACGCTCGGCGAGGCGGCAGCCTTTCATATGGGTGTGAAGGTGCAGCGACTGAAATATATCGCCGTCGTCGCGGTTGCCGGTGCGGTCGGCGCCTCGGTCGCCGTCAGCGGTGGCATCGGCTTCGTCGGCATCGTCGTGCCGCATCTCCTGCGCATCGTCATCGGCCCGGATCATCGCTATCTGCTGCCGGCCTCCGCCCTCTTCGGCGGCATACTGATGCTGGGCGCCGACATGCTGGCGCGCACCATCGTCGCGCCGGCGGAGTTGCCGATCGGCATCATCACCGCCCTTGCTGGTGCCCCCTTCTTCCTCTGGGTCCTGCTGCGCGACCGCACGCGCAACGGCTGGTAGGCTGTCATGATCACCGCAAAGAACCTCACGGTCGCCCTGTCCGACAAGACCATCGTGCATGGCGTATCGCTCACCGCCAAGGCCGGCGAGCTGACTGCCATCGTCGGCCCCAATGGCTCCGGCAAGACGACGACGATGAAGGCGCTGGCCGGCGAATTGCCGAGCAAGGGCGAGATTACGATCAACGGCCATGCCCTCGGCGCGCTCGAACCCTGGCAGCTCGCCGTCAAGCGTGCCGTGCTGCCGCAGGCCGCAACCATCGCCTTTCCCTTCAAGGTGCGCGAGATCGTGCGCATGGGCCTCACCGTCGGCCCGAACCGCCACGCCGAACGCATCGAGGCGATCACCGCCGAAGCGCTGGCCGCCGTGGATCTCTCCGGCTTTGCCGGCCGCTTTTATCAGGAGCTTTCCGGCGGCGAACAGCAGCGCGTGCAGCTTGCCCGCGTGCTCTCGCAGATCTGGGAGCCCGTGCTCGACGGCGAGCCCTGCTTCCTGATGCTCGACGAGCCGGTCTCCGCCCTCGACATCCGCCACCAGCTCACCATCATGACGCTTGCGCGCCGCTATTGCGAAGGCGGCGGCGGGGTGATCGCTGTCATGCACGATCTCAACCTCACCGCCATGTTCGCCGATCATATGGTGATGATGAAAAGCGGGCGGATCGAGCGGGCGGGTGCTCCCATCGAGGTCATGACCGATGACGCCATGGAGGCTGTCTTCGGCTGCCGCATGCGCATCAACGGCGTACCATCCTCCGGCGTGCCCTTCGTTCTGCCCCATACCGCTTCGGCCTGATTTTCCAGCGCCTTACGGAACCTTTTGCTTCCTCCCCCGTTGCTTGTCCGGAAAACCGTTCCGCCAAGGGGGTGGAGCGAGTTCGATGCGCGCGATGGCGCGCCCGACACGCAAAAGGAGAAACGGCATGGCCAACGGATTGTTTTCGACCCGCAGCAAGAAGAGCCTTCAGGACGACGCGCTGGCCGTAGAGGACCAGATCGCGGAACTGCGCGACGAGATTGCCGCCCTGGCGCGCGTGCTGGCAGGCGATGCCACGAGCGGCGCCAGCGGTATTCGCAAGAAGGCCCGCGCCGTCAGAGCAGACGTGAGCGACGCGGCACACGATCTCAAGGACCGCGCGCAAACCGATGTTCGCGACATGATCGCTGCTGGCGAGGACCTGCTCGCCGACTTCCAGGACCGCTATCGCGATAGCGGCCGCAAGGCGCGCAAGGCCGTGCAGGACAATCCGCTCGCCACGCTCGGCATCGCCGCTGCCGCCGGCTTCGTGCTCGCCGCCCTGCTGCGGCGCTGATCGATCCCGCCTGAGGAATTGATTTCGATAAGAATGGGACGCCGCCGGGCGTCCCTCATGCATAGCAAGAACAGGCGGAGTACGAACGGCATGCTTTCACTGGGAGCCATCCTCCTGCAAAACCTCGTCACCCGCGTCACGGACCGGGTGGATGAGACCGTTGACGCTGCCAAGCGCAACGCCATCGCAGGCCTGATCATCGGTGTCCTCGTCGCGACTGCCTATGGGCTTGCGCTCGTCGCCACGGCCATATGGCTTTCCGAGCGATACGGTGCCGTACCCGCGCTCTTCAGCCTTGCCGGTGGTTTCCTGCTGGTCGCCCTGATCGTGCTTGCCGTCGTTGCCCTGCGCAACAAGCGTGAGCGGGAACTGCGCCGCATCCGCCGCGACCAGCTTGCCGCCCGGCGCGATATGATGGCGGCGGCAGCAGCGGTTGCGACGAAACGGCCCTTTGCCGCAACGGGCATCGCGCTCGCGCTGGGCTTCCTGCTCGCGCCGAAAAGATCCCGCCGCGACGACGACTGATTCCATCCATTTTGATGAAACGAACAGAGATGCCGCCTTACAGCGGCATCCGGATAACGGCGGTCACGCCCTTCGGCAGATATTCGACATGCACGCTGCTGCCGAGGATCTTGTCGAGGCTGCGCTCGATCAGCACCGAGCCGAAACCGCGGCGGCCCACCGGATCGACCGGCGGGCCGCCGACTTCATGCCAGGTCATGTTGAGCACGCGCTGGCCGTCCTCGTTCATGACCCGCGCCGTGATCACAACCTTGCCGCTGCGCAGCGAAAGCGCGCCGTATTTGCGGGCATTGGTGGCCAGTTCGTGCAGCACGAGACCGAGACCGACCGCCTGGTCCGGCCCAAGCTCTACCTCGTCCTTGTGGATTTCGACCTGCCCTTCGTAGTCCATCGCATAGGGCATGATCTGCTTTTGCAGCAGCATCTTAAGGTGGATGACACCCCATTCGTGATCGGACAGCAGGCCATGCGCCTCGGAGAGCGATTGCAGCCGGCCGGCGAAGGCGTCCATGAACTCGACCGGATCGCTCGTCTGGCGCAGTGTCTGGCGAGCCAGCGATTGCAGCATGGCAAGCGTGTTCTTGACCCGGTGGTTCAGCTCGCGCAGCAGGAGGCGCGTGCGTTCTGCGGCAAGCTGCCCATCGGTGACATCGACATTGATGCCGAGAAACACCGTCGGGCGCCCTTCCGCATCCCATTCATGCACGCGTCCGCGCCCGAGCAGCCAGCGACCGGAATTGGCAGCCCGGAAGAGGCCGTCATATTCCTTGCCGGATGATAGCGCGCTGCGCAGGCGGTCGATGGTGAGCTTGCGGTCGGCCGAATGCACCGACGTGAAGAACTTGCGCGCGCTCATCGGCTTTGCTGGCTTGATACCGAGCATTCGATAAAAGGTCTCGTTACCGGAGACGACGCCCGCCGAGATATCCCAGAGCCAGCTTGCGACATTGGCCGCATCGAGTGCCAGCGCATGGCGCTTTTCATCGCGCGACAGCACTTCTGCCGCGAGCGTGCGCCGGCGCGCCTCTTCCTTCAGCTTGAGCAGCGAGGCGGCAAGTGAGGCAAGCCGTTTCAGCCGCGGCAGAAGGTCCGGCGCGGTCTTGCCGTGCGGCTTAACGTCGAAAACGCAGACGGTGCCGATCGGCTGGCCGTCCACCATGACGGGCACCCCGGCATAAAAGCGCAGATACGGTTCGCCCATCACGCTCGGCAGGTCGGCAAAGCGCGGATCCTTGGTGGCATCGCCCACGACCATCGGCTCGCCAGCACCTTCCGCGATCATGCGCGCGCAGAAGGAATCTTCCGAGGGCGCGCGGATTTCCCGCGTGCCCTCATGTGCAAGGAACCACTGGTCCGTACGGCCAAGGATGGTGACGAGGGAAATCGGTGCGGAGAACAACTGTGCGGCGAGACCCGCGATATCGTCGAAATCGGCATCGGGACCCGTGAAGGTCGGCATGGCGGCGTCGAGCGCCGTCAGACGGTCCGGCGCTCCCAGAACCGTGGTGATATCTGACGGCAGTGGATGAACATTGTCCTTCATACGCTCTCGGCCAGCGATTCCGCGTCTGTCACAATTCCGGCATGGCCGGCAGACGCTTTTCCCGCCGCAATCCCCTCAACCCTTTGGCGCGCCCGCCATGATGGCGGGCGGCTCTTTGTTTTATTCCGTCAGGAGGCGAAAGCGCGCGAGGTGATCGGCGCCGAGACGGCGTCTGGACCGTAGTCGCTTTCACCGCTCACCTGCAAGAGCTCCTGAAGGCGCTGACGGGCACGGTTGACACGGCTTTTGATGGTGCCGAGCGCGCAGCCGCAGATTTCCGCCGCCTCTTCATAGGAAAAGCCCGAGGCACCGACGAGAATAATGGCCTCGCGCTGTTCATCCGGCAGCTTTTCCAGCGCCTTCTTGAAGTCCTGCATGTCGAGCGAACCGTATTGCGAAGGGTGCTGCGCGAGGTTCTCGGTGAAGAGACCGTCGGAGTCCTGCACCTCGCGGCCGCGCTTGCGCATCTTGCTGTAGAGCTCGTTGCGCAGGATCGTGAAGAGCCAGGCCTTCATATTGGTGCCCATCTCGAACTGTTCCTGCTTCGCCCAGGCCTTCATGATGGTGTCCTGAACGAGATCGTCGGCCTGGTCGTGGCGGCCGATGAGGGAAATGGCGAAGGCGCGCAAGCTCGGCAGAACCGCCAGGAGTTCGCGCTTGAAAGTCGTCTGTCCCTGGTCCATCGCGTCCTCACTCTGCCCGCTGAACGCTGTTTTCGACAGCATCCAATTTCTCGAGAAGATCAAGGAAACGCTGGGGAAGCGTCTCGTCCTGTACGGAATGATAGAAGGCGCGCAGCTTCGTTGCGATCTGCGCGTTGGGATCATCCGCCCTCTTGGGAGCTTTTCTCCCGGTCTTTTGACTGTCCAAACTATTCACTCTCGGCCACTTTCATCGTTGCACCGCGCCATAGGTCGATTTCGGCTTGAAAATGCCCCGCAGCAAAAAAAGTTCCCGTCCCCGGAACCTAAATTTGGTTGCCGCGTTCAAATCGTCAACTGCCATTGCAGCAAATCGAAAACAGGGGACACATCATGCCGATTTCCGACCGCATCGGACCGCACCTTCCGGCGCTGCGCCGTTACGCCCGCGCGCTCACGGGCACCCAATCCTCCGGTGACGCCTATGTCGCCGCCACGCTCGAAACCATCCTCATCGATCCCTCGGCCATGCCGGAAAATGGCGACGACAAGGCGACGCTCTTCGGATTGCTGAGCCGCATCATCTCCTCCCTCCCCGTCTCGATGAGCCGCGGCGCCGGCTCGCTTCGGCCGGGCACCGAAGCCCCCTTCGATCTCTCGGGTGTTCCCCCGCTCGGCCGCCAGGCCCTGCTGCTCGCCACCGTGGAAGGCTTTGCCGTCGACAAGACGGCGGAAATCCTCGAAGCGGAAATCGGCGTCATTCGCGCCCTGCTCGATTCAGCCTTCGCGGAAATCGCAGCGCAGACGGAAACCGGCATCATGATCATCGAGGACGAGCCGCTGATCGCGCTCGACCTTGCCCATATGGTCAGCGGCATGGGTCATCGCGTCACCGGCATCGCCCGCACCCAGGCCGAAGCCGAACTTCTGTGGAGCGACAGCCAGCCCGGCCTCGTTCTGGCCGACGTGCGGCTCGCCGACGGCTCCTCCGGCATCGACGCGGTCAACACGATCCTGTCGCGCACCGATATCCCGGTCATCTTCATCACCGCCTATCCGGAACGGCTTTTGACGGGTGAACGCCCGGAACCTGCCTTCCTCGTCTCCAAGCCCTTCAACCCGGAACAAGTGAAGGTCCTGATCAACCAGGCTCTTCTCTTCACGCCGCAGACCCGCGCAGCGGCCTGATCTCGCTCCCGGATAGCCGCAGCGGCGGTGCGGTAGGCAGCGGTGGGACGGCACGCCCACCGCTGCCTTTCCATGTCTGGAAATACTTTGAGCACAAAAGAAAACAGCCAGCGCCTTCGAAAGGCACTGGCTGCTTGAGTATCCACGGACCGGAGGGGGACACGGTTACGTGGTCGATCACCGGTCGAGGGCCTCGCATCTTGGGGGATATGCGCAGACCGGTGACGCCTGAGAAACACGTGAACCCAAAATTGGTTCCAGCCGGTTTCACATTTTTTTCAAAATATTTTTCAGCCGATTGATTCGAGCTCGGCACGATGCCGGTAGAGCGCGAGGAAGCGCCGGTAATCACGGTCGTAGCCCGCCTTGCGCGCCGGGTCGGGATGATAGTCGCGACCACCCGGATACATGCCGGCGCCGGCAGCGGGCAGGTCCGGATAAAGCCCGCCGGCAACCGCCGCCACCATGGCCGTGCCCAGCAGCACCGCGTCATTGGTCTCCGGCACGACGACCCGGCAGCCCGTGACATCGCGGTAAAGCTCCATCAGCAGCGGATTGCGCACATGGCCGCCGGTGATATGCAGCGTATCGAGCGGGTATCCACCCTCCCCGAGTTTGTCGAGGATATGACGGATGCCAAGCGCGATCGCTACCGAGGCGCGCCAATAGAGCCGGCAGAGCCCATCGAAAGAGGCGTCCAATGCGAGCCCGCTGATCACGCCCAGCGCATGCGGATCGGCAAGCGGTGAGCGGTTGCCGTGAAAATCCGGCAGGACATGCAAACGCGCGGCAAAATCCTCGCCCTCTTCCGCCTGAAGCTCGCGGATACGCGCGACGACGCGGGCATGGTTCGCCGCCGTCGGCTCGCCGCCGGCGCTGTGCGTGCGCAGGAGATGATCGAGCAGCGCGCCCGTCGCCGACTGCCCACCCTCCACCAGCCACCAGCCCGGCAGCACGGCCTCGTAATACGGCCCCCACATGCCGAAGCCGAAGCGCTTTTCGCGCGAGAAGGCGACGATGCAGCTCGACGTGCCGCCGATCAGCGCCAACTGGCGCTCAAGCGCATCCGGCTCGCCGGCAAAAGGACCAAGCACGCCGAAGGTGCCGGCATAGGCATCGATCAGCCCCGCCGCGACGACGCAATCCGTATCGAGCCCCAGCGACGCCGCCGCCTCCGCCGTCAGCCGGCCGACCGCCTCGCCGACGGCCAGTGTCTCGGTCGGAAGGGAGCCGCGTTGCTGCATATCCTCGAGGCCGATCGCCTTCAGGAAGCTTTCGCTCCACGGCTGCGCCTCATGCGAAAGATAATTCCACTTGGCGGTCAAGGTCCCGCGCGAGCGGGCATTCGAGCCGGTCGCCCGCCAAGTGATGAAATCGGCGAGATCGAAGAAGTAGCCCGAGCGCGCCCATTCCTCCGGCCGGTTGCGCTTCAGCCACATCAGCTTTGGCATTTCCATTTCCGGCGACATCACCCGGCCGGAATGCGCAAGCAGCGGATGCTCCGTCGCCGTGCAGAGATCGGCCTCTTTCAGCGCGCGGTGATCGAGCCAAACGATCGTATCCCAGCGCGCCTCCTCGCCACCCGAGACGGCCAGCGGCGCCCCGGCCTTATCACGCACCACCAGCGAGCAGGTTGCGTCCACGCCAAGCGCCGCGACCCGCGCGGCCGGCACACCGGCGACCGCACAGGCCGCCTTCACCGCCGTGCAGACCGCCTCCCAGATGTTTTCGCTGTCATGTTCGGCGCGGTCGGCGCTCGGCCGACGCATGGCGATCGGCTGCTCGGCCCGTCCGAACAGGGCACCGCTCCGGTCGAACACGCCGGCGCGGGCACTGCCCGTGCCGATGTCCACCGCAACGATCAGATCGCGCATCAATGCTCTTTCCCGCCCGCCTTTTCGCTTCGGACAAACTGGAGCAATTCCCGCATGTCGTCAAACAGGGCGTCGGGTTTCAGATCGAGCAGCGTCTCGCGATGGCGTGGCGTGCGCGCATGCGAACCGCCGGTGAAGGCAACCACCCGCATGCCCGCGGATTTCGCCGCTTCGATGCCGGCCGGACTGTCTTCCACGACCACGCAATGCGCGGGATCCACGCCCATCGACGCACTGGCGTGGAGGAAAAGATCGGGCGCCGGCTTGCCGCGCGAGACCATGGTGGCGCTGAATATATTGGGTTCGAAACGGTCGATGAGGCCCGTCACGGAAAGCGACAGGCGGATGCGCTCCGGCTGGCTCGACGAGGCCACGCAATGGGCGATGCCGAGCCCATCCACCGTCTCGGCGATGCCGTCGATCGGCTGCAACTCCGCGCGGAACCGCTCGTAAAGCACCTTGCGCATAGACTCCAGGAAAGCCGCGTCGATCGCCAGACCATACTCGTCGTGCAGGATTTCCGACATGCTTTTCAGGCTGCGGCCGAGAAAACGCGCATGCGCCTCTTCCTCGCTCATCGCGACACCGGCCGCGGCAAGCGCCTCCACCAGAACGGCGAGCGAGATCGGCTCGCTGTCGACCAGCACGCCGTCGCAATCGAAAATGACGAGTTCAGTCGCTGTGGCGGCCATGGTTTCCCGTTCCGTGTTCAGGCCCCCGTCCTACTGTCTGGCCTCCCGGATGGAAAGCCCTGGAATCTTTGGGGTTTCCTCAATTGACCAGTCTGTCTTCCAGATAAAGCCTGAGCGTCGCCCGCGTGCCCTTCTGCTGCAGCGACGTCAGCGCATTGGCAAAACGCTTGCGGAAGAGATCGGACTCCGCCACCGCGCCGAAGATATCCTTGAGATCAAGGAAGGCCTCGGGGTCGGTCTTCGCCGCTACGGCCGCCGCATGGATGCGGTCGATGTTGGGATCATTGAAACTGATCGCCTTGCCGCTGTCCGTCGTGCCGGCGAGATAGTGGCACCAGAGCGCGGAGACGAGCGCCAGGCCGGTGACATCCTCCTTGCGCGACAGGCGGTCCGCCGTCGACGGCAGGATGAATTTCGGCTGGCGGTTGGAGCCGTCCTGCGCCAGCCGCGGAATGGTGTCGGCGATCTTGGGATTGGAGAAGCGGCGCTCGATCAGGCCGAAATAGTCACGCAGGTCCGTATTGGGCACGGGCGGGATGACAGGCACGATCTCGTCCAGCTCCAGCTTGGCGAGGAAGGCGCGGATATCCGGATCCTCCATCGCCTCATGCACGAAGTGGATGTCGAGCAGCGCCGCCGGATAGGCGATCGCCGCATGGCCGCCATTGAGGATGCGGATCTTCATATGCTCGTAGGGCGCGACATCCGGCACGAACTGCACGCCGACCTTCTCCAGCGCCGGACGCCCCTCGGGGAATTTGTCTTCGAGCACCCATTGCTTGAATTCTTCGCAGAACACCGGCCAGGCATCGTCGATGCCGTAGTCGTCGGCCACGATGCCGATTTCGCGCGGCCCCGTCGCAGGCGTGATGCGATCGACCATGCCGTTCGGGAAGGCGACATTGGCATCGATCCAGTCGGCAAGACCGGGATCGAACAGGCGCGCGAGACCGGACACGGCCGCATGCGTCACCTTGCCATTGTGCGGAATGTTATCGCAGGACATGACCGTATAGGGCGCAATGCCCTTGTCCCTGCGGGCTTTCAGGCCGGCGAGGATGAGGCCGAAGACGGTCTTCGGCTCGGTCGGATTGGCGGCATCGGCAGCGATCGCCGGATGGGCCGGATCGAAGATGCCGGAAGCCGGATTGATGAAATAACCGCCTTCGGTGATCGTCAGCGAGACGATGCGGATGGCAGGATCAGCAAGCTGGGCGACGGTCGCCGCCGCATTGCCGGGCGCGAGGTAGTCGATCATCGCGCCGGTGACGCGGGCGCCGGAGCGGTTGTTGTCCTGCTCGACGACGGTGGTCAGGAAATCCTGACCGGCGAGTTTTTCGCGCATCGCGGCGTCGGAAGGCAGAACGCCTGCGCCGATCAGCGCCCAATCATGGTCGAGGCCGAGATTGAAGAGGTCGTCGAGATAGATCGCCTGATGCGCCCGGTGGAAATTGCCGACGCCGAAATGGACGATACCCGCCGCGAGATTTTCACGCGCATGGGCCGGGATGCTGGCGGTCTTCGAGACCGCCGGGAGAGTGGCGAGCGACAGTTTCGTGGTCATGGTCCATTCCTTCCGGTTTGTTCCGGTCTATGCCCGTGCTAGGCGCGCGGCTGCGCGCTCAGCTCATCCAGTTGCCGCCATCGACATTGTAGGTCTGCGCGACGATGTAGTTGCTCTCCTGGGAAGCGAGGAAAATCGCCATGCCCGTCAGGTCGTCGGCCGTTCCCATGCGGCCGAAGGGGACTTCCTCACCGACCAGCCGTTTCTTCTCGCCGAGCGGCCGGTTTTCATATTTGGCGAAGAGCGCGTCCACGCCGTCCCAGTGCTCGCCATCGACCACGCCCGGCGCGATCGCGTTGACGTTGATGCCGTGCCCGATAAGGTTCAGCCCGGCCGACTGGGTGAGGCTGATCACCGCCGCCTTCGTCGCGCAGTAGACGCCGACGAGCGCCTCGCCGCGGCGTCCGGCCTGGCTTGCCATATTGATGATCTTGCCGCCGCGGCCCTGTGCGATCATCTGTTTTGCCGCAGCCTGCAGGGTGAACAGCGTCCCGCCGACATTGATCGAGAAGAGGCGGTCGTAACTTTCCCGCGTGATCTCGACGATCGGCTGGAGGTCGAAGAGTGCCGCATTGTTGACGAGGATATCGATGCCGCCGGCCTCCTTGACGCAAGCCGCGATGGCCGCGTCGATGGACTCCTGCTTCGTCACATCCATCTGCACGGCGTAGGCGGCGGGGCCGATCTCCTGTGCGGTCGCGTTCGCCCGCTCCAGATTGATATCGGCAATCGCAACCCGCGCCCCTTCCCGCACATAGGCTTCGGCAAAGGCGCGTCCGATGCCGCGGGCCGATCCCGTGATCAGCGCGCTCTTGCCCTCCAGCCTTTTCATCGAATTGCCAATCCTTTGTCATCGAAGCGATGGATGCGTGTTGTGTCGGGTGTGAGCCAGACGGTATCGCCGTGTGTGACGGGGAAGTCGCCGTCGGCGCGCACGGTCAGCATGCCGATATCCGCGACATTGACATGCAGGAACGTATCGGAGCCGAGATGTTCGGCAACGCCGACCACGCCCTTCCAGCTGCCGCTCTCCTTGGAGAGTTTTATGTGCTCCGGGCGGATGCCGACGGTCGGGGCATTGTACGGCTTGGCCGCCTCGCCCTTGACGAAATTCATGCGCGGCGAGCCGATGAAGCCGGCGACGAACAGGTTGTCGGGCTTGTTGTAGAGATCGAGCGGCGAGCCGACCTGCTCGATATTGCCGGCGTTCAGCACCACGATCTTGTCGGCCATGGTCATCGCCTCGACCTGGTCGTGCGTGACATAGATCATCGTCGTCTTCAGCTGGTGGTGCAGCTCGGAGATCTCCAGCCGCATCGTGCCGCGCAATGCCGCATCGAGGTTCGACAAGGGTTCATCGAACAGGAAGGCCGAGGGCTCGCGCACGATGGCCCGGCCGATCGCCACACGCTGGCGCTGGCCACCGGACAACTGGCCCGGACGACGCTCGAGATAGTTGGTGAGGTTGAGCACGCGCGCGGCTTCCGTCACCTTCCTGTCGATCGCCGCCTGGTCCATCTTCGCCATCTTCAAGGGGAAGGCGATGTTCTTGGCGACGCTCATATGCGGATAGAGCGCATAGGACTGGAACACCATGGCAAGGCCGCGCTTGGCGGGGGCTGCCCCCGTGACGTCCTTGCCGTCGATCTCGATGGAACCGCTCGTGGTGTCCTCAAGCCCGGCTATGAGGCGCAGCAGCGTGGACTTGCCGCAGCCCGACGGGCCGACGAAGACGACGAACTCGCCGTCATTGATGGTCAGGTCGATGCCCGGAATGACCTGCGTGGCGCCGAACGACTTGTTGACCTTCTTGAGAATGATCTTGCCCATGGTGGCTCCTCCCCGATCTCTGTTCTACTTCACGGCGCCGAAGGTGAGGCCGCGGACAAGCTGTTTCTGGCTGAACCACCCCATGATCAGGATGGGCGCGATGGCGAGCGTCGAGGCGGCCGAGAGCTTCGCCCAGAACAGGCCCTGCGGACTGGAGAACGAGGCGATGAAGGCCGTCAGCGGGGCGGCATTGGTCGTCGTCAGGCGGATCGTCCAGAACGCCTCGTTCCAGGCCAGGATGATGTTGAGCAGCATGGTGGACGCAATGCCCGGCACCGCCATCGGGGTCAGCACATAGACGATCTCGCCCCACAGCGACGCGCCATCCATGCGGGCCGCCTCCAGGATCTCGCCGGGGATTTCCCTAAAATAGGTGTAGAGCATCCAGATCACGATCGGCAGGTTGATCATGGTCAGCATGACGGTCAGCCCGATGCGGCTGTCGAGCAGGCCGAAGTCGCGGAAGATCAGGTAGATCGGCACGAGCACGGCGACGGCCGGCATCATCTTGGTCGAGAGCATCCACATCAGGATGTCCTTGGTCTTCTTCGTCGGTGAGAAGGCCATCGACCAGGCGGCAGGCACCGCGATCAGCAGCGCCAGGAGCGTCGAGCCGAGCGACAGGACCACCGAGTTCAGGAAGAACTTGAAGTAGTTGCTCTGCGCCTGGACGGCCTGGTAGCTCTCGATCGTGCCCGAGGGGATGATGTTGAAGCCCTTGATCGCCTCCGTCTCGGATTTGAACGAGGTGATGATCGTGTAGAGGATCGGGAAGAAGATGATCAGCGCGACGATCCAGGCGGCGATGGTGAAGACGACGGTGCGTCGTGTCGAGACGGCTCTAGCCATGGTCGTATCCCCTTACTTGTCCAGGTTCTTGCCGACGGCGCGCATCAGGAAGAAGGCGACGATATTGGCGAGGATGACGGCGATGATGCCGCCGGCCGAGGCGCCGCCGACGTCATAGCCGAGGAGCGCGGTGCGATAGATCAGGAATGGCAGGTTGGTCGAGGCATAGCCCGGGCCGCCATTGGTCGTGACGAGGATCTCCGCGTAGACGCCGAGCAGGAAGATCGTCTGGATCAGGATGACGACTGTGATCGAGCGGGCGAGATGCGGCAGCGTCAGATAGACGAAGCGCGACACGAAGCCTGCGCCATCCATCTCGGCCGCTTCCTTCTGCTCGCCGTCGAGCGATTGCAGCGCGGTCAAGAGGATGAGCGTCGCAAAGGGCAGCCATTGCCAGGCGACGATGATGATGATCGAAAACAGCGGATATTGCGCAAACCAGTCGACGGGCTGCAGGCCGATCGCCCGGTTGATATCGGCAAGCACGCCGTAGCCCGGATGCATGATCATGTTCTTCCACACGAGTGCCGCCACCGGCGGCATGACGAAGAAGGGCGAGATGATCATGATACGCACGATGCCCTGCCCCCACATCGGCTGGTCGAGGAGAAGCGCGATGCCCACACCGCCGATGACGGTGATGAACAGCACGCCGACCACGATGAGCAGCGTGTTCCAGATCGACTGGAAGAAGGCGGGATCGGTGTAGAAATACTGGTAATTGAACAGGCCTGCCCAGCTGACATTGGCCGGGTTCAGGAGATTGTAGTTCTGGAACGAAAACCACAGCGTCATCGCCAGCGGCACGATCATCCAGACCAACAGCAAACCCACAGAGGGTGCCAGCATCATCCGCGCCAATCCGCGCGTGTTCTCCGTCGCCATCGTCGTGACCTCCCCGTTTCGCCGGCAGCATCAGGCGCCGGACAGGCTTTCCACCCTCCCATGGATGGAACCCCAGATCTCTCGTCACTGCTTTGGATAATCCGGCGCAGGCGGCGGCGGGCCGCGCCGCGCCGGAGGAAGCACCCCGTTTTCACGGCTGCCCGGAACGCATTCCGGGCAGCCTGTCCTTGGGGAGGAGGTTGGTTACTTGATGTAACCGGCGCGGGTCATCTCACGTGTGGTGACCGACTGTGCCTGTGCGAGTGCATCGTCGACCGACATCTGGCCGGCAAGCGCTGCCGAGAAGAGCTGACCGACCGTCGTGCCGAGACCCTGGAATTCCGGGATGGCGACGAACTGCACGCCGACATAGGGCACCGGCTTGACGGCCGGGTTCTTCGGGTCAGCCGCGTTGATCGAGTCGAGCGTCATCTTCGCGAAGGGAGCTGCCTTTTCATACTCCGCGTTCGCATAGAGCGAGGAGCGCGTGCCCGGAGGTACGTTTGCCCAGCCTTCCTTCTCGGCGACGAGCTTCGTGTAGTCCTTGCCGGTTGCCCAGGCGATGAACTTCTCGGCCGATGCGGTCTTCTGCGAGCCGGCCGGGATCGCGAGGTTCCAGGCCCAGAGCCAGTTGCCGCGCTTGCCGAGGCCCGTATCGGGAGCGAGCGCATAGCCGACCTTGTCGGCGACCGTCGATTCCTTCGGGTTGGAGACGAAGGACGCCGCAACCGTGGCGTCGATCCACATGCCACAATTGCCCTGCTGGAACAGCGCCAGGTTCTCGTTGAAGCCGTTCGAGGACGCGCCCTGCGGGCCGGCGTCGTTCATCAGCTTGACGTAGAAGTCGAGCGTGTTCTTCCATTCCGGCTGGTCGAACTGCGGGGTCCACTTCTCGTCGAACCAGCGGGCGCCGAAGGCGTTCGCGGTTGCGGTCAGGAAGGCCATGTTCTCGCCCCAGCCGGCCTTGCCGCGCAGGCAGATGCCGTTGATGCCGGCATTGCGATCGGTCATCTTGCGGGCAGCATCCGCAATGAACTCCCAGGTCGGGGCGTCGGGCATGGTGAGCCCAGCCTTTTCCATCAGGTCCTTGCGGTACATGACCATCGAGCTTTCGCCGTAGAACGGCGCGGCATAGAGCTTGCCGTCCTCGCCGGTCAGACCGGAACGGATGGCCGGCAGCAGGTCATCGACGTCGTAATCGGCGCCGAGATTGTCGAGCGGCACCAGCCAGCCCTGCTTGGCCCAGATCGGAACTTCATAGGTGCCGATCGTCATGATGTCGTACTGGCCGCCCTTCGTCGCGACGTCGGTCGTGACGCGCTCACGCAGCACGTTTTCCTCGAGCGTCACCCACTCGAGCTGAATGTCGGGGTTCTTGGTGGTGAAGTCTTCCGTCAGTCCCTGCATGCGCACCATGTCGCCGTTGTTGACGGTGGCGATGGTCAGCGTTTCGGCATGGGCGAAACCGCTGAGGAGAGCAGCCGAGCTGACGCCCAGCAGAAGGGTTCTCAAATTCATCATCTTCCTCCCAGAAGAGTTATGAGCATTTGCTTCGCTCGTGAGCAATTACCCATAAATCGACACAGGAAGTCAACGACCAATCGTTGCTGCACCGCACAAGACGAAGCTGCGATCATTGAATCGCATGGGAAATTTCTATGTGGGAAAAGCGCTCAGGAGGGCGCGGAAAGGCTGTCGGTCAGGCCGAAAGCAGGTAACGCGCCGTCGCTTCGTCGGTGATGACGCCATTGATCATGCGGCCACGCAGGGCGGCCAGGAGGGCGAGATATTTGCGTTTGCCCTTGGCGAGGCCGATGACCGTCGTCGTCTCGCGCGGTGGCAAGGGCACGGAGGCGACGCGCTCGTTGATGCTGCCATCGAGCAATTTGCCGTCGCGGTCGAACATCCAGCCGCAGATTTCGCCGGCGGCACCGTCTTCCATCAGCCGCGCCATTTCCTCCGGGTCGAGGAAACCGTCGAGGCAGAGCGGCGCATCCGCGCCGAGCTCACCGATACCGACAAAGGCGACATCTGCCTCGCGGCCGAGTTGCAGCGTGGATTGCACCAGGCTCTGCTTGTGCAGGAGATCGCGTTCCTCGATGGAGGAGACGAGAACCGGCAGCGGCATCGGATAATGCCGCGCCTTGACCGCATCGGCCATGGAGAAGATGACGTTGTAATAGGCGGCCGAGCCGTCCGGGCCGATATTGCCGGTCAGCGACATGATGCGGTGCTGCGGACATTCCATGGTCGGCAGCTGGTCGATCGCCGCCTTCAGCGTGCGCCCCGTCCCGACCGCCAGCACGATCGGCTCGGATTTCTTCAGCCAGCGCTCGATTTCCGCAGCCCCCGCCTCGGCAATCCCGATCGTCGTCGAGCTGGACCCCGGATCGCTCGGCACGATATCGACATGCACGAGGCCGAATTTCTTGCGCAGTTCCTCGCCCAGTTCCAGGCATTCGGCGATGGGATGGTCGAGCCGCACCTTGATCAGGCGTTCGGCGACGGCGAGCGAAACGAGGCGCTGCGCGGACTGACGGGAAATGCCCATGGCGGACGCGATTTCGTCCTGCGTTCGGCCAGCAACATAATAGAGCCAGCCGGCCCGTGCCGCATCGTCCAGCCGTCCGGCCGTCTCCGTCCGCTTCGCCATTGCATTCCCCTTCTTTGTCCTGATTTGCTGCATCTTTTCCCGTCACCTGTCAAACGTCATCTGATGGCGCAGCAAGGACAGGCAAGGACGCTGAGCTTTACTGACGGACGAAAAACATAACCAAAATTATCATGTTTATTTTTGCTGCACGCCCTGAAAAACCAGCGTTTTTTCTGAAGTTTTACCGTTTGATAAAAAAATAAAGCTGAGTTACCGTTCTCCTATTCAAAAAGCCCACGCGAATGGGAGATAATTATGGGAACGACGCAATCTGGGATCCATCGCGGGCGTCTGACGCCGGCCGAATACGAGACGAACTTTTCCGACCTCCACCCGCGCCTTGACGACCATGAGGCGCTGGTTGCAGCCGACCGCTGCTACTTCTGTCATGACGCGCCGTGCATGACGGCCTGTCCGACCTCCATCGACATTCCGCTTTTCATTCGCCAGATCTCGACGGGCAATCCGATCGGTTCGGCGAAAACCATTTTCGACCAGAACATCCTGGGCGGCATGTGCGCCCGCGTCTGTCCCACCGAGACGCTCTGCGAACAGGCTTGCGTGCGCAACACCGCCGAGCACCGTCCGGTGGAGATCGGCCGGTTGCAGCGCTACGCAACCGATGTCGCGATCACCGAAAACCAGCATTTCTATGAGCGAGCCGCCCGCACCGGCAAGGCGATCGCCGTGGTCGGCGCCGGCCCGGCCGGTCTCGCCTGCGCCCATCGGCTGGCCGTGGAAGGCCACGACGTCGTGATCTTCGAAGCCCGCGAAAAGGCCGGCGGCCTCAACGAATACGGCATCGCCACCTACAAGGCGGTCGACGAATTCGCCCAGCGCGAGGTCGATTACGTGCTCGCCATCGGCGGCATCGAGGTGAAGAACGGCCTGAAACTCGGCCGCGACTTCACGCTTGCCGATCTTACCGCCAATTTCGATGCCGTCTTCCTCGGCATGGGTCTGGGCGGCGTCAACGCGCTCGGTGCGGAGGGTGAAAGCCTGCCCGGCGTCTATGATGCGGTCGATTTCATCGCGGAACTGCGCCAGGCCGCCGACAAGGCCACCGTTCCGGTCGGCCGCCGCGTCGTCGTCATCGGCGGCGGTATGACCGCCATCGACGCCGCCGTGCAGGCAAAGCTGCTCGGCGCCGAGGAGGTGACGATCTGCTACCGCCGCGGCAAGGAGCACATGAACGCCTCGCCCTTCGAGCAGGATCTCGCCGCCTCCAAGGGCGTGATGATCCGCCACTGGCTGCAGCCGAAGCGGGTGATCGCCCGCGACGGTCAGGTCGCCGGCATCGAGATGGAATATACCGAAATGCAGGACGGCAGGCTCGCCGGCACCGGCGAGACGGGCGTTCTCACCGCCGACCAGATCTTCAAGGCCATCGGCCAGACCTTCGAGGCGGCGGGCCTCGGCGCGCTCGCCCTGTCCGGCAATCGCATCGCCATCGACAGCGAAGGCCGCACCTCGGTCGCCAATGTCTGGGCGGGCGGGGACTGCGTGAAGGCGGGCGAGGACCTGACGGTCACCTCCGTTGCCCAGGGCCGCGATGCGGCCGATTCGATCAACCGCATGCTTGCTGCCGGTGCGCAGCCTGCCTCTGCCGTCGCTTGAAGCATTTTGCAGGCAGGTAAATCACCTGCCGTTGCAGGAAATGCGACAAAACAAATGAAGAGGATGAGACATGGCTGATCTTCGCAACAATTTCGTCGGCATCAAATCGCCCAACCCGTTCTGGCTCGCTTCTGCGCCGCCGACAGACAAGGCCTACAACGTCGAGCGCGCCTTCAAGGCGGGCTGGGGCGGCGTGGTCTGGAAGACGCTCGGCGAAGAAGGCCCGCCGGTCGTCAACGTCAACGGCCCACGCTACGGCGCGATCTGGGGCGCCGACCGCCGCCTGCTCGGCTTGAACAATATCGAGCTCATCACCGACCGCGATCTCTACACCAACCTGCGCGAGATGAAGCAGGTCAAGATGAACTGGCCGGACCGGGCGTTGATCGCCTCGATCATGGTGCCCTGCGAGGAGGAGAGCTGGAAGGCGATCCTGCCTTTGGTGGAAGAAACCGGCGCCGACGGTATCGAGCTCAATTTCGGCTGTCCGCACGGCATGTCCGAGCGCGGCATGGGTGCTGCCGTCGGTCAGGTGCCGG
>NZ_CAMLFY010000027.1 GCF_946479415.1 uncultured Shinella sp. | reverse complement strand
GGCCTGCTTAAATCGGATATGATCGAAGGTGTTGCAGCGACCGGTTGAATCTGCCCAATATGTGTCCATTCGCTATTCCGAGCGGCTGGCGGAAGCAGGCATAGAGCCGTCTGTCGGAAGTGTCGGCGACAGCTACGACAACGCTCTCGCCGAAACGATCAACGGTCTTTACAAGGTCGAGGTCATCCATCGGCGAGGACCGTGGCGAAACTTCGAAGCCGTGGAGTTCGCCACGCTGGAATGGGTCGATTGGTTCAACAACAGGCGTCTTCTGGAGCCCATTGGAAACATTCCACCTGCCGAGGCCGAAGAACGATATTACGACATGCTGGACGCGCCAGCCATGGCCGCATAACTTAAACCAAACGGTCTCCGGTAAAGCCGGGGCGGTTCACCTCGTGATAAATGCGAGGAGCCAAGTACGTGCATCAGGCGGTCTCGGGGTTGCCTCACCGCCAACCGGTTTGACTTTACCCAGATTGAGAAGCGTGGTTCGTTGGAAAGCTCAAAACCAATTCGTAGGCCGTGCTTCGTCCGCCAGCCTCGCCTTTTTGCAGGATGCCTTTAGCCATCAGGTCTACAATGTCGCGAGATGCTGTGTCCTGGGATGCGTTCGTCAATTTTGCCCACTTGGTCGATGTAAGCTTGCCTTGGAAGTTTCCTTCCAGCAGACGGTTGAGGACCTTGGCTTGTCGCGTGTTAAGATCGCCTGCGGCATGGGTCTGCCAGAACTCATTTTTCAGCATCACGTTGTCGAGGGTCAGCAGCGCCTCACCCACAGCATTACCCAGACGATCGAGGAACCACTCGATCCAGTTCGTGATGTCAAGGCTATCCTTGCTGGTAATTGATTGCAGAGCTTCATAGGACCCGATGCGGGATCGCTCGATTGCTGCGGACATGGAATAAAGTCGCTGGGCGCCCCCACCACTGCGTGCAAGTGTCATGTCGGCGATTGCGCGGGTTATGCGTCCGTTTCCATCGCCGAAAGGGTGAATAGCAACGAACCAGAGATGAGCAATGGCTGCTTTGACGAGAGGATCCTGTTCGTGCGGCTCGTTGAACCACTCAAGGAACGCTGACATCTCAGCTTCCACCCGATCTGCGGGTGGAGCAACATAGTGGACTTTTTCGTACCCGAATGCGCCGGAAACGATTTCCATACGGCCGCCAGAGTCGTCACGCCAGTCGCCGACCCGAAGCTTGTGGCCCCATTCGTTGCGACCAGTCGGGAATAGAGCTGCATGCCATTGGAACAGTCGCTCTGCCGTCAGCGGGGCTGCGTAATTGATCGTGGCATCGAGCGTGATATGGACGATGCCCTCCACGGAGCGACTTGGAGTTACAAATCCATCGATATCGATGCCGAGCCGCCTGGCAAGCGAGGATCGAACCTGTTGCTCATCCAGCTGCTCTCCCTCGATCGCTGACGATTTTACAACATCATCTGTCAACGCTCGTAGAAATGTTGCCTCGCGCGTACGAAAGCCGAGGCTCTCGACGCGGCCAATTAGCCTGCCTTGATCAAGACGCACGACCGCAATCCTCGATGTAAGGCGGTCAATGTTCCAATCGAATTTCGGCCATAGGGCGGACTGCCATATATAAATCATATGCCACGATAAAACGCGTATGCGGAGAATAGCAATCTTTATCTCCGCATAATTGCGGATATTATGATCCATATTCTCCGCACACACCCAAATCTGGGCATACAAAACAGTGTCGGTTTTACCGCGCTCGCATAATGTCGGTGGCTATGAGGGCTGAAACTGGCTGACCAAACCCCAATTTGAGGCAGCCCACTCCACAATAAAGATACCACCGGATCAATTCTGTTGATTTGCATTGAGAGCTCCCAATGCAAATCAACACGCTGATCAATATGTGGTTACTCCGGTCTGGCTGGGGCCAACTCTCGGCGCCGATCGTGGGGGGCGAAACACACGCCGAAACACAGTCAATCCATACTTCGCCGCCCCGGGAAATACCTGGCGGTGAGTAAAGGACAAGCGCATCAGCCGATCTGCTCCATCGAGAGGATCCAGCCGAAAGGCGGGCTTGATCAGCGGTTTGGCAGACACTGAAGGATCGGGCCAATCGGCCCAGCTGTCGCGCTCGACGATGACGATCTGTCGGTCATGATAGGGCGCCATGTCCGGCCCCGGCTCCATCGTCAGCATCGTGTAGGCCTCGCCCACGTCCTCGGTTTCGCGCCATATGCTGGCAATTTGCGAAGACGGGTTCACCGATCTTGCGCAACAGCCATTTGGAGGTCGTACTGTGCCGATTTCATGCGCTCCCATCGACAGCCTGCAACAAATAAGTTCCATAATATTGATTATGTGATTTATGTTTGTAGCCGCAAAGTTAGAATGTCCTGTTTCTGCAAAGTTGGAATGTCACACTCCCCGGTCTGAATGATGCCTGGGAGATTGCAGATGGGATTGATAGCGATGAGCGAGCGCGATCTGCAGCGGATCGAGGTTCTGTCGAAGGTGGTCGCCGGCCGGATGACGATGGTGTCAGCGGCGCATGTGCTTGATCTGAGCGAGCGCCAGGTGCGTCGGCTGTTGGAGCGGATCCGAACTGGCGGTGCGGCGTCGATCCGGCACAAGGCGATCGGCCGGTCGTCGAACAACCGGATCAACAATGGGGTTCGGGAATATGCGATGACGCTGGTTCGCGAACGTTATGCGGATTTCGGGCCGACCTTGGCGACCGAGAAGCTGGCTGAGCGCGACGGTTTGCGTGTGTCGCGCGAGACGGTGCGCAGTTGGATGGTCGATGCCGGGCTTTGGCTGTCGCGCAAGCAGCGCCGGACGTTTCATCAGCCGCGGTTGCGGCGCGAGGCCTATGGCGAGCTGGTGCAGATCGACGGGTCCGAGCACCGCTGGTTCGAGGATCGTGGGCCGCCGTGTTCGTTACTGGTTTTCGTCGATGATGCGACCGGTAAATTGATGCAGTTGCGCTTCGTGCGCTTGGAAAGCGCCTTCACCTATTTCGAGGCGCTGGCGCTTTATCTTGAGCGCCATGGCGCACCGATTGCCTTCTATTCCGACAAACATTCGGTGTTCCGGGTGGCGAAGGAGGATGCCAGGGGTGGCCAGGGCATGACCCAGTTCGGGCGCGCGCTTTGTGAGCTAAACATCGAGATTCTCTGCGCAAATTCGAGCCAGGCCAAGGGTCGTGTCGAGCGGATGAACCGGACGCTGCAGGACCGGTTGGTCAAGGAGCTGCGGCTTTCTGGCATCGACAGCATGGAGGCCGGCAACGCGTTCTTGCCGGACTTCATGGAGGACTACAATGCACGATTTGCGGTTACCCCTGCCCGTTCGGACGATCTGCATAGGCCGCTGAACCTGGCTCCGGATCGGTTGCCGGAGATCCTGTGCAAGCGCGAGCAGCGTTATGTCGGATCACAGCTGACGTTTTCGTTCGAGCGCAAGCGGATCATGCTGGAAGAGACCGAGGTGACGCGTGGTCTGGTTGGTCGCTATGTCGAAACCTATGCCTATGCTGACGGTCGGCTGGATGTGCGTTGGAAAGGTTATTCCCTGCCCTATCAGGCGTTCGACAAGGAACAGCGGGTAACGCATGCGGCGATCACCGAGAACAAGCGGCTTGGTGACGTTCTGGCCTACATCAAGGAGCGCCAGGAGCAGCCGGACGAGCCGACGGTGAAGAGCAACAGCGACAAGAATGGCTACGTCAAACGGGCTCGCGGACCTGGCCGGCGGAAGGATTTCATAAACGATCCGGCAGTGATCGCACGGCGCCAGAAAGCACTGTCGCGACAGCAGGCTGTGGAGTGAGGCGTGTCAAAGCTAAAGCCGAAGAGGTGTATTTACCACCCGCCCCGATCTGATCTTGCAAGCGGGATCAGCCGCTCAGATCGGGGCTGACCGTTGTGCCGTGTGATGACCACGCGGACATTTCTACCTTGCAAACCGCCGGACATTCCAACTCTCCCGCCACAAAAAACATAACATACAATGCCTTCAAATTCAGGCCGAGCGACAACCTTAGACGTCGAGCGGACGACAAAGGAAACCAGCCCTATAGACGCTTGAAGCCAGTCGGCAACCGCCTCAGCCCATAAGCCTCGCAAACCTTGCTGGAATACAGCTAATGTAGCTCTTGCGTGTCATCAATGTCGAAGGACTGCACTTCGCCGGAGGTGATAAGGAAGACCTCATGAGGTTCGAGACCGCTGTTATCCACCAGCACAACTTCATCCGCGATCTTCAGTGCTTCGGTCAGCTTCAAGAAAGATCCTTTGTGACGCCGCCTGATATCGGGTTCAGGGATATCATGGCCGCCCTTTGCAACACGCTGCCGGACACGCTCGATGTCCGTTTCGACGGAATCTAGGGCGGAGTAATAGAGGCCGACTTTGAACCCGGCCGCCTTGGCTTCGCGCATCAGCTTGAGGGACTGCTGGCTGCTCAGCGTCGTTTCGAAGACGAACAACCGTGGGGTTTCAATCATTTCGGCAATCTTTCGAAGCGCCGCTTCGGAAGCTCGCCGCTCTTTGGATTACCATCACCCGATTCGGACAGCGCCTTGCCGATCTCGTCCGCGTTAATCCACTCGCCTTCAAGGTTCAGCTTGGGAAAAGCAGATGATTTGCCGGAGCCATTCGGCCCAGCGAGGAGGATGCACGACAATTCCGCCACTTAGACTGCCATCTAGCAATAGGCGGAGCGCAATCCTTGCGCTCGCATTTCGCACGGTCCTTTGCCTCGTTCTCGCGGTCTTTGGCAGAGATCTACAGTCCTAAACGGCGACTTTCGGCCAGAGCCTCGCGGCCGATATTTTTCAGGGCTTCCTTGTTCTCGCGATATTTTTGCAAGAGCATTCTCGATCCTATCTCACGAACAACATAATGCTTCCGACCTACAACTGCAAACACCGCTTACGCCGGGTTCCGCCGATGGAAATTATGCTGCGCACGTCGCTGGAAGATTTCGCGCTGCACCATCTTCTACACGTCGATGATAGAGTTCCTTCCAAATGGGCCATAGGCGCCTGCGCACCCGGCACGGTGGCTCGAGCGCGAGCCGCATATTCCCTGCCGCTCATACGACAGGCCATCGATCCAGCCAGCGGGCAAGCGCGCCCGAGGGCGCTGTCACCTGGCGAAAAAAATCGGCTTTCACCGCTGCGCGCCAAACCTTCCGATTTTTACCACTGCCGACCAATGACCGGACCGCCGCCCTGCCGGGAGCGGTCTTCGTTCCCTCCCTTCGTCCCGAGGACGTGTGGGCACGTCCTTCGGACCAATGGCGGCATCGGCTTCGACCGGACCCTGAGCCGGATCGTCGCCGTGCCCGACCAGCCCAGCATGCAGCACCGGATCGAAGTCTCCGGGCCGGGCCTTGCCTGGGACATCCGGGTGAACTCCCAGTCGCTCGGCGGCGTCACCGGCTCCTACACGCCGGCCTCGGCGGCGGGCTCAGTCCGGCGCCTCATCGAAAGGCGGGGCGTCGCGATCGCCTGACGCTACGCGGACAAGCTCCCGGCAGGCGCCCACCAGGGCGCGAACCGCCGCGATCCTGGGACCGGAGAGACTCCAGACGATTCCCATATGGCGGAATTCCGCACCTTCGAGCGATATCCTGCGGAGGCGTAGACCCTCCGGCCACGGTGGCGCCCAGTCCGGCACGATGGCGATACCAAGCCCCCGATCGACGAGCGCCGCGATGGAATCAAGCGCATCCAGCTCGACCCATTCGCGAACCGTCAGCGCGTGCCGGCGCAGATAGCGATCTACGATCTGCCCACCCCAGTGGTTGCGGTCGTAGCGGATGAAGGGGTGGGTCCGGATCGCCTCATGGATGTCGCCAACATCCAATGCCCCGGGTGCAAGTAGCAGCAGCGGTTCGCGCCGGATTGTGTCCCATCCCATCGTCTTCGGCATCGGAAACGGTGGGCGGACGATGATGGCCGCGTCGAGATCGCCGGCAAGGATTTCCTGGTAGAGATCGACCGACGAGCCCGGTTTGAGGAAATATTCGATCTGCGGGAAGCGCGCGCTCAGCGCCGCAATGATCGCCGGCATCTGCCCGGTCAGCGCCGTCTGCGTGCAGCCGATCCGCAATTGCCCGGCCGGCATGTCGCCCGCCGCGATGGCGCGCAGGTCGCGGGCGGCTCGAACGAGGTCCGGCGCATGCCGTTGCACCGCCGTTCCCGCCGCCGTCGGCCGGACGGTTCGGCCCACCCGCGAGACGAGGGCCTGCCCCAATTCCCCCTCCAGCGCACGCAGCCGCTGCGCGACGGCGGCTGGCGTCAGGTTCAAGCGGCGCGCGGCCTCGGCAATAGAGCCGCACTCGGCTACCGTCAGGAAGCTCTCCAGGAAGCGAATATCCATAAGATAGATTTATTATCTTCTGAAGCTACCAACAAGTAATTTTTATTTCCTGCCGATCGGCGTAGAATGCCTTCCAGACCTCCCGCCGCACCCATCCCGATCAGGAGCCCGCCATGACGATCCAAAGCAAGTTCAGCCGCCTTGCCACCGACAATGCCCCTGGTCAGGAGGTTCGCCAGCAGGCCGGCGGCATCGAGACCTTGCTGCGCGGCGAAAAGCTTTCCGGCCGTCCCGTCGACTTCTCGCACGGCGACGTCGATGCCTTCACCCCGACGCCCGGTTCCTTCGAGGTGTTCTCGGAAGGCGTCGCCTCGGGCGGGCGTCAGGCCTATACCGAATATCGCGGTGCGCTCCCGATCCGCGAGGAACTTGCCGAACGCCTCGCCGCCTTCACCGGCGCGCCGGTCGACGGCCGCGACGGGATGATCATCACCCCCGGCACGCAGGGTGCGCTATTCCTGGCGGTTGCATCGACGGTCGCGCATGGCGACAAGGTGGCGATCGTGCAGCCCGACTACTTCGCCAACCGCAAGCTCGTCGAATTCTTCGAAGGCGAGATGTTGCCGGTCAGGCTCGACTATGTGGATACCGAAGGCCGGGCCGGCATCGATCTCGGCCACTTGGAGGATGCCTTCAAGGCCGGTGCCAAGGTGTTCCTCTTCTCCAATCCGAACAATCCGGCCGGCGTGATCTATTCACGCGAGGAAATCGAGGCGATCGCGGCACTTGCCGGCCGATACGGCGCGACAGTCATCGTCGACCAGCTCTATTCGCGGCTTCTCTATTCCGGGATGTCGTATACCCATCTGCGTGCTCAGGCGATCGATGCGGAGACTGTCATCACCATCATGGGACCGTCCAAGACGGAATCCCTCAGCGGCTACCGTCTCGGTGTCGCATTCGGTTCGAAGGAAGTGATCACCCGCATGGAAAAGCTGCAGGCGATCGTGTCCCTGCGTGCCGGCGGCTACAGCCAGGCGGTCCTGCGCACCTGGTTCAACGAACCGGAGGGCTGGATGAACCAGCGCATCCGCGAACACGAAGCGATCCGCGACGACCTGCTGAAGGTTTTCCGGACGGGTGCGGGCATCCGCGTGCGCACGACGGAAGCCGGGAGCTACATTTTCCCGAGCCTGCCCGATTTGACCGTTTCCGGCGGCCAGTTCGTCCGCATTCTGCGCCTCCAGGCCGACGTCATTGTCACCCCCGGTACGGAGTTCAGCCCGTTCTCCGGCAATTGCGTGCGCCTGAACTTCTCGCAGGACCACGCCGCCGCGGTCGCCGCAAGCGAGCGACTTGTCGCTCTCGTGGAACGATACCGGGCATGACGGAGACATCCGACGCCGTCGTGCAGCCGGTCCCACAGGGGCTGTATGTCGCGGCGGAGCGGCATGGAAACCTGATCTTCACCGCCGGCATGACACCACGGAAGAATGGCGTCCTACTCTTCGAGGACCGATAGTGGCCGCGCGCACGTCAGAGCTTCACCTTTGACCGCGCACGGAGTTTACCGGCGCCCGAGCTCTGGAAGGCGGCATCAGCGCGCGCAGCTGGTTCTGCGACCCCAGCGCACCATGGCAAAAAGGTGCCGTGGAAAACCACAACAAGCGCATTCGCCGCTTCATGCCAAGTGCCATAGATCTGGCAGCCGTATCACAGCGCGATCTTACCCAACTCGCCCGCCACCTGAATGAACAGCCGCCAAGGTGCCTCGGTTACAAGGCCGGCTGAGGTGTTCATGGCTCATTTGCAAGAAGCGGGTGATCCCCTACCCTCAATGCCGACATGATGCACTTGGGTTAGCTTCTCCAAAGTCCGCGCTTAACTATCGTTGATCAAACTAAGCCGCTTGCTAGGCGTGTTGAGTTTCAAAGTTCGCTGTAGAGCCCGAGGGGTCACGCCAATCGAATTGATTGTTCGGCCCAACTGTCAATCCCTTGATGATCAATGAAATGATCGGATTGACACGGCTACGGAGAATGTGTAATCGAATTGGTATGACCACCTGGCCATCTGCCATTTGCAAACTTGGGAGAGCGCATGTTTTCGGCAGTGGAGTCGCAGCGTCTCTACCGGCAGGTCGCGGATCAGATACGCGGCCTCATCGAGCGTGGCGAACTCGCATCCGGTTCCCGCCTTCCGGCGGAGCGCGAGCTCGCGCAGATGCTCGGCGTCTCCCGCCCCACAGTTCGTGAAGCGCTGATCGTGCTCGAGGTGGAGGGCTATATTGATATCCGCATGGGCTCCGGCATCTACGTGGCAACACGAAAGACGCCTGCCGCCGAACAGCCACCGGAGGATTTCGAGGGGCCTTTCGAGTTGTTGAGGGCGCGCGCCGTCGTGGAATGTGCCGTCGCCGAGGAAGCGGCCCGGCTTGTGCGGCCAGAGCATATTGCGCAGATGGATGAGAACTTGACGGAGATGGCTGCGGTCCTCGACGACCGTCGACAGGCTTTGGCCCTCGACCGCGGTTTCCATGTCATCGTTTCGGGCATCATCGCCAATGCCACACTCAACCGTTTCATCGGCAGCATTCACGACATGCGGATGACACCCTATTTCGAGAAGCTGGCGAGCTATTTCGAGAATGCAGAGACTTGGCGGGCGGCGATGGAGGAGCATCATGCCGTCCGCAACGCGATCGCCTCTGGCGATCCGGCCGCCGCGCGCGCCGCGATGCGCGCCCATCTTGAACAATCCCAGATGCGCCTGTCGAAGAGCTTCGAGGAGGAGTCCGCCGACAGCACCATACCCGCCGCCTGGAGGCGCGCCAGCACTATCTGACGCACAAATCCCTGGCTTCAACTTAGGAGGAGTAAAGTTATGAAGTTCGGATTGACCACATTGTTCGGCGCAACCGCCCTTGTCCTGGCTTCTGCCATGGCCGCACAAGCCGAAACGGCGCTTAAGTGGGCGCATGTCTATGAAACGTCGGAGCCGTTCCACACAGAATCGGTCTGGGCCGCCGAGGAGATCGGCAAGCGCACCGAGGGCCGCTACAAGATCGACGTTTTCCCCGCATCGCAACTCGGCAAGGAGGCCGATCTCAACCAGGGGCTCAAGCTCGGCACAGTAGATATCATCATTTCGGGTTCGAGCTTTGCCGCCCGGGAATATGCACCGATCGGTGTCACCTATTTCCCCTATATCTTCCGCGATCCGGCACATCTGATCGCCTACACCAAGAGCGACGTCTTCAAGCGCCTTGCGCAAGGCTATGAGGAGGCGTCGGGCAACCACATCACAGCCGTCACCTACTACGGCACTCGTCAGACCACCTCCAACCGGCCGATCGCCAAATGCGCCGACATGCAGGGCCTGAAGATGCGTGTGCCTGATGTGCCGGCCTATCTCGCCATGCCACGCGCCTGCGGCGCCAACACGACGCCGATCGCCTTTGCCGAAGTCTATCTCGCGCTGCAGAACGGCACGGTGGAAGCACAGGAAAATCCGCTCACCACCATCGAGGCCAAGAAATTCTATGAGGTGCAGAAGCACATCGTCCTCACCGGCCACATCGTCGACCACCTTAACACGCTGGTCTCGAAGAGCCTTTGGTCGCAGCTCTCCGATGCCGACAAGCAGATCTTCACCGAAGTGATGCAGCAGGCCGCCGAACGTGCCACCAAGATCATCGAGGAACGCGAGCAGAAGCTCGTCAGCACCTTCAAGGAAAAAGGCATTGACGTCGTCGAGGTCGATAAGTCCGACTTCGAGAAGACGGTCAACGAGAATGTCAAGCTCGAGGACCTCGGCTATGTGAAGGAAGATTGGGACGCCATCCGCGCCGTCAAGTGACCTATCCGTGCCGGGCGCTTCCAAAGGGCGCCCGGCCTCCGCACTCCATTCGCCGGATGATCCCATGTCACAAGAAGCCCACACGCCGATTACGGCGGAGGAGCTCGCACACTCCTTCGAGGATGCCGCCCCGACTGCCGACATATCCCACTACGCCTTCGAGGACTGGCTGACGTTCGCCGTCTTCTGGATCATGACCGCTTGCGTCTTCCTGCAGTTTTTCACCCGCTATGCCCTCAACGATTCCTATGCCTGGACCGAGGAGATCGCCACCAATTGCCTCATCGGCGTGGTGTTTCTGGGCTCCGTCATGTGCGTGCGGCTGTCGCGGCATATCCAGGTCGATGTGCTCTATCATTACCTGCCGCGGCCCGTCGCGCGCGGTATGGCCATCTTTGTTGACGTCGTCCGCATCGCCTTCTTGGCCTATGCCTGCTGGTTGATGTGGCGCTATGTGGCAATCGTCGCGCATGAGCGCATGGTCACCGTCGACCTGCCGCGCAGCATCGTCTTCTACAGTGTGATGGCCGGCTTCGTGCTGATGTTCTTCCGCTCCATCCAGGTCTTCATCGCCAATCAACGCCGCGGCTATTCGGTCCTCGAACGGCCCGAAGAGTTCCAGACATCAGAGGATTGATCCATGTTGCTGCTCGTCGGTGCCTTTCTCGTCCTCATGCTCGTCGGCGTGCCCGTCGCCATTTCCATGGCCGTGGCTTCGGTCCTCTATCTCGTCTTTTACAATGTGGCGCCCGACATCATCGCGGCGCAGCGCATGATTGCCGGCGTCGAGAGCTTTCCGCTGCTCGCCGTGCCCTTCTTCATCCTCGCCGGCAATCTCATGAATTCGGCCGGCGTCACCGGCCGAATCTATTCCTTTGCCGTGGCGCTCGTCGGCTGGATGAAAGGTGGCCTCGCCCAGGTCAACATCATCGGCTCGGTGATCTTTTCCGGCATGTCGGGCACGGCGCTGGCCGATGCCGCCGGCATCGGTACGATCGAGATCAAGGCGATGAAGGACCACGGCTATCCCGTGGAAGCCGCTGTCGGCGTGACCGCCGCCTCCGCTACCCTCGGCCCGATCTTCCCGCCATCGCTGCCCTTCGTCATCTACGGCATGATGGCCAATGTCTCGATCGGTGCGTTGTTCATGGCGGGCATCGTGCCGGGTGTCATAATGACAGTGCTGATGATGATCACCGTGGCCATCTTCGCCTACAAGCGCGGCTGGGGCTCCGACACACCCTTTGAGATGAAACAGCTTCTTTCGGCTTCGACGGAAGTGGTCGTCGTTTTCGCCTTTCCTGTTCTGGTCTATGCGCTCATGGCTGCGGGCCTGTCGATGAACATTTCGGTCGGCATCGCGCTTGTCGCGCTGCTCGCGCTCGACTGGTATTTCGATTTCTCCGCCGTCATGGCGCTGATGACACCGATCATCCTGATCGGCGGCATGACCATGGGCTGGTTCACACCGACGGAAGCCGCTGTCGCCGCAGTGCTGTGGTCGCTGTTCCTGGGCCTCGTCCGCTACCGCACGATGACCTTCTCGACGCTGGCGCGGGCGACCTTCGATACGATTGAGACGACGGCCTCGGTGCTCTTCATCGTGACCGCGGCGTCGATCTTCGCCTGGCTGCTCACGGTCAGCCAAGCGGCTCAGTTGCTCTCCGGCGCAATTCTGTCGATCACCGACAACAAGTGGGTGTTCCTGATCCTGGTCAACCTGCTGATGCTGTTCGTCGGCTGTTTTCTCGACACGATCGCGGCGATCACCATCCTCGTTCCGATCCTCCTGCCGCTGGTCACGCAGTTCCAGATCGATCCGGTGCATTTCGGGCTGATCATGACGCTCAACCTGATGATCGGGCTCCTCCATCCACCGCTCGGCATGGTCCTCTTCGTCCTGTCGCGCATCGCCAAGCTTTCGGTGGAACGCACCACCATGGCCATCCTGCCCTGGCTGGTTCCGCTGTTCATTGCACTCATCCTCATTACCTTCGTCCCGGCCATAACTCTCTGGCTGCCGACCCAAGTGGGGCTGATCCGTTGACCCGGAGAATGGCAACGCATACCCGTCTCGCACGCCTCTACGGGCAGCGTGATCTCCGGGTGGAGGCGGCAGATGTCGCTGAACCCGGAGAAGGCGAAGTACTGGTGAAGATGGCCGCCGGCGGCATCTGCGGCTCCGACCTTCATTATTACCAGGACGGCGGCTTCGGCCCTGTCAGGGTGCGGGAGCCGATTATTCCCGGGCATGAAGCCTCAGGTCATATAGCGGCGCTCGGCGCCGGAGTGCGCGAACTTGCGATCGGCGACTTGGTGGCGATCAATCCAAGCCAACCTTGCGGACACTGCCGCTTCTGCCGCGAGGATCTCGCTATCCATTGTCTCAACATGCAATTCATGGGCAGCGCGATGCGGCTGCCCCACACGCAGGGCATGTTCCGCGAGTGGCTGGTGGTTCCCGCCATCCAATGCCTGCCCGCCGGCAAGCTCGTCGGCGCGGGCGAAGCCGCCTGCGCCGAACCGCTCGCCGTCTGCCTTCATGCCGTGGCGCGCGCTGGTGACATCAAGGGCAAGCACGTGCTGGTGACAGGTGTTGGGCCGATCGGCGCGCTGGTCGTCGCGGCGGCTCATCATGCTGGCGCCCGTACGATCGTCGCGACGGATCTCGCCGATGCCGCGCTGGAGCGGGCTCTCGCCTGTGGTGCCAGCCGCGTCATCAATGCCGGCCACGATGGCAGCGCGCTTTCGCCCTATGAAGCCGACAAGGGCCAGTTCGATGTCGCGTTTGAATGCTCCGCCGCCGCCCCGGCCCTCCGCAGTGCAATCGCAACTGTCAGACCGCGCGGCATGATCGTTCAGGTGGGCGTGACCGGCGACATCAACCTCCCACTCAACGCACTGGTCGGTAAGGAGCTGCAGCTGATCGGCACGCAGCGCTTCGGCGCCGAATTTGAACAGGCGGTCGACCTCATTGCATCCCGGACGATCGATGTCCGTCCGATCATCTCTCACACCTTGCCCATCGAACAGGCCGTTGGCGCCTTCGAGCTGGCCGGCGACCGCTCGAAGGCCTGCAAGGTGCAGCTCAGCTTTCTTTCCTGAGGAATTAACATGCGACATACATGGCGTTGGTTCGGTCCGGTGGACAAAGTGAGTGTACAGGACGCGGCTCAGGCGGGCGCGCATGGCATTGTCAGCGCGCTGCACCATATTGCGAACGGCGCGGTCTGGCCAGAGGATGAGATCGCCAAGCGCCAGGCCGAGATCCGCGCCGGCGGCCTCGAATGGGACGTCGTCGAAAGTGTCCCGGTTTCGGAGAATATCAAGACGCAGACAGGCCCATGGCGGGAACATGTCGCCAATTGGCAGGAGACGCTGCGCCGCCTCTCCGCAGCTGGCATCCGCACTGTCTGCTACAATTTCATGCCGGTGCTCGACTGGACCCGCACGGATCTCCGCTGGACGGCGCGTCACGGTGCCAAGGCGATGCGCTTCGACCGCCTGGACTTCGTTGCCTTTGACCTCTTCCTCCTCGAGCGAGCCGGTGCGGCGGAGGACTATGACGAGGCAACGCGCGAACTGGCGGCGAAGCGTTTCAGTGAAATGACGGAGGAGCGTCGGCTTGGCCTGTCCCGCAATGTCGGCGCCGGCCTGCCCGGCTCGGCGGATGGGTACAGCCTGCCCCAGTTGCGGGAGCGGCTGGCGACCTATGCCGGCATCAGCCGCGAGAAGTTGCAGCGTCATCTCGTCGATTTCCTCACCGAGGTGACGCCGGTGGCCGAACGGGTCGGCATCAATATCTGCGCCCATCCGGACGATCCGCCGTGGGCGCTGCTCGGTTTGCCGCGCATCCTGTCGTCCGCGGAAGATTATGTCTTCATGTTGCGCGAGGTCGATAGCCCGGCCAATGGCGTCACCTTCTGCACGGGTTCACTCGGCGCGCATGCCGAAAACGACCTGCCGGCCATGGTCCGCCAGTTTGCCTCGCGCATTCATTTCATCCATCTGCGCAATGTTCGCCGCGAAGAGGCACAGACGCCGTGCTCCTTCTATGAAGACGAACATCTCGAGGGCGACACCGACATGGTGGCCGTCATTGCCGAGATCCTCAAGGAAGAGAGGCATCGGCGCGACACCGGCCGGGCGGATCACCAGATCCCGATGCGGCCCGACCATGGCCAGGAAATCCTCGATGACCTCACCCGTGGCGCCCAGCCCGGCTACCCCGCCATCGGTCGCCTCAAGGGGCTGGCCGAGTTGCGCGGCATAGAGCGGGCCCTTTCGCACCCCCACTACGGGCTGGCCTGATATGGAACGTCTGTCTGCCTCCACGCGGCTGCCTGCGGCCATCACCACACCCGCCTACGACCGCAGTCTGCTGAAACCGGGTATCCTGCATATTGGCTTCGGCGCCTTTCACCGCGCTCACCAGGCCATCTATACGGATCTCGCGCTGACGGGGGAATTCGGCGCGTGGGGCATCATCGGTGCAAGCCTTCGCTCGGTCGAGCCGATCAGCGATCTCCGGGCACAGGATTTTCTTTTCTCCGTGACCGCGTGCGGCGCGACAGGCACCGATGTCAGGGTTGTTGGATCGGTGATCGGCGGGCTCACCGCAACGGAAGACCGGACGGCACTCCTCGACCTGCTGGCCGATCCGGCAATTCGTATTGTTTCGCTGACCGTGACGGAAAAGGCCTATGGCCTCGACCCGGCGACGGGTGGTCTTGACCTCAGGCATCCTGCCGTCGCCGCCGATCTCGCCAATCCGGGGACCCCGGTGGGCGTCATCGGTTTCATCGTCGAAGGCCTCGGCCGACGCCGCGCGGAAGGAAAATCGCCCTTTACCGTCCTTTGCTGCGACAACCTGCCGACCAATGGCCGCGTCGTCCGCCGCCTGGTTCTGGAAATGGCGGAGGCGCACGACCCTGCGCTTTCCGCCTGGATCGCGGAGCACGGCGCCTTCCCGTCGACGATGGTCGATCGCATCGTTCCGGCCGCAACGGACGAGACGCGGCAGCGCGCCGCCGCCCTGCTCGGCGCCGACGACAAGCTGGCGCTCGACACCGAGCCCTTCATGCAATGGGTCATCGAGGACCGTTTCGTTTCCGGGCGCCCCGCCTGGCAGACTGCGGGCGCGCTCTTCGTGCCGGATGTCGAGCCCTACGAAAAAATGAAGCTCCGCCTGCTTAACGGCACGCATTCGATGATCGCCTACCTGGGCGCGCTTGCCGGCCTCGACTATGTGCGCGACGTGATGGCCATCCCAGAGCATGTGGCATGCGTCAGGCGGCACATGCAGGCGGCGGCGCGGACGCTGGATGCCGTTCCCGGAATCGATCTCGCCTCCTACCAGGATCAGCTCATCGCGCGTTTCGCCAACCCGTCGATCGTCCATCGCACGCGCCAGATCGCCATGGATGGCAGTCAGAAGCTGCCGCAACGCATTTTTGCCGCAGCGATCGACGATCTCGCCGCAGGTCGCGATGGCGCTGCTTTTGCCGATGCCACTGCACTTTGGATCAGTTACGTCTGCCGCACCGCCGATATCGACGATCCGCGGGCCGGCGAACTGAAACAGGCGGCAGCTCTGATGACCATCCACGATCCATCAGCCGCCTTTTTCGCGTTGCCGGGACTTTTTCCGGCCGAACTGCTGGATAATCATGCTTGGCGTGATCGGATCAATAAATCACCCAACCTCTCGCCTGCCCCCATCGTGTGATCGGTTTGGAATATTAGCGCATGCTCGCTTGCTGGCCACTGCCGGTGTTGATGCCAGTCCGTTTTGTCATGGCCAGATGACTGCCTCGGGTGCCGGCGGCTTTAAGCCTAGAGCAGGTCCGGATATCGATGAATCGATTGTGCTTTGACGCGCGGATTTTGCTTCAACATCCCCTACCTTGGCCGGATCGCAACGCCTTCAAGTGACGATACTGGTCGTCTTCATGAATGGCGTGGCCGAACCAGGCGGCTTCCACGAGCAAGGGAAGGGTCTCGTCTATAGCCAACACAGGGTCCATCATTGTGGCCCCCACCGTCCTCAACAAAACCTTCCGATCCAGGTGGAAGACCCGAGGGTTGCCTACAGGGTCATCCTTTGCGATGCCCTCGCGGCTCTAGGTGTGAATGGCCCCGAGTTTCGTAGACACCCTCGGTTTAGATTTTCTGCTGCTTCTCAAACTGGACGGGCGACAGCATCCAGTTTTCTGACATGCTTGCGTTTCGGATTGTAGAACATTTCGATGCAGTCGAACACGTCCTGGCGCGCTTCATCGCGTGAAAGGCAAACCCTGCGACGATCCCGACGATGCTTACGGATATCAAATTGCAGGCCAACGTCGATCTCGCCGCGCCGTCGCGCATGCGTCTTGCCGTTGCCTATGCCGGCGGCGAGGGTGGGATAGTCGATACCGATAAGGTTCTGTAGATTAAACCGCACGCCAGCGGGGCGCCCATCACATTTCCGACAATCCTTCCAAGCAATAATGGAAAGCTGTTGGCGTAGAGTGTTGTCTTTGCAAACGAAATCGGCAAAGGCGCTGAAAGCGGTTTCGGTCAAGATAGCCGACGGCTGCCAATTTGGAAGAACGGAAACTTTCGCAACAACGACGCGTTTTAGTGCGCTACCGGCTCCAAGCGGTGGAACCAAGAGAGGCGAGCCTGCCCGCCTTTTCTTGCGTGGACGCGACTCTAGCGTGTCTGCGGTCCGAAAAGAAAACCGGACACACATATTCTATCCCAGCTACTGTTGTTGTTCAGCTTGCCGCGCCTCGCACGGGGCATTGTCTTTCCGCTTAGCTTGGCGCTGCCTTACTACCCGAGAGCCGAATCGGCAGCGTGTGGATGAAACGAGTCAGTTGCACCTCGGAGGCGCTGGGGTACTTATGGGCGGCCTCCGGCTACTGCCGGAAGATCGGCGTTTGCCTCTGGCCCGGAACCTTGCAGCCAAATAGCGGTTGCTCAGACGTCGACGTTGCGCTCTTCGTGGTGAGGGGACGCGACCGTAGACAGCGGTCGCCCCCGATAGGCAAGTCTGTCGGTGCGGGCGACCGCTCAACAAAAAGGCCCCGATTGCTCGGAGCCTCGCTTGTCCAGGCCTGGCTAGCCTTAGTTGTTGCCGGCCCATTCGCAAACGCGGGTGTCACCCTCGCTGCGAGCCGTCGCACCGTTCGTCGAGCAATCCGACTTCATCTTGGCGCGCTGCTCATCGGTCAGGCCGGCCCAATTCTTCGCCCATTCTGCTTCCGGACGAAGCGTACGAGCCTTCATGTCGCTGTAGAATACGTTACCGGTGGCTTCATCCATCTGCATCTGTGCCTGGTCGCCTGCATTCGTCGTGGCTGCAGCATCACCGCTGCTTGTCTGAGCAAAGGCGGAAAAGCTAACGAGTGTGGCGGCCACAGCAATCGTGGTGAGTTTGGTCAGCATGTTCTTCTCCTCTTGGGCGGAACGGTCCGCATGGATCAGAGAACACGCAAGTATGGATAGGGTTCCGGAGATATCCTAACTTCGCAATGAATGGTGTAGGCAATTAGGGTACAATTCTCGTACTGCCGGCTGGCGCAGTTCTATCGTGATATGGGTAGGGGTGGTGAAGAAGGATGAAGGCATGAATGAGGGACGCTGTTGTCAATGGCGCTCCTTAGGAACAAGGTCGCAATCAGCTAGTTCAATACCAATGCCGGATCACTATTGTCTAACGATCTCACAGTTTGGACGGCTTGCCATGGAACGTTTTTTCGCGAGATTTGCGACGGCTACGGCTCACGCGACAGGCAGCCCCGCCGCGTTTATTTTGTGCGTGGCGGCAGTTCTCATCTGGGCTATCTCGGGACCGTACTTCGGATTCTCCGAGACTTGGCAACTGGTGATCAACACTGGAACGACGATCATAACGTTCCTTATGGTTTTTCTCATTCAGAACACGCAGAACCGAGATGGTGCAGCGGTTCAAGCGAAGCTTGACGAAATCATCCTCTTTTCGGACGCTGAAAATGAATTCGTCGGCATCGAGCGCCTGACCGACAGGGAACTGGCAGCGTTGCATGCTCGCTGCGAGAAAGCGGCGCGGCGTTCTCAGCAATTGCTCCAGCACACCCACTCGGAGAAAAAAGCTCGCAAGGGCCGCTCGAACCCAAAAGGATGACGGCCCTCAGCCAGCTTCCATATCCCAGCCGAGCCTTCGGCAATGATCTTCGGCAGCTCGTATCGCTTCCCGCTGGCTGGCGAATGGTCCTTCAAGGTATTGCGAGCGCCCCCGGAATTCGACGAATACACCCTTCTTCAGCACATCATAGATGATCTGCATTCCACTTTCGTACGCCATGTTCATACACCTCCGCGCCGATCAGGCGCGCTTTCCTGCCGTTCGGCAATTCGTACGCAGCATTAACCTAAACGGTTCGGGTTAATGTCACCTTCGATACACCCCATTGCGAACGTTGGGCCCAACTCGTATCTTCAGAGGAGGTTCCCTTTGAACGATTCTCGGGAGCCTTGGGGGAATGAAATGAACTCTGGCATTTTCGAGCCATCGGACCTCGCGGATATGCGCGAAGTATTCGAAGAGATAACCTCGCAGCCGTGGTTCAGCCGCGCCCCCGACGCGCGCAAGGCGTTCGCGCGGTATCTGATCGAAGCATATCCAGGCGGTACGCTTAATCCGGCAACCGACAAGCCGTTGCTTGAAGCCACAGCACGATCATACTATTCCCGGGACGGCTATTAGAAGCCTTCCGTATTCACCCGAAACTACCGCTATAACGACGCTATCGGACTTGTTACCGAGCTGGCGGGGCTGGCAACGATGTCGAGTTGCTACCCAAGGATACCAAGATGCGCCTTCTAGTTCGGGCCTATGTCGATGATCCCCAGGCGCGCGAGGCTTTCGAGAGCTCTTCGGCGGAAACCTACCGTCAAGCCGGCGTACACCTTATGAGCGCTGTGGGCCATGTCAGAACACTCTGGTGCGACGAAGCGAAGTCGCTCCTTCTGGACGCTGGCGAAATGATCAAGCAGATTAGATTCCAAACCAAAACGAACCGGCGATGGACTCTAGCTGTGTAGCAGTTCTTCAAAATGCCGTGACCTTGTTTTCTGCAAAGGCGCATGTGGTAATGTCAGAGATCCACGGGAGTGGTTCAGGACAACACGCTAACTGCCCCGCTTAGGCGGGGCTTTTTTTGATGACCGCGCCTTCTGGGAACCCTCAACACTACAGAGCATTCAGATCATGCACGACCCAACTGGCCCCGCTACGCGCGGGGTTTTTTCTTGTGTAGGGAGGTCGGAAGCTGGAAAGAGGTGATCACCTTCGAAACAAAGACACGGCGGTTACCGAGCATCGACGCAGGATGCCGTCGTGCTGGCCGGCAACAGCACCGCCGGCGTCTTCCGCCCGACGAACCCCCTCAGCAACCGGCCCTTGGTCCCGCTGGGAGCCGTCGGATAGCCTCCCTTGTCTTCAGGCCGTCCTTGCCATCAGTTGGACCAGGGTTCCGGCCAAGCGCGATCAAGTGCTCCAGCACCTGCCGGAACGTCGTCATGGGGATTTCCTTTCCAGGATGGCGCGGCATCGAGGCCACCGAACGCAACGTTCTGTCATGGACGTCAAGGTTGGTCGGAACAAAACTCCTGTGTGCGCGTTTCGCCGGTCACGCCTGCGAATTTCGTATTTATTTCATAGTTTTAGGGGTTGTTCATATGCCAAGCGATAATCGTTTTAAGAGCCAGTTCAACGGAGCTGACGAACAGGCGGGAGACCCGCCCAATAAGCCCATTCTCAATGACGAACCGTTGACAGAGCTGGCTTCGGAATTAGGAGAAGAACGAGTTGAGCAAGAGGAATACGACAAGGCTGTCGCCTATTTCCGCTCGGGTCCGATGTACATCAGAGACTGAGAGGCGGGTTGTGGTGCTGAACACGTGCTTCAGGATGTTTCCCAAGCGGTTCGTGGTTTGACCAATATCATTGAGCGCTGAGCACCACGCACGTTCGCCGGGGCCGACGCAAAACTTGGTATCGACCTCGGCGATTTGAGCACATTCGTCGGAATTTTGCCCTCGCCGTCAATGCTTTCTCGTGGGATCGCAAGTGGCGTCCTGCTATGTTCCGGCCGCGCTAGTATGGCTCTTGTCGTAAGCTCCATCGTCCGGCACATCTTATACGATGTTATCGACGCAACCCGCCCTTCCTTCATAAGGCGAGGTGAGCAGCGGTGTGATGCCGGCCGACAGAGCGATCTTGTCGCCTGCTCCATCAGCGTTGCAAATTGCCCGACGTCAAACGTGGTGTCCCAAAGTTCGCGCGCGAGGCGGTTGGTTTCGTTGACGGGCTTTTTCATGTCGCCATAGACTAGGATGTCGGAGGCGCTGGCCCAGAGGTCGCTGTGTCTCCATCCTCCACCGAAAATACAGAGAGTAACATCTGGTCGACTTTCTTTGGCTGAGCGGTCAGTATTGGTGCCGCTTGAACTGAGGGAGCGTTGCGCAGTGGCTCGGCAAATCGCACTGATCTTTGTCATTGGCGTGATCGCGTATGCTTGCTTTTGGGCGGCGTGGCAGTGGTTTTGAGGGAGCAACTAGATGGAGGACACCAGATGACAGTCACCCCTGTGAAGTTCACCGTGAAGAAATCTGTCTTGGTGGAAGGCCACGAGATCGGTAATGGCATCTATGTCGGGCAGAAGCTGTCAGACACCGAGATTGAACGGTCGAACGGGCGGAACGCGTCCTACTTCCTACACTTCGCGCCTACGAGTGAGGAAGATGAACAGCCTATCGCGAAGCGCTTCGATCTCGACGTTACCGCCCTTGTGAAGTCGGGCAAGATCGCAGTCAGCTAGGCAAGAAGGAGATTGTCTGGGTTCAGTTCACTGCCACTAGACATCAGAAACCCGACACGGGCTGACAGGCCGGGGCGGATAAAATATATTGCCTCTCGCTAAATAACGCAGAACCAGCCGCGAACGGTCAATGATCCATACAAGAACTGGTGCGGCGCGTTACGCCTTATGGATAACGCCGGGCCATCCTCTCGAACAGCGGCGGGTTTGCCAAAGCCAGTGGCCATCAAAAGTAATGAACCTTACTTTTGTCCCTGGTCGTCCTGACGCGCTCATTGATTTCTCATGCAGCCTTTCTCGATCAACGCGTTTGCCATGTGCTGAAGCAGTGAGACCGCCTCGTTGGCATTCAGCATTTGCGAGCTAACGAAAGCGCCGTTGACGAGCACGGCGAGTTGCCCTCCAAGCTCAGTCGGTTGTTTGGCTCCAAGGCGTTCGGCTAGGTCTGTCAGGCGACGCCGCAGTTCCGCTTTGTGAGTGCGCGCCACTTTTCTAGCAGGGTGGTCGGGTTCCGGAAACTCCGCAGAGACATTGATCTGCGGGCAGCCGCGGTAGTTTGGGCGGCCGACACGTTCACCGATCCAGGCGAGATGCGCGTCCAGCTCTGCTGCCGGGTCTTCACGGTTCAATTTCTCTACCGCATCCCAAGTGCCCCAAAAATCTTCATCTTCACGTACAAGAAACGCGGCGATGAGATCGTCCTTTGTGCGAAAGTGGCGGTATAGGCTGGTCTTGGCGATTCTGGCCTCTTCCACAATCAGGTCGACACCGACTGCGTGGACGCCCCGCTCGTAGAAGAGTTTGGATGCCGTTTCCAGCACGCGATCGCGCAAATCTGCGCTATTCATGGCAACTTTTCCCATCGTTTCACTCGTCGTTTTGGCCATCCGGATTTCTCCTTTGAATGACGAATAACATATTCGCGCTTGACACGCTACAGACCTGTACGTAGTCTTGAGCTACAAACAGGTCTGTATCGAGGAGGTGATTATGAGTGAGAACATCGAGAATTCGACGGATGGTTTGATGGAGAGTGGTGACGCGAAGTCAGTGGCCGTTTTCGGAGCCGGTGGTCACACGGGCCGCTTCGTAATAAAGGAGCTCCTGCGACGCGGCCTGAGGCCGGTGGCCGTCGTGCGTGCCATGGCTCAGCTACGGCAGTCGCATATCTTCGATCCGCAGATCATTATGCACGAAGCTAGCGTCGATGACGCTTTGTCGCTGGACAGGGCCTTTGCCGGGGTCTCTGCGGTGATCAATTGCGCCGGTCCGTTCTTGGATACCGCCGCCGCAGTTGCCGCTGCCGCTATTCGCGCTGGCGCTCATTATCTGGATGTGACTGCCGAGCAGCCAAGCACAACGGAAATATTCGAAGTCTACGATGAATCCGCGCGCGACGCTGGCGTGATATTGCTTCCTGCAATGGGTTTCTATGGCGGATTTGGAGACTTGTTGGTCTCCGCAGCAATGGAAGGCTGGGAGGAGGTCGACGAAATTCGCATCGGCATCGCTCTGGACAGCTGGCATCCAACGAAAGGGACAAGGATTACGGGTGACCGCAATACGGCCCAGCGGCTGGTCGTTTCAGGCGGAAAATTGGTGCCGCTGACGCCCGCTTCTGACGACTTGGAGATTAATTTTCCGGCGCCGTTCGGCCTCCAGAACGTTGTTGCCCTGCCGTTTTCCGAAGTTCCCGTCCTCACCCGGCATCTGCAGCCGAAAGAGCTGCATTCCTTTTTGAATCGGGATGCCCTCCGGGATGTTCGTGACGCTCACACTCCCGCGCCCAAAGGTGCTGACGAGATTGGACGATCACCACAGCAATTCGCAGTGGATGTGGTGATCCGCAAGGGAAGCGAAACACGTAGGATCACCGCAAGAGGCCGGGACATATACGCCTTTTCTGCTCCGCTTATCTGCGAGGCCGTTGTGCGGCTACTGGACGGTAGAGGCCAGGGCAGCGGCGCCAAGGCGCCCGGAGCCGTGTTTAAACCCGGCGATTTCCTCAACGCGTTGAGCGCGCGGATACCAGACTTCCAGATCGCGTGAAATTGGGAGCGGCAGTCGCGGCGCTCGCCGCAATCCACAAACGGAGCATCCAAGTGAGCATTCAAGAAAAAGCGGAAAAGTTCGCAAAATTGCACGTCAAGGGGCAGCCATTGTTACTCTACAATGCCTGGGACGCTGGTAGCGCCAAAGCGATCGCCGCCGCGGGCGCTTCAGCGATTGCCACTAGCAGTTGGGCGGTGGCTGCAGCCCAAGGCTATGAAGATGGGGAACTCCTGCCAATCGGCTTGTCGGAGGTCGTTACTGAAAGGGTTGTGAAATCGATCGACCTCCCGGTTACCGTCGATATCGAAGGTGGTTACGCGGAAGACAGCGAATTACTTGTCCAGAATGTTGCGCGTTTCCTTGATCTCGGTGTCGTCGGTCTCAATTTTGAAGACCGCATCGTCGCTGGCACCGGACTGTACGATATGGACCACCAAGCTAAACGGATTGCGGCCATTCGCAGCGTGGCAGATCACCGAGGCCTCACACTTTTCCTCAATGCCCGCACAGATCTGTTTTTGAGTGCCAGCCAAAGCCACGACGCTCTTTTGGAAGAAGCTCAGCGCCGGGCGCATGCCTATGCCCAAGCCGGAGCTTCGGGGTTTTTCGTCCCGGGGCTAAGTGATCCCGGCCTCATCGAAGCTATTTGTGAGCAAAGTCCCCTGCCGATAAACGTGATGATTATGCCCGGCGTTCCCTCAATCGGCGAGCTAAAGGCTCTAGGGGTTGCGCGGATCAGCTTTGGACCAATGTCCTATATAGAAAACATGGCAGGTCTATCTGCTGCTGCGCGCGAGGCGACGCAAATGATCGTTTAGTTCGCTCTGCATATGGAGTCTAACAACCGGCCCGTTTTACAAAGCCGCAGTGCCCGCCTTGCGCCCGTGCCGCATGAATTTTCGCGCCGTGAACGGCATCGATCAGGATATCAAACTCAACAAGGCCCTGTGGCTGATTTGTGAAAAGATGGCCGCGATGAAGCGGGCGTAAACCCTCAAGGCGCGGGGGCTACGCCTTGTAAAACTTGACGGGCTGTCAACTGTGGTTTACATATAGTCATGTTGTCGATACGTGAAACCGATGAATTCGCCACCTGGATGGCGCGGCTGAGAGACAGCCGCGCTAAGGCTCGTATCGGCCAACGTATTTCACGGCTGGCTGGCGGCAATCCGGGCGACGTGAAGCCTGTGGGGATGGCGTCAGCGAGCTAAGGGTTGATTATGGTCCGGGATACCGGGTCTACTTTGTCAGTGCAGGTGCAATTATGATTGTCCTTCTTTGTGGTGGCGACAAGAGCACCCAAAGCAAGGACATCGAGCGAGCCAAGGCATTGGCCAAAGCGCTGAAGGAGTAAATATGTCTCTCAAAACTAGAGAATTCGACCCGGCTCGCTACCTCGATAGTGATGAAGCGACTGATGAATATATCCTCGCGGCCAGTGAAAGCGGCGATCCGCATGAACTTGCGGCCGCGCTGGGTGTCGTCGCAAGGGCGCGGGGAATTACGGATATCGCACGGAAATCCGGCCTTTCCCGCCAAGCTATCTACAAGGCGCTAGACGCAGATGGAAACCCGGAATTTGGGACTATCGCAAAGGTAGCTGACGCTCTCGGCTTCAAGCTCTCTCTTGTCCCAAAGGCGAGGCGCGGCCAGCGGACTGATGCTCCAAAGACTCGAGGGCTGCGTGGGTGAAAATCTGACGACCTACGATCCCACCCTGGTGTCCGTGGTTGCGACGTTCCAGAGCTGAACTGGCATCCATCGATCCGAACTCAAATCGCCCGAGCGCACTGAGACCCACGAGGCGGAACGCCCGGGTGGAACCAGTCGATCCCGCCTCCCTCTGGGCCACTTTGTTGAGCCTCCTGCGGCTGCTTTCTCTCCGCCTTTAACGTCACGCGAATTCCCGTTTTCCCGCGGCAGCGCGGCGCGATGCTAAAAGCTCCGATTTGCTGCACTGCCTTTAGATTGCCGACGCCGGCGATTGTATCGGGCGCCGAGGGCGTTCCCTTCTCCCCAAACAGCCTCCGCCCACCTTTCTCAAAGCCGCTGCAACCTTTCGTGCAGGCGGTTGTGACTACGCTATTTTATCGGCTTGCAAACCTAAGGCCGAAGCTCCTGCACGATCACGCCGGTCTTCGGCGTCAGCATCGCGCCGATCCAGTTGTCGGAAAACACCCCTGCCCCTCGGCCGGTGAAAGCCAGATCACCTCGTTCGTATCGAGTTCGATCTTCACCTCGCTCCCAATCGGGCTGCCGGCCACCATCTGGACATAGTGGCGCTTGACCGGATGAACCGTGCCCTTCCGATCCGTCAGGCTGTTTTGGCGATAGTCCAGGGTGAATTCACCCTGCTCCGCGACTGTCCCGCAATCAACCGAACGCTCGCACCGGATGATCGAGAACCCGCAGGTCCAGCTGAGGCTGGGTCGGCCCGATCGGGTTCTCGCCCGCATGGGCGGCCGAGGCGATCATGAGAAAAACGGAAGCTGCGAAAGACTTCATGCCGGCAATGCCCCAATATCGCGCCGTGAGCCTTGCGACCCATCCGGCGATCAATCTGATAGGGGAGATAAAATAAGTATAGTTTATGTTTCTGGCAGCCGATTTAGCAGGGAAACAAGCTTCGGCCACGCGGATGGGTCCGCCGATAGGCGTTCCCCGCGCAGCCGATCAGAGAGGTGCTGCCCCGCTCACGAGCTCCTGGAAAGGCATGTCAAGGTTGACGCAGATCCGCGTAATGGTCTGCAATGATGGATTTGCCTTCCCGTCAAGGATTTGAAAATAAAAAGGATAGGTCACGTCGCACAGCTCGGCCATCTCTTTCTTGTTGAGGCCGCGCCGTTCCCGCTCGCGCTCTATGACCCGTGCGATGTTTCGCAGGATCCTCGTACCAAGCTCGGTGTCTGCCTTCTTGCGCTTGCTCATCATCGCCATATAAATTATAGTTTATTCGTTAGTGTGTTTGATGGGAAGAGTGCTGATGATCGTCAAAGCCATGCCTCACCATGCCGTCCTTGGACTGTTTCTGACGGCCGCGGTGCTTCCCGCTCCTGCTGCCGCCAGCGAATGGGGCTGCGAAGTCCTCCTGTGCGCATCGTCTTCCAATCCATCCTGGCGCGGCGTGTCCGCCTGCCATCCACCGATGAACCGGCTTATCTCTGCGATGAAAAAACCCGGCTTCGATTGGCCGACCTGCCCCGAGGCAGGAATGGGCTCGCCGGGTCACGAACGATATGCGGACTGCCTGGCGGGCTATCAGGTCGGAAGCAGGAGCGACCGCAACAGTTTTGCCGGCAAAGGCGATCTTTGCGTCAAGACGGTCAATTTCTGCCAGGGCAATGCGCACGGGTCCTACATTTCTGATCGGCAGCGAGGCTGCATTCAAACGGTCACTATGCCCCGACCGCTGCGGTCCGAGCCATATTATTTCGATATCAAAAACGACACGTCAGGGCAAACCCAGCGGCATTGGTTCAGCCTCAGCAGATAGACGGTATTTTCCACTCGAGAAGGAATGAGTCCATGCGCAGCGTCAACCGGCATACCCTGCTTGGTCACGTCGGAAACGTCATCCCGCTGAAGGGCATGTTGAAGGTGAATGTGGCGAGCAATCGCGAATGGCAGTCGGATGGGGAACGCAAGAGCGCCACCGATTGGGTTCAGATCACCGCCCTTGACAAGAAAAAGGCGGAGTGGATCGAGGAAAATGTCGGAGAGGGCGATCTCGTTTATGTGGAATCCCGCGTGTCCAACAGCAGCTATGAGCGCGGCGGTGAAAAGGTCTACGCCACCGACGTCATCGCGCAGCTCTTTAATCTCGTATCGAAAAAGACCTCGTGATGTTCGCCCGGTCTGTCCTGGCCGTGGGGATTTCGCATTTGTTGATGCTCGCCTGCGCCTCGGCTTCAACGAACCGTCACACGATTGTCGGCGCGGCGGTCTGTGATCGTGACGCTTGCCAGAATGTCACGCTTAGGATCTGGGATGGCGACACCTTTACCGTCCACGACCGGACTGGTAGGCGCGAGAAGATCCGCATCGAGAACATAGATGCGCCGGAGATTGACGGAACGTGTGCCGCAGAACGCGTCGCAGCGCTGCAAGCGAAGGACGAACTGGCAACCCAGGTGTCGGGTCATCGGATCGAGTTGATCCGCGGCAAACTTGACCGCTACGGTCGCCAGTTGGCGCGCGTCGCCGTGGACCGACACGACGTCGGAGAAACGCTGATCAAGCATGGCCTGGCGCGCCGTTGGGGTAGCTGGCGAAAGCCGTGGTGCAAAAGCTGACCTCGCTGCTTTCGGGGGAGGCAGGCATGTTCCAGCCGATGGCAGATCCTTGCCTCGGGGTGGATAACCCGAGCAAAATTCGGTGAGAGGAGGTGTGTTCTGCCGCGACGCCTGTGCAGCAACCGTCGCCTCCATAGGGCACGGACCAATCCCGCTCTTCTGGGATGGCGACCTGGTCCAGGGCCGGGCTTTGACGATCAACCCGCAGGGGGTCCGTTAGCAAGCTACGGCCGCTGCGGCATGCGCCTTCGCGGTGATCGCGCCCCGCCCCGGACCAACCCTGGCGCCATCGAGCGGGAATTAGCCCGCTCCCGGATGGAGCCTCACCATGTCGCACGATCTCTCGCTCGCCCAATCACATGCCTTTCACCTCGCCCGCACGCTCATGGTCCCGGTGACCTTGTTCCGATCGGCTGGAGAATATGGCGTCATGCCGAGCGAGGAGCTCGACGACGCCGAGGTGGACGTGATCCACGAAATCGATCCCTTCGACTTCGGGCCGGCTCATTGAGCCCGCCCTGCCTTCCTCTGAGGTGCCGCATCCATGCGGCGTCCGCAAGGGAAGCGGCGCCGCGGCGGGGCGCGGGTTCCCCTCGCCCCGATCTCCGCGCCCTTGCAGCTGCCGCTTGGCGCGGCGGGTGTCGATTTGCTGCGCAAATGTGTGGATGGGAAAAGAAGGGAGCGGTCGCTGGCGCGGCCGGATTGGCATGAAAAAAGAGAAAATCAGAGAGTTGAAGGAGAAGGTGAATTGCGGTGCGCTTCTGGAGCGGGCCGGATTTGCCGTCGACGTCAAGGAGAGCACGCGCCGGGCGGTCAAGTTTCGCCGGGGCGGCGAGATTGTCATCGTGACCCATCAGGGAAAGGGCTGGTTCGATCCGCTCAGCGACGACAAGGGCGATATCTTCGCGCTCGTGCGACGTCTCGATCATGTCGGCTTCGTCGAGGGTGTCGCAAGCGTTGCGTCCCTGGTCGGATTCCAGACCAGTGATCCGGTCTGGGCGAAGGCACCCCGCGAGCGACCCGCAGCGACCAGTCTTGCGGATCGATGGTCGGCGCGACGCGTTCCATGGCGCGGGTCCGCGACCTGGCGCTATCTGTCCGGCGCCCGTTTCCTTCCGGCGAGCGTGCTGCGAATGGCAATCACGAACAACCAGCTTCGCGAAGGTCCATATGGAAGCATGTGGGCGGCCCACACGGACGATGCCGGCATTGTCTGCGGCTGGGAGGAGCGCGGTCCGGAATGGCGCGGGTTCTCGACGGGTGGCTCGAAAACTCTATTCCGTCTTGGCCCGCGGGATGCCATGCGCCTTTGCGTTACGGAGGCGGCGATCGACGCCATGAGCCTCGCCGCCTTCGAAAGCCTCCGCGATGGCTCGCAATATCTCAGCACCGGCGGGGGATGGTCCCCCCTTACCGATGCGGCCCTGCGGACCCTGGCCTCGCGTCCCGGCGTCACGCTGGTCGCGGCGACCGACGCGAATGATCAGGGCGAGACCTTTGCCGAGCGTCTGCGCGTCCTCGCCGACAGCGCCGGTTGCGCCTGGCAGCGGCTGCAGCCGACGGCGGACGACTGGAACGAGGCGCTCCAGGAAAAAGCAAAGGTGGAAAAGGAAAGAAGGGAGGAACGGAAAAAGGCGAGGCGTGCCGGATGCGCGCCGCCCGCGTCAAGGGAAGCTTCGCCCGGCGGAGCCGGCCCTTGACCCGGCCGGTCGCGATACCGGCGGTCGAGGAGGGGTAACAGAGGACTGAAGAAGAAGGCTGGGTCGAGAAGGCTACGCCGCGCTTCGGTCCGACAGCCCCGAAGGAGCCGCACATGACCACCGCACTCGTAATCCGCAAGGTATTCCAGGGCGTCGCCGACCGCCGACAGATGTATCGCATGTTCGACCGCCATACCGGGCGCGTTCACCACCGCGCGGATGACGCAACGGTGCTCTATGCCGGGGAATGGTTTGAGATCGGCGAGGCCGAACACGACTATATGTTCGCTGTGGAGCCGCCCCTCTGGATCCGTGGCTCGATGTTCGCACTCCGGCAATTCCTGACCGGGTCGGTGACGTCGGTGTTTTTCGCGCTGCGCATCGACGATGCCATCCGCTACTTTCATGGCTACTGCGATCTTTCCGACGATATGTCAGTCGAGCGCATGCGTCTCGCCATCATCGAACGCGAGAGCCGGCCGGTGCGGGCGATGACGCGGGAAGAACGTCTCGAGCACATCTGGAGCAGCACCGCCGCGCCCTATCGCGGCTATGCCGATTATCGCTGGCCCTACGCGTCGCGCGGCCGGCGCACCGTCCATTTCTTCGGCGGCAAACTGGGGAGCGTCCCGAAGCTGCTCGAAGCCATGACAGACGAGGAGATCGCCGCCAAGCTGCCAGTGCATCTGCGCTACCTGCCCGATGCGGCCGCGGCGTGATGGGGGCGGAAGGCCTGCGTATCGCAACGTCCTCCCCCTGCTCCTCTCCACACCCTCGATCGCGCCGAACGCTTCATCTCCGGCTTCGAGGGTGACGATCGCCAGGAGGGCGTCGATCACTCCTGACGGATATCCGCGCCGCGCTGCAGGGGCGGATGAGAAACGGGAAGAAGAAGGGGCCGAAGAAGACCTCCCGCATGCACGCCCGGCCCGTCAAGGGCAGGCGTTGCCGCTGAAGCGGCCCTTGACCGGCCGCCCGCGATGCGGGCTCCGGATCGTGCAAGACAAGGTCTGAAGAAGGAAGGACATCGCTCCGCTTCCGACCGCATCACCCCCTCATCCCATCGCAAGCGCCCCTCACCTGCTGGAACCCCTTCCCGCGGGCGATGGCGCACGCCTGCTCACAAGGAGATCTGGATGAGCAACGATCCTTTCACGCTCGACATGCTCGGCAACACCGCGTTGACGTCTAGGCTGGGCCTCGGCCTCGGTATTTCCGGATTTAGCGGCCACGATCCCTTCGCCGCCAACGATGACGATCCGGACCCGACGCCGCCCGCCCCTGCCCCGGCTCTGCCGATCGCCGCGGCGCGCAACCCGGCCCCGCGCAAACAGGGCGCACGCAGCAATTTCTTCCTCGACGACGAGGGCCGCGGTCTCGCCGCCGGCTGGAAGGAACGGGCGAAGGCGAACGTCGCGGCCATCCTGATTGCCGGCGAAATCGAAAAACAGGACCGCCCGGCGTCGCGCGAGGAACAGCAGAAACTAATCCACTTCACCGGCTTCGGCGCATCTGAGCTGGCCAACGGCATGTTCCGTCGGCCAGGCGAGGTGGAGTTCCGCGAGGGTTGGGACGATCTCGGCAGCTCGCTGGAGACAGCCGTCAACGAGGCCGACTATGCCTCGCTCGCCCGCTGCACCCAGTATGCGCACTTCACGCCCGAATTCATCGTCCGGGCGATGTGGGCCGGGCTGCAGCGTCTCGGCTGGCGCGGCGGCCGCGTGCTGGAGCCGGGCATCGGCACGGGATTGTTCCCTGCGCTGATGCCGCAGGCCTATCGTGCCGCCAGCCATGTCACCGGCATCGAACTCGATCCGGTCACGGCGCGTATCGTGCGGTTGCTGCAGCCGAAAGCGCGCATCGTCAATGGCGACTTCACCCGTACCGACCTCGGCGTCGTCTATGACCTCGCTATCGGCAATCCGCCCTACTCCGACCGGACGGTAAGGTCGGACCATCACTATCGGCCGCTTGCGCTTCGGCTGCACGACTACTTCATCGCCCGCTCGATCGACCTCTTGAAGCCCGGCGGGCTGGCGGCCTTCGTGACGAGCTGCGGCACGATGGACAAGGCAGACGCGACGGCGCGTGCGCAAATTGCCAGATCGGCCAACCTCGTCGCAGCCATCCGATTGCCCGAGGGCAGTTTCCGCCGCGACGCCGGCACGGACACCGTCGTCGACATCCTCTTCTTCCGCAAACGCAAGATCGCCGAGGCCGAGGGCGACGTTTCGTGGCTCGACGTCGAGGAAGTCCGCCCGGCTACGGATGACGAAGGCGCGATCCGCGTCAATCGCTGGTTCGCAGACAATCCCGGCATGGTTCTCGGCACCCACGCGCTGACTTCCGGTCCGTTCGGCGAGACCTATACCTGCCGGGCGCGGGCGGGCGAGAACCTCGCCGAGGTGCTGAACGCGGCCGTCAGCCGTCTGCCGGAAGACCTCTATGACGGCGAGCCGACGGAGATCGATCTCGATCTCGAGGAAGAACTGGCCGAGATTGTAGACCTGCAGCCCGGCAACGCCAATGTTCGCGAAGGCAGCTACTTGGTCGACAACAGGCAGGGCCTGATACAGATCGTCGACGGCCAGCCCGTCGTGATCAAGGTCAGGAAGGGCCGAACCGGCGACGGCCTGACGGAAAAGCACGTCCGCACCATCCAGAAGCTGATCCCCGTCCGCGACGCCGTGCGCGAGGTACTGAAGGCGCAGGAGACCGGCCGGCCGTGGCGCGACCTGCAGGTGCGGCTGCGTATCGCCTGGTCGAGCTTCGTCAGGGATTTCGGGCCGATCAACCACACGACCGTCAGCATCACCGAGGATGCGGAATCCGGCGAGACCCGCGAGACGCATCGCCAGCCGAACCTCCAGCCCTTCCGGGACGATCCCGACTGCTGGCTGGTCGCGTCCATCGAGGACTACGACCTCGACACCGACACGGCCAAGCCCGGTCCGATCTTCTCGCAGCGGGTGATCGCGCCCCCTGCCCTGCCTGTGGTGACAAATGCCGGCGACGCGCTTGCCGTCGTGCTCAACGAGCGCGGCCGCGTCGACCTCGACCACATCGCCGAGCTCCTGCATTGCGACCGCGACAAAGTGGTCGACCAGCTCGGTGATACCGTGTTCCAGAATCCGGCCGACGGCGCGTGGCAGACCGCCGACGCCTATCTCTCCGGCCCGGTCCGCACCAAGCTTGCCGCTGCGGAAGCCGCCGCGGCGCTCGATCCGATCTTCGAGCGCAATGTCCGCGCGCTGCAAGCGGTACAGCCCTCCCCTCTCCGTCCCTCGGATATCACTGCGCGTCTCGGCGCGCCATGGATCCCGGCCGCCGATGTCGTTGCCTTCGTCAAGCAGAGGATGGACGCCGAGATCAAGATCCATCATATGCCGGAACTTGGCTCCTGGACCGTCGAAGCGCGCCAGCTCGCCTATCGCGCCGCCGGCACGTCGGAATGGGGCACCAGCCGCCGCCACGCCGGCGAACTGCTCGCCGATGCGCTCAACAGCCGCGTGCCGCAGATCTTCGACACGATCAAGGAGGTCGGCGGCGAGCGGCTGAACGTCGTCGATACCGAAGCTGCCCGCGAGAAGCTGCAGAAGATCAAGACGGAGTTCGAGCGCTGGGTCTGGACCGACCCGGAGCGGACCGACCGGCTGGCCGGCGTCTACAACGAGCGCTTCAACAATCTCGCGCCGCGCAAGTTCGACGGTTCGCATCTCCAGCTGCTGGGAGCCTCCGCCGCGTTCCAACTCTACGCGCACCAGAAGCGCGGGATCTGGCGGATTATCGCCGATGGCGCGACTTATCTCGCCCACGCCGTCGGCGCCGGCAAGACGATGACGATGGCGGCCGCCATCATGGAACAGCGCCGGCTCGGCCTGATCGCCAAGGCGATGCTGGTCGTGCCCGGCCATTGCCTCGCCCAGGCGGCGCGTGAGTTTCTGGCGCTCTATCCTTCTGCGCGCATTCTCGTGGCCGACGAGAGCAACTTCACGAAAGACAAGCGAGCAAGGTTCCTGTCACGCGCGGCGACGGCGACCTGGGACGCGATCATCATCACCCATTCGGCGTTCAGGTTCATCGCCGTCCCCTCCGCCTTCGAGCAGAGCATGATTCAGGACGAGTTGCAGCTCTACGAGGATCTGCTGACCAGGGTCGAGCCCGACGACCGTGTGTCGCGCAAGCGGCTTGAGAGATTGAAGGAGGGGCTGGAGGAGCGGCTGACAGCGCTATCGACCCGCAAGGACGATCTGCTCACCATCTCGGAAATCGGCGTCGACCAGATTGTCGTCGACGAGGCGCAGGAATTCCGCAAGCTATCCTTCGCCACCAACATGAGCACGCTGAAGGGCATCGATCCCAACGGCTCGCAACGCGCATGGGATTTGTTTGTAAAGTCCCGGTTCCTCGAAACGAAGAACCCCGGCCGCGCGCTCGTGCTCGCCTCGGGCACGCCGATCACCAACACGCTCGGCGAGATGTTCTCAGTCCAGCGCCTGCTCGGCTACGACGCTCTCCATGAACGCGGCCTGCACGAGTTTGACGCCTGGGCGAGCACCTTCGGCGAGACGACCACCGAACTGGAGATCCAACCTTCAGGCAAGTACAAGCCGGTCTCGCGCTTTGCCAGCTTCGTGAACGTCCCGGAATTGATCTCGCTCTTCCGTTCGTTTGCCGACGTCGTCATGCCCGCCGATCTCCGGGAATATGTCCGTGTTCCGGCTATTTCCACCGGTGGGCGGCAGATCGTCACCGCGACGCCTACCGCGGCGTTCAAGATGTACCAGCAGATCCTCGACAGCCGCATCAAGGCGATCGAAATGCGCGAGGGGCCGGCGCAGCCGGGCGACGACATCCTGCTCTCGGTTATCACCGACGGTCGGCACGCGGCGATCGACCTGCGCCTGGTCATGCCGGCGAACGACAACGAGCCGGACAACAAACTCAATCTGCTTGTCGGGAATGCCTTCCGCATCTGGCAGGAAACGGCGGACATGATCTTCATGCGTCCCGATGGCAAGCCTTACGACCTGCCCGGCGCCGCGCAGATGATCTTTTCCGACCTCGGCACGATCAGTGTCGAACGGACGCGGGGCTTTTCGGCCTACCGCTGGATCCGCGACGAGCTGGTCCGGCTCGGCGTGCCCGCCAGCGAGATCGCCTATATGCAGGACTATAAAAAGTCCGAGACGAAGCAACGCCTGTTCGGGGATGTCCGCGCGGGCAGGGTGCGATTCCTGATCGGCTCCTCCGAGACGATGGGCACCGGGGTCAACGCCCAGCTCAGGCTCAAGGCGCTTCATCATCTAGACGTGCCGTGGTTGCCGTCGCAGATCGAGCAGCGTGAGGGCCGCATCGTTCGCCAGGGCAACCAGCACGATATCGTCGATATCTTCGCCTATGCGACGCAAGGATCGCTGGATGCCAGCATGTGGCAGAACAACGAGCGCAAAGCCCGGTTTATCGCCGCGGCGCTCTCCGGCGACACGTCGATCCGCCGGCTGGAAGATCTCGGTGAAGGGGCTGCCAATCAGTTTGCGATGGCGAAGGCGATTGCCAGCGGCGACGAGCGCCTGATGAAGAAGGCCGGTCTTGAGGCTGATATCGCCCGCCTCGAGCGCCTGCGCGCCGCCCATGACGACGATCTCTTCTCGGTCCGCCGGCGGCTGCGGGAAGCCGAACGCGACATCGAGGTCGCGACGCGCCGGATCGACGAGATCGGCAAGGATATCGCGCGGCTGGTGCTGACATCAGGCGAGGCATTCACGATGACCATCCTCGGAGAACAGCAGGTCGAGCGCAAGGACGCCGGTCGCGCGGTGATGAAGGAGATCCTCACTCTCGTCCAGCTTCAGCACGAGGGCGAGACGCAGCTCGGCTCGATAGGCGGCTTCGAAGTAATCTACGAGGGAGAGCGCTTCGGCAAGGACGGGTATCACTATCGCACCGTCCTGCAGCGCACCGGCGCGGACTACGAGATCGACCTGCCGGTGACCGTCACGCCGCTCGGTGCGATCTCTCGTCTCGAACATGCGCTCGATGATTTCGAGGGCGAGCGTCACCGCCAGCGCCAGTATCTCGAAGACGCCAACCGCCGGCTCGCCTCCTATCGCGCGCACGAGACGGGCACCTTCGCCTTCGCCGACGAACTCGCCGGCAAGCGCCGGGAACTGGAGGAGGTCGAGGAGGCATTGGCCGCCGAAGCCCGCGCCACTGTTGAGCCGGTTGCGCAAGCGGCGTGACGCTGGCGACGATCATAACGGGAGCAACGCAGCCGCCGCATAGCTGCGTTGCACAATAAATGTTTTCCAGTTGGTCAAGAAACGGGCATTATGCTCGCAGTTGATGCACATGGCGGTCTTCTCCTCCCAGTGCCGCCGCGTCAGCTGTTCCCCTCTGGAAGTTTTGACCTTCACACTTCAATGGGCCGCGGTTTCGCAGGCCCATTTTTTTGCCCATGGCTATCGCCACTATACCGGCTGGCGCAGTTCCTCGACCAGCTCGGGATGCCGGTCGAGCAGCCGAAGCAACTGGCTCGTCGGCCCGCTCGGTTCGACCAGACCGCGCTCGTACTTGTCGAAAGCGCTCTCGCCCACCTTGAGGATCCCGCCGGCTTCGCGTTGCGAGAGCTTCAGCTTCTTGCGAACCCGCCGGATCGTCGCCGGCGATGGTATCCCTTCGACTTCTTCCTTCAGCGCCCGCAGTGCAGCGTCCGACGCCTCCATGTCGTCCCCGACATGAACGCCGTCGTCGCCGTCCGCGGGATAATAGCCCGGAAGGTCGACCGTCCTGGTACGGCCCTCGTAGGTGACGACGAACGGACGGACATCCCGGTATAGGATCTCTCCCGTCTCCGGGGAAACCATCGTGTCCGGCAAAACCTGCATCTTAACTGCCATCGGATTTCTCCTTGAACGACATGACCCTGAACTCGGTGACCACGTCCGCCTGGAATTTAATATAGAGGACCAACCCTTCGTCCTCGGCTGGCGCATGATAGACGTCCTGCCAGACCGGTGATCCGCACAGGTCGTCATCGACTTGTAGAACATCGAGCGATCCAGTCCGGTGACCGCCTGGACGATGCCAGCGCGGTCATACCCCAAAGCCATCGCCGTACGCAGTGCCGTCGTCGTGATCGCCAACGTCCTGGGTGATCCCAATGCCGCCTTGATCGCCTCGAGATCGTATGTCGGGCGTTTCTTTTCCATGCCTGGATACGCCACCTTAATGGTGGCAAATCAAGAGCTGCAACACCATCCGCCGCCCTACCCCGCCGATTCTGCGGCGACTGTGTCGTCCGGATCGGCCCTCGGAAAACAGGGGGAAAGAGAAAGGGAGAAAATGAGGAACCCGATCGCAGATCGGTCCTCCCGCCGGCGCTTCGCTCAACCGCCGCCTGCGCATCCCGGCAACTCGTCCTTCGCAGGGCCGTTGGCCCCGCTTGTCCTTCGCCGCAGGGACGCTCGGCCGCAGTTGCGCCGGTCCGGCCGCCCCGCGGTCCGGGAGGTGTCTTCGGACAAAAGAAGACACGAGAAGGACCGGCAAGAGGGCCGCGTCCGTACCCCGGAAAGGAACATCCCATGCGTGTTGCTGTCGTCGATCCCCGTTTGCTCAAGGACAACCCCGACAAGGCTCGCCAGTCGAAATCGTCGCCCCAGGCCGATGCCTTGATGGTCGCCACGATCAAGGCTGTCGGCATCATCAATCCACCGATCGTCTTCGCCGAACCCGGTGGTGGAAACGGCCTCATCATCGACAACGGCCATCGCCGGCGGGATGGGGCGATCGCCGCCAACCTCGACGAGATCAAGGTGCTGATCATCGAGGCGGCGAACGATAATGGCGCGATGCGCAACATGGTCGAGAATATCGCACGCGAAAATCTCAATCCCGTCGACCAATGGCGCGGTGTCGAACGTCTCGTCGCGCTCGGCTGGACCGAGGAAGCCATCGCACTGGCGCTTGCCCTTCCTGTCCGCCAGATCAAGAAGCTCCGCCTGCTTGCCAATCTTTTCCCTGGGATGCTGGAGCAGATCGCGCTCGGCGACATGCCGAGCGAGCAGCAGCTTCGCATCATCGCCGCTGCCAGCGTCGAGGACCAGGAGTCGATCTGGAAGACGAGCAAGCCGAAAAAGGGCGACACGGCGCAATGGTGGTCGATCGCGAACGCTTTGAACAAGAAGCGCATGTATGCGCGCGATGCCAGCTTCGGCGACGACCTTGCCGCGTCCTATGGCATCGAATGGTCGGAGGATCTCTTCGCTCCGGCGAACGAGGATAATCGCTACACGACCAATGTCGAAGGCTTCCTTGGCGCACAGCACGAGTGGATGACGTCGAACCTGCCGAAGCGCGGCGCGATTGTCGAAGTCAACGGCTACGGCCAGCCGGAGCTGCCGAAAAAGGCCGAGCGCGTTCATGGCAAGGCGCTGAAGTCAGACCGCACGGCAGTGTATCTCGACCGCGAGGGCAAGGTGCAGTCGATTGTCTACCGGCTTCCCGACGAAAAGAAATCGACGGGCAATGGCGGCACGGCGACGACTGGTGGCATCGGTGGCGCAGAAGAGCCCATCGTGGCGTCCAAGCGGCGCCCGGAAGTGACGCAGCGCGGTCACGACATGATCGGCGATTACCGCACGGACGCGTTGCACGAGGCACTCGGCCGCGCGCCGATCGAGGATGACACGCTGATGGCGTTGCTGGTCCTCGGCTATGCCGGAACCAACGTCCGCGTCGATTCCGGCGCCGGTGGCGCGATGTTCGGCGGAACCCGCTTCAATCGGCACGCGGCCATGCTGTTCGACGACGAGGGGAAGTTCCGGTTCGACGTGGACACCCTTCGCATTGCTGCGCGCAAGACGCTCATCGACGTCCTGTCATGCCGCCGCGGCATGTCGAACAGCGGTGTTCTGTCCCGCGTTGCCGGCGGGGCCATCGGGGCAGATGCCTTCCTTCCGAACATGGGCACCGTCGATTTCCTCGAATGCCTTTCTCGACAGGCACTCGAAGCTTCCTGCAGCGAGGCGTCGATCGCGCCGCGCCAGCGCGTTCGCGAAACCCGCGCGGCGCTTGTCGAGCATTTCAAGGAGGGGCACTTCGTCCACCCCGCTGCCCGGTTCGCGCCCGAACTGGCCGAGCTTTCCGACATCCTCAAGGCCCGCGATATCGCCGTGGAGGAGGACGGACAATCGGAGGACGGTCAGGCCAAGAGCGATGGCGAAGAGGCCTCGACCACCGAAGCTTCTCCGGAGGTGATTGACGACACCGCGCAGGCGGACGGCGACTCCCACACGGAGGAGACGGTCATCGAGGACGACACCGCCTACTCGGTCGGTGCTGGATAGGCCCCGCACTTCCCCTTCCGCTCCACACCTCCGCCGCTGGCAGCGCCCGGCGGCGGAGGTGTGTTCAGCATTTTGATCCTGCAGGAGAATGCCATGAATGCGGACCTGACCATCTCACTCCCACCTGTCGCTTCGGTCGTCGAACGGTGCGACGGAAGCCCCCTCCCTCGCAACACCATGTCGCGACGCTTTATCACTGGCGGCGCAACAACGCCTCCAGCCATTTCGTCTGCAAATGCGGTGAGACGGGCCAGGGCTGCCCCGGCGGGAGTTCGCTTCTTGGTTGCCGCTCGCTCCTGTCGCGCATGGAAGAGGCTCGTCGGCAGACACAGCACCAGCTCGACCTTATCGACCGGCAGATCATCCGTCGGATGACGGCCATCATCCCGCACCTGCATCCGAGCCGGCACGCCTATCGACGCGGCCAGCCGCCGGAGCCCGGCGCTTTCCTTGCCCGCTATCGCGCCAAGCTCGCCGCGATCACGGCCGAGCGGCAGCAGGAAATCGATGCGCTATCGGGCAAGCTCGCCCGGCAGGACCGGGCAATCGGGGCACTGCGCGAGCGACCCGGTGGGCGAAAACCGCCATGAATCTCTGTTGCGGCCGCTGTGAAACCTGGGCGGACCATCCCGTCGCCCGCGTCCCCTGCCCTACTGCGGGGTTGCATCGGAAGGAAGGGTCTGTGGCCGTTCAAGGACCGGGCCGCCTGCCCCCGCACTGCGTTGCTGCCTGATCGCCTTCAGGTATCTGGTTCGACGGGACCGGACTGGACCACGCGTCGCTGATCGGCGCAGGAAGGTGCGAGCGTGTGGACGCTCGCGGCCATCGTTTGGCCTTTCGGTTCGGGCGATGAGCCAGCTCCTTGCCGGAGCACCCTTTGGTTCAGCACGGTCTTAACCCGGCGGCCGTTCGTTTCAAGGCCGCTGCGCGCCGCGTTGCGGCCGGTTCACCCTCCCTTCGCAAGGCGAGCCCGCGTCCCGCGCAGGGGCTGTGCCCCCGCTTGTCCGCAAGCCCGCCTTTCTCGCTCAGGCGCCCCGGACCTGTGAAAGCGACCGTCTGACCGCCGGCTTTTCTCGACCGCACCGAAGGGCGCTCCGGCAAGGGGTCGGCGCAAGTCTTCGGAAGAACCCGAAAAGGAAATCGAAATGGCCAAGTCAGCAACCCCCCGCCCGTCCGCCCGCGTCGTCCAGCTCCGCAAGGGTGCAACCCTCGAAATGGTCCGTCTCACCTGCCCAGATGCCGTCCAGGCGCTGCGGATCGCAGAAAGCTTCGCGCACACCGTCGTCGACGGCGACGGTGTGCGCGATACGCACAAGCGCCTCATCCTCGAAACCGTCGACGCTTTGTCCGAAGGCCTCGGCGAGCGTGCGATGCAGATCCACCTGCAACGCGTCGTCGGAGCCTTCGTCGGTTCCGCCCATGGCGCCGGCCAGTTCTACTCGCGCGCCGTGACGGAAGCTCGCGACGCTACGGCCAAGGCCGCCAGCGACGCCCGCGACGACGACCGCGAAGGCATTGTCGGTTACGACAGTTCCGCGCAGCGCAAGCGGGAATTCGCCGCAGACATGGGTATCCAGGCATTCTCGCTCCGGATGGCCGCCGAAGGCGCGGTCGCGGCTTATGAACACGCCGTCGGGGAATCCTGGAAGCCCTTCGATCGCCCAGTCGACAATCCCGGCCAGACGCTCGATCGCAAGGCGGCCGAAGCGCAGATGGACGCGCTCGGTTGAGTGGTCAGGCGGGGCTTCGGCCCCGCCATTTCCTTTGCCATCGAGGCCTATTGGCCCTTGGACTTAGTGGAAACTTGGCCGGGTCATCGGTCCATGGATCGAAAATGGCCGCGCCCGAGTGGCGCGTGTCTTTCACGTTGCGCGTGACGAGATAGAGCTCGTACTCGATTGCGGTCGCCGCCAGCAGAGTATCGATCACGGGCGGTGGATGCCCGGTGTCCTTTTTGAACTCTCCCGATATGCGTCCCCAGCGCCGCACGGCCTCGTCGCGAAGGGAAAGCACACGATCACCAAACCGATCCGCGAGAGCGTCCCGCGATGCGATATAGCGCGATCGGTCCGGATGGTCGTTCGGCAGGTGATGAATTCCCCTGTCGTACTCCGCGAGCGTCAGGATGCTGAGATGGAACGTCGCTTCGTCCTGGCTTGCCGCCCATGCTTTGATGGAGGGTGCGCCCTGCGGGTTGATCAGCGCGGCCACCACATTGGTATCGAGCAGCCAGCCTTTCACAACTCGACATCCCGGCCGTGGTCGGCATCGCGTTCGAGATCCAAGCCGTCGACGTGCAACGCCTCCATGAACTGGACGAACGGCACGCGAGGCGCAGTCGGTGCCAGACGCTCGAACTCCTCGACGCTCATGATAACAACCGCATCGTGACCTCGAACGGTCACGCGCTGGGGACCGTCCTCCCTGGCATGCCGGACAACCTCGCTGAAGCGCGCTTTCGCGTCCTCGAGCTTCCACCGTCCGTTCATCGTCGGGTGTACCGGCCTGTTCGTCCCTGGAAGCTGTGTCTGCTTACCCATGTGCCTCACCTAGTCAGATGGTCAGATATATAGCATGCCTGACGTTCCTTCGCCAGATCGGAAACGGAAATGTCGAACGACGAGCGCCAAGCGACCCGTCCGGCTCAGGTCCTGCCGGAACCGGGATTCAGCGCAAGGGCTTCGCCCTCCTCCACTTCGTTCCGGCGCTTTGCGTGCGCCGTCCCCCTGTCGTTCCGGCTTGCGGACCGCCGTGACGGGGTCGCGATAGGCGCGACCTCTGGAACGGAGGTAAGGAAAATGAAGAAACGGACCGAAATGCAGCGCGTGGACATCTACACGCGTATCACCGATAGGATCGTTGAGGACCTCTCGAACGGTGTCCGCCCATGGGTCCAACCGTGGCGCGTGTCCAACATGGTAGGCCGGATTACCCGTCCTTTGCGTCACAACGGCCTTCCCTATAGCGGCATGAATGTCCTGCTCTTGTGGTCGGAGGGCATCGCGCGAGGGTTTTCCTCGCCGATGTGGATGACGTTCAAGCAGGCGTTGGAGCTTGGCGCAGCCGTGCGCAAGGGCGAGTCCGGCGCAATCGTCGTCTTTGCCAGTCGCTTCAGCAAGTCCGAATCCGACGGTCGCGGCGGCGAGATTGAGCGTGAGGTTCCTTTCCTGAAGGCATATACCGTCTTCAACGTCGCGCAGATCGACGGCTTGCCGGACTGCTACTATCAATCCGCACCGTCTGGTACCGATCCCGTCGATCGGATCGAGCATGCGGTTCGGTTCTTCCGGAACACCGGCGCGGATATCCGCCATGGCGGCGACCGGGCCTTCTTCAGCCCTGTGACCGATCATATCCAGATGCCCTTCGCCGAAAGCTTCAAGGACGCGGCCTCTTACGTGGCTACGCTCAGCCATGAGGCTACGCACTGGACGGCCCCGGCGCATCGCGTCGGCCGTGATCTCAGCCGCTATAGCAAGGATTGTAGCGAGCGCGCCCGCGAAGAACTGATCGCTGAACTCGGGAGTTGCTTCCTCTGCGCCGATCTCGGCATCGCACCCGAGTTGGAACCGCGCCCGAATCACGCCTCCTACCTTCAGTCTTGGTTGCAGGTGCTCTCTGACGACAAGCGGGCGATCTTCGCCGCCGCCGCGCACGCGCAACGGGCCGTCGCCTATCTTCACGGCCTGCAGCCCGTTGTCGCTGAGGAAAGGGAGGCAGTTCAATGGCTTCCCATTCCGTTGCCGGCTTCGAATCCTCCCCCCGCCCCCTTCGGGTTCGGACGGAGAGAGTTTAAATTTTTCTCGGCTGGAATTAACACTCCGTTAACGTTGGTCGGGGGGGCGCTTGATTGCGACAACACCGGCGGCTCCAGGAACGAACGGTCGCAACCGTCACGAGGGGTAGGGTGAGGGTAGCACGATGTGTCGTCGTGTTTGTCTCCGGCCGGGCTGTAGACGGTGCGGCGCCGGGTGTGGTTCTGCGACGGCCGGAGCCTCGTCAAAGTCACCGGAAACATCTGCAAGCGATTTCTTGGGTTGCCTGATTCGACAACACGCCAAACCTCGTCAATCTCTGAAAAGGGATATCCAGGGGCGCTTCGATGCAAGGTCGCATGCCGTTCCGCTGACGAAAAGGCCTGCTGATTGGACCCCCGGTTTCCGAGGACTGCGTGTGCAGGAGCGTAACCAGCAATGATGCGCGGGCGTAACACTCTTCGGTTCCGGGGTGAATTGGGAGGTCACCATTTGGCCGCTGGGCCAGGTACACACTCTAACCCTCCCGCAATAGAGGCGGGGAGAGCGACCGAGCGGTCTGTGATCGTTGGTTGGGTAGGTAATCACCGCAACGTTGACAACATCGACCTGGCAATCGGCAGCAGGCGCTTGCCTGTCAAAGGCGTGGCCTGTCCGGCTGCCTGATTGGTCGCGGCCACCTGGTCCTCGACGGGGCTTGTCTGATCGAAGACCGGCTGCGCCGCGATCGTCTTACCGC
>NZ_CAMLFY010000026.1 GCF_946479415.1 uncultured Shinella sp. | reverse complement strand
TCCAGGTCGCCGACTACGGCCTCGTCGCGGATCTGTTCGATGTGCTGCCGGAATTGCAGAAGGCGCTGTGAGCCTGACCTAAGGTCGGGGCTTTTGCGACGATGATTTCACTGGAAAAAGTCGTCGTGTGCCTTTATCACTTCACCGGGCCGGTCTGACCGGCCCGGTGTTTTTTTGCCTGCGCTGCGGGCGCTAATGACGGGGCGATGGGCGCTATGATCAAGAACGTCGGTATTGTGGGTGCAGGCCAGATGGGGTGCGGGATCGCGCATGTCGCGGCCGTTGCCGGCTACAAGGTCCATATCTACGATCTGTCGCCCGAGCGCATCGAGACCGGCCTTGCCACGATCAACGGCAATTTCGCCCGCCAGGTTTCCTCCGGCAAGATGACCGAGGACGAGCGCAAGAAGGCGATGACGCTGATCAAGGGCTCCGCCGACATCAACGATCTCTCCGATGCCGATCTCGTCATCGAGGCGGCCACGGAAGACGAAACCGTCAAGCGCAAGATCTATGCGCAGGTCTGTTCCGTGCTGAAGCCGGAGGCGATCCTCGCCACCAACACGTCGTCGCTCTCGATCACCCGCCTTGCGTCGGCCACCGACCGGCCGGAGCGTTTCATGGGCATCCACTTCATGAACCCGGTTCCGGTCATGAAACTGGTCGAGCTCGTGCGCGGTATCGCGACCGAAGAAAAGACCTTCACGGCTGCCAAGGAATTCGTCGCCGCGCTCGACAAGACGATCACCGTCGCCGAGGATTTCCCGGCCTTCATCGTCAACCGCATCCTGCTGCCGATGATCAACGAGGCGATCTACACGCTTTACGAAGGTGTCGGTTCGGTGGATGCCATCGACACCGCGATGAAGCTCGGCGCCAACCACCCGATGGGTCCGTTGCAGCTCGCCGATTTCATCGGTCTCGACACTTGCCTGTCCATCATGCAGGTGCTGCATGACGGCCTCGCCGACTCGAAATATCGCCCGTGCCCGCTCCTGGTGAAATATGTCGAGGCAGGCTGGCTCGGCCGCAAGTCCGGCCGCGGTTTCTACGACTACCGCGGCGACGTTCCGGTTCCCACCCGCTAACTCGACCGGATTCCTCGTCTAAAGCCTTTCGCGGAAAAATCTTTCGCCTGCCGCCGGTGCGGCGGCAGGCCATGCCTCGGATGGTGTTGAACCCGCGGCTATTGTCTGGCCGAATTCAATTTCATTCGGGGATTTCAGATGAAACGTTTGCTCCTTCTCGGTGTGGCCCTTCTCGGCCTCGCTGCTCCCGCCGCGCATGCCGCCGACAAGCTTCTGAACGCCTCCTATGACGTGGCGCGCGAGCTGTTCGCGGCCGAAAACGAGGCGTTCGTGAAGGCGCATCCCGGCGTCACCATCGACCAGTCGCATGGCGGCACGTCGAAGCAGGCGCGCGCCATCGTCGAAGGCCTCGAGGCCGATGTCGTGACCTTCAACCAGGTCACCGATATCGACTTCCTCGTGAAGAACGGTTTCGTCGCCGAGGGCTGGCAGCAGAAGTTCCCGAACAATGCTTCGCCCTTCTACTCCTTCCCGTCCTTCCTCGTTCGCGCCGGCAATCCGAAGAACATCAAGGACTGGTCGGATCTGGCCCGCGACGACGTGAAGGTCATTTTCCCGAACCCGAAGACTTCGGGCAATGCGCGCTACACCTATCTTGCCGCCACGGCCTACGCCAAGGAAGCCTTCAAGGACGATCCGGCCAAGGTCGAGGCCTTCATCACCAAGATCTTCGACAACGTTCCGGTCTTCGACACGGGCGGCCGTGCGGCGACGACCACCTTCGTCGAGCGCGAGATCGGCGACGTGATCATCACCTTCGAGGCCGAGACCAAGTCGATCGCCAAGCAGTATGGCGAGGACAAGTTCCAGAGCGTCGTGCCGTCCGTCTCGCTGCTCGCCGAATTCCCGGTCGCCATCGTTGACAAGGTGGCGGATGCCCATGGCAGCCGTGACCTGGCGAAATCCTATCTTGATTTCCTCTATGCGCCAGAGGGCCAGAAGATCGCCGCCGAATTCGGCCACCGCGTGCATGACGAGAAGGTCGCCGCCGAGTTCAAGGACCAGTTCCCGGAGATCCGCCTCGTGAACGTCGACGACGTCTTCGGCGGCTGGAAGAAGATTTCCGAAGAGCATTTCGCCGAAGGCGGCACGCTGGACAAGATCTACGGCAGCCGTTGATCCCATCCATTGTTGTTTTCGAACGACCGGCGGGCGAAACCCCGCCGGTTGATGCATGAAAAGTAGGGCGCCGTTCCAGACGGAAAACCGCTTCGCACTTTTCCTGGATTTGCTTGAGAAAGGACGCGCGCTTTGAGACGGCGTGTATTGCCCGGATTGCCGCTCGCGCTCGGCATCACCCTCGTCTATGTGGCCATCATCGTGGTGCTGCCACTGGCCGCGCTCGTCTTCAAGGCGGCAAGCCTCGGGCCGGAAGACTATTGGCGCATCATCTCGTCGGACCGTGCCGTTGCCAGTTATCGCGTGACGGTGACCTGCGCGCTGGTTGCGACAGTGTTCAACCTGTTCTTCGGCATGTCGCTCGCCTGGGTTCTGGTGCGCTACCGCTTTCCCGGCCGCCGTCTCGTCGATGCGCTGGTCGATCTGCCTTTCGCCCTGCCGACGGCCGTTGCGGGCATCGCGCTGACCACGCTGTTTGCCACCAATGGCTGGTTCGGCGGCCCCCTGTCGCTCATCGGCATCAAGGTCGCCTATACGCCGCTCGGCATCATGGTCGCCATGAGCTTCACCAGCATCCCCTTCATCGTGCGCACGGTGCAGCCGGTGCTGGAGGAGCTTGATCCGGCGCTGGAGGAGGCGGGGCAGACGCTGGGCGTGAGCGATCTCTCGATCTTTTTCGGCGTCATCCTGCCGCTTCTGACACCGGCGCTGCTGGCCGGCGTGTCGCTGTCTTTCGCGCGCAGCCTGGGTGAGTTCGGCGCGATCATCTTCATCGCCGGCAACCAGCCCTTCTCGACGGAGATCACAGCACTTCTCGCCTTCATCCGGCTTGAGGAATACGACTATCCGGCCTCGGCGGCGATTGCCTCCGTCATGCTGCTGACGGCCTTCGTCATGCTCGCCATCACCAATCTCATGCAGGCTCGTGCCCTGCGCTATACGGCGAGGGGCTGATCATGGCGCATCACGGTAAGGGCAAGCCGCCGCGCGTCGGCGACAACAAAGTTTTTCGCGCGGTGCTGCTGACCATCGTTCTCCTGCTTGTCGGGTTGATGATCGTCGCGCCGCTCGTCGTTATCGGCGTCGAGGCGTTTTCCAAAGGCATCGTTTATTTCGGACAATCGATCGCCGATCCGGATACCCGCCACGCCATTCTGCTGACGGTCATCACGGCGCTGATCGCCGTGCCGATCAACACGGCCTTCGGCGTTGCCGCGGCCTGGGCGATCACCAAACACGATTTCCGGGGCAAGCGGTTGCTCACCGTGATCATCGAGATCCCCTTCTCGGTCTCGCCGATCGTCGCGGGTGTCTCCTATCTCTTCGTCTATGGTTTGCAGGGCCTGTTCGGTCATGCGCTGCAGGCGGCGGAGATTAAAATCCTCTTTGCGCTGCCGGGCATCGTGCTCGCCAGCATGTTCGTGACCGCACCCTTCGTGGCGCGCGAGCTGATCCCGCTGATGCAGGCACAGGGGCGTGATCTCGAGGAGGCGGCGACGTCGCTCGGCGCCAGCGGATGGCGTACCTTCTTCTCCGTCACCCTGCCGAACATCAAATGGGCGATGCTCTATGGCGTCGTGCTGTGCAATTCGCGCGTGATGGGCGAGTTCGGCGCGGTCTCCGTCGTCTCAGGCAATATCCGTGGCCAGACCAATACGCTGCCGCTGCATATCGAGCTGCTCTATCATGACTACAACGCGGCCGGCTCCTTTGCCGCCGCATCCATTCTCGCCGGCCTCGCCATCGTCACGCTCATCGCCAAGGTGGCGCTGGAGCGACAGGGCGCGGGCCGTGTCCAGCGTCCCTCCGCTCTTGCGGGCGCCGACAGCACCACTCCGGAGGTAAGCCCATGAAAATCCGCCTCGACAACGTCGTCAAGGAATTCGAGACCTTCCGCGCCGTGCACGGCGTCTCGCTTGATATCGAAAGCGGCGAGCTGGTCGCGCTGCTCGGCCCTTCGGGTTCCGGCAAGACGACCATCCTGCGCATGGTCGCCGGCCTCGAATATGCCGATGCCGGCGCGATCTATTTCGGCACGGAGAATGCGACGGATATTCCGGTGCGCGACCGTGGCGTCGGCTTCGTCTTCCAGCACTATGCGCTCTTCCCGCATATGACCGTCGGTGAGAACATCGCCTTCGGCATGAAGGTCTCCAAGGTGAAGCGCTCGCCGCGGGCGATTGCCGAACGGGTCAAGGAACTCTTGGATCTCGTGCAGCTGAGCGGCCTCAGGGATCGGTTTCCCGGCCAGATCTCCGGTGGCCAGCGCCAGCGCGTGGCGCTTGCCCGTGCCCTCGCTGTCGATCCGCGCGTGCTGCTGCTCGACGAACCTTTTGGCGCACTGGATGCCAATGTGCGGCGCGATCTGCGCCGCTGGCTGCGAAAGATCCATGACGAGCTTGGCATCACCACGCTCTTCGTCACGCATGACCAGGAAGAGGCGCTGGATCTCGCCGATCGCGTCGTCATCCTCAACAAGGGCAGGATCGTGCAGCAGGGCACGCCGGAGGCGGTGTGCCGCAACCCGGCCGATGCCTTCGTGATGAACTTTTTGGGCGACGCCAACCGGCTGGATGCGGATATCCGCGGCGGCAAGGCCTATGTCGAAGACGTCGCCTTCGAGGCCGACGGTGTTGCCGATGGCGGCGGGGAAATTCTGTTCCGCCCGGCAGACGTCACCTGGCGCGAGGACGGGCAGGGCATCGCGGCGAAGATCGTGCGGGTCATCGACCGGCCGGATTCGCGCCGCGTGCTGGCGATGACGGGGAGCGGCCAGCCGGTGGAATTCGACACCGCGCCGGAATTTCCGCACCGCAAGGGCGAGGCGGGTTTTCTCCAGATCCGCCGGCCGCGGGTCTACGCGGCGGCGTGAGATCAGCTTTTCGGGCTTGCCAGTGCGGCGTTGATCAGTGCCTTGGCGTCCTCGCTGTCCCAGGCGGCGGGGCCGTTCATGGCGGAGATCAGGCAGCCCTTGTCGTCCATCAGCAGCGTCACGGGCAGGCCGAAGGCAAGGCCTTCCTTTTTCAGCGTGTTGAAGACGCCCATCGAGGCATCGCGGTAATAGCCGAGGTCATGCACCTTGGTTTCGTCGAGGAAGGTCTTCGGCTTCTCGTCGTCGCCGGTGTCGATATTGATCGCGACCACCTCAAACTTGTCGGAGCCGAGGTCCTTCTGCAGCGCGTTGAGCGCCGGCATTTCCTCGCGGCAGGGCACGCACCATGTCGCCCAGAGATTGACGAGCAGGGTCTTGCCGGCGAAATCGGCGATCGTCTTCCTCTTGCCGTCGGGACCGTCGAAGACGAGATCGGGCAGCGTCCGATGTTCATCGACCGTGCGCATGGCGGCGACCTGGCCCTTCGAGAAGGGCGTGATGGCCTCGGCCTTGGCGGCGGCGAGCGGGCAGGCGGCGGGATCGGCCGACGCGACAGCACCCGTGGCATTGCCAGACAGGCTCTCCTTCACGTATATCGCAGCACCACCGGCGAGAAGTCCGGCAAGGCCGGCAATGGCGATGAGCTTTCCTGCCGGCAGGCCGAGGGTCTTCTTCACTGACATTTCATTCTCCAGGACACTTTTCCAGGCAGGCACCCATGGCAGACGGCACTTCCGAGACGAAATCCTCGAACCAGATGTGGGGCGGCCGCTTCGCCTCGGGACCGGATGCAATCATGGAGGAAATAAATGCCTCCATCGGCTTCGACAAGAAGCTTTATGCCCAGGACATCCGCGGCTCAAAGGCGCATGCGGAAATGCTTGCCCATCAAGGCATCATTTCGGCCGACGATAAGGAAAAGATCGTTCACGGTCTCGACACGATCCTGTCAGAGATCGAAAGCGGCAATTTCGAATTCTCGCGCAAGCTCGAAGACATCCATATGAATGTCGAGGCGCGGCTTGCCACGCTGATCGGGCCTGCCGCCGGCCGCCTGCACACCGCCCGCTCGCGCAACGACCAGGTGGCGCTCGATTTTCGCCTCTGGGTGAAGGAAGAGCTGCAGAAGACCGAGAAGACGCTGACCGGCCTGATATCCGCCTTCCTCGACCGCGCGGAAGAGCACGCCGAGACCGTCATGCCCGGCTTCACCCATCTCCAGACGGCGCAGCCCGTGACCTTCGGCCACCATTGCATGGCCTATGTCGAAATGTTCGGCCGCGACCGCCAGCGCGTGCGCCATGCCATCGAGCATCTCGACGAGAGCCCGATCGGCGCCGCCGCCCTTGCCGGCACCGGCTATGCCATCGACCGCCACATGACGGCCAAGGCATTGGGCTTCCGCGAGCCGACGCGCAATTCCATCGATACGGTTTCCGACCGCGACTTCGCGCTGGAATTCCTGTCGATTGCCGCTATTACTTCGGTCCACCTGTCGCGCCTCGCCGAAGAAATCGTCATCTGGTCGACGCCGCAGTTCGGCTTCATCCGCCTGTCGGATGCCTTTTCCACCGGCTCCTCCATCATGCCGCAGAAGAAGAACCCCGACGCCGCCGAGCTGGTGCGCGCCAAGACCGGGCGCATCAACGGCTCGCTGATCGCGCTGCTGACCGTCATGAAGGGCCTGCCGCTCGCTTATTCCAAGGATATGCAGGAAGACAAGGAACAGGTGTTCGACGCCGCCGAGAGCCTTGAGCTTGCCATTGCCGCGATGACCGGCATGGTGCGCGACATGACCATCCGTACCGATAGGATGAAGGCTGCGGCCGGTTCCGGTTATTCCACCGCTACCGACCTTGCCGACTGGCTGGTGCGCGAGGCGGGCCTGCCCTTCCGTGACGCCCACCATGTCACGGGCCGCGCCGTGGCGCTTGCCGAAAGCAAGGGCTGCGACCTCTCGGAACTCACGCTGGAAGAACTTCAGGCGATCCACGCTTCGATCACGTCCGATATCTTCAACGTTCTGACGGTCGAGGCCTCGGTGGCCAGCCGCAAGAGCTATGGCGGCACGGCGCCGTCGGAAGTCAGGAAGCAGATCGCCTGGTGGCGGCAGCGGAACTGATCAAAGGGCTTGCAAGACTCATCAGCAGAAACAGGGTGCACAAGATTTAGCGAATTCGCTAAAGATGGTCGATCACCGGCAATTCCAGGGAACGTTTCATGACACGTAGCGATATCGGCAGGCTGGCTCTTGTGCTTGGCCTTTCCGTGGCGGTTCTCTCCGCCTGCGGCCGCAAGGGCGATCTCGACCTGCCGGGTGGCGGAAAGCCGGTCTTCAAGACCATCGACGGGAAAAAGGTCGAGCAGGTCGAAGACAAGCCCTTCCTTCTCGATCCCCTTCTTTGAAAGACCAGCAACCGTGAACCATTTCGAGCATCGCGACGGCATTCTCTATGCGGAGGACGTGCCGGTTCCTGAAATCGCCAAGGCGGTCGGAACACCCTTCTACGTCTATTCGACGGCCACGCTGGAGCGCCACTACAAGGTCTTCTCCAAGGCCTTCGACGGCGTCGATGCCATGGTCTGCTATGCGATGAAGGCGAATTCCAACCAGGCGGTCTTGAAGACGCTGGCGAAACTCGGCGCCGGCATCGATGTCGTCTCGGAAGGTGAATTGCGCCGGGCGCTCGCCGCCGGCGTTCCCGCCTCGCGCATCATGTTCTCCGGCGTCGGCAAGACGCCGCGCGAGATGGACCTGGCGCTTGAGGCCGGCATCTACTGCTTCAACGTCGAGTCGGAACCGGAACTCGAGGTGCTGAACGCCCGCGCCGTCAAGGCCGGCAAGGTTGCGCATGTCTCGTTCCGCATCAATCCCGATGTCGACGCCCGCACGCACGCGAAAATCTCGACGGGCAAGAAGGAAAACAAGTTTGGTATTTCCTGGGAGCGCGCCCGCACCGTTTATGCGCGCGCTGCCAGCCTGCCGGGCATCCAGGTCACCGGTATCGACATGCATATCGGCAGCCAGATCACCGAGCTTCAGCCCTTCGAAGACGCCTTCAAGCTGTTGCGCGAGCTGGTCGATACGCTGCGCGCCGATGGCCACACGATCGATCACGTCGATGTCGGCGGCGGTCTCGGCATTCCCTACAAGACGGACAACACGCCGCCTCCGCTGCCGGATGCCTATGCCGAGATCGTCAAGAACCAGCTCAAGGGTCTGAACTGCAAGATCGTCACGGAGCCCGGCCGCCTGATCGTCGGCAATGCCGGCATCCTCGTCACCGAGGTCATCTATGTGAAGGACGGCGGCGAAAAGACCTTCGTCATCGTCGATGCCGCGATGAACGATCTCATCCGCCCGACGCTCTACGAGGCCTGGCACGAGGTGCAGCCGGTCGTCATCTCGGCGGCGAATGCGCCACGCATCCGCGCCGATGTCGTCGGCCCGGTCTGCGAGACGGGCGACTATCTGGCGCAGGACCGCGAGATGGCGCAGCCGAAGCCGGGCGATCTCATCGCCGTTGGCTCGGCGGGTGCTTACGGCGCGGTGCAGGCCGGCACCTATAATAGCCGTCTCCTGATCCCGGAGGTGCTGGTCAACGGCGCGGAATTCCACGTCATCCGCCCGCGCCTTTCCTATGACGACCTGATCGGCCTCGATTCGATTCCGGCCTGGCTTGCCTGATAAAACGTGTGGCGCGCGGTCACGATTTCGCGCGCGCCCTCGTCTTCGCCACAAAGCGTGTTATCCTTTAAGCCGTGACATCATGCGGAGAGCGGCGAACGATGGCGATTGAAAAGCAGCGCGAGACGGGGGCAAGCGACAATCCGCTCGCACGCCGGCTTGCGGGCAAACGCCTTGCCGCCCAGACGGTTCTCTATCTCGAAGCGCTCGCCCCGCGGCTCCTGCCGATCCTGCTGCTCGTCGCGAGTTTCCTCGCGCTGACCTGGTTCGGCTATTTCCGCTATGTGCCTGCCTGGCTGCATATTGCGACGCTCGCCGTTTTCGCGCTCGGCCTTGGCGCTCTGCTTGTGCGGCTGCGCGGTCTCGCCTGGCCCTCCACCGACAATGCCTACCGCATGCTGGAGACCCGCAATGCGCTCGCCCATCAGGCGATCCGCGTGCAGGACGACAGGCCGGCGGGTGGCGATGCCTTTGCGGAGGCGCTGTGGCGCGAGCATCAGGCCCGCATGGCACGGCTTGTCGGCTCGTTGCATATCGGTGCGCCCGAGCCCGATATCGCCCGCCACGACCGCCATGCGCTGCGCGCTATTCCGTTGCTTCTCGTCGTCATCGCCTTTGCCTTCTCCTATTCCAATCGCGGCGGCCTGCTGACCGATGTCGTATCCTTCCGCGCGCCGGCCGAATCGGCACCGGATGTGCGTATCGATGCCTGGGTGACGCCGCCCGCGCATACGTCGCGTGCGCCGGTCTTTCTGACCGGCAATGGGCAGGGCGGCGAGGTGGAGCCGGTCAAGGGCGAGATCCGCATTCCGCAGTTCAGCGAACTCACCGTGCGCGTGACGGGCGGCAGCGGCGATGAGGCGGTCAGCTATCAGGTGACGGGCGAAAATACCGTGACGGCGATCCGCCCCGACGAAGACAAGCCGAAGGCCGAGAAGGCTGACGGCACTAAGAGCCCGCAAAAGGCCGAGGTCGCGGAGGTGGCCGGCGCCAAGACCATGCACTACAAGATCCTGAAGGACGGCACGCTCACGGTCGGTGACCGGACATGGACCTTCGGCGTCATTCCGGACCGTGTGCCGGAAATCGCCTTTGACGGCATTCCGAAGAAGACGGTCGCCGCGGCACTCGAAATCAGCTTCATCGCCAAGGACGATTACGGGCTTCAGGAAGCGCGGGCCGAAATCGTGCCCGTCGAGGACGCCAAGGATGCGCGTCCGCTCTATCCGCTGCCGGAATACCGTCTCGACCTGCCGCGGCGCAGCGCGCGCGAGGCCAAGGGCACGACAAGCCGCAATCTTTCCGAACATCCCCTCTCCGGCAAGCGCGTGAAGATCACGCTGGTCGCCAAGGATGCGGCAGGTCAGGAGGGCCGCAGCCAGCCGGTCGAGATGATCCTGCCGGCAAAAACCTTCTTCGAGCCGCTTGCTGCTGCGGTCGCCGAACAGCGGCAGGTCTTCGCGCTGGATGCCAACCAGCTGCGGTTCGCCATCGCGCTCAATGAAGCGCTGACGATCCGCCCGGAAGAGACGATCCCGAACCTCACCCATTACCTGCTGCTGCAATCGGCGAATGCGCGCATGAAGCTTGCCCGCACCGACGACCAGATGCGCGAGACGGCGGATTATCTCTGGGAGATCGCGCTCGGCATCGAGGACGGCAATCTTTCGCTTGCCGACCGGCGCCTGCGCGAGGCGCAGAAGGCGCTGTCGGAAGCGCTGGAGCGCAATGCCTCGGACGAGGAGATCGCCGACCTGATGAAGGAACTGCGTGAGGCGATGCAGGCCTATATGCAGGAGCTTGCCAAGCAGGCGGCCAAGAACGGCCAGATGCAGCAAAATGCCCAGCAGCAGGGCCAGGTGCTGCGCCAGCAGGATCTGCAGCGCATGATGGACCAGATCGAGAATCTGGCCCGCTCCGGTGCCAAGGATCAGGCGCAGCAGATGCTGTCCGAACTCCAACGCATGATGAACAACCTGCAGGCCGGTCGTCCGCAACAGGGCCAGCAGGGCCAGCAGAACGATGCCATGCGCCAGCAGATGGACAAGCTCGGCCAGCTGATGCAGCAGCAGCAGAAGCTGATGGAAGAGACGTTCAAGCTCGATCAGGCCCTGCGTGACCGCCAGCAGCGCGGTGATCCGCAGCCGGGCGAAGAGGGTGAGCAGCAGCCCGGCGACAACGGTGCGGGCCAGCCCTCGACGGACCAGATGACTGCCGAACAGTTGCAGCAGGCGCTGAAGAACCTGAAGGCGCAGCAGGATGGGCTCGGCAAGCAGCTTGGCGAAGTTCAGAAGGGTTTGAAGGATATGGGCCTCGATCCCGGTGAAGGGTTCGGCAAGGCCGGTCGCGAGATGAAGGGTGCCTCCGATGCACTTGGCGACGGTCAGGGCGAACCCGCCGTCGGCAGCCAGGGCCGGGCGCTGGAAGCGCTGCGTCAGGGCGCGCAGAGCATGATGAGCCAGATGCAGGCGATGGGCGAGGGGCAGGGACCGGGCGAGGGCATGCCGCAGGCCGGCCGCAATGGCCGCGACCCGCTCGGCCGCGAGCGCAACGTCAACGGCCAAGGCCCCGATTTCGGCGGGCCGACGAAGATCCCCGAAGAGATCGACATCCAGCGTGCGCGAGAAATTCTCGACGAGATTCGCCGCCGGCTCGGCACCGGCACGTCGCCGGGCTTCGAGCGGGATTATCTGGAGCGGCTGCTCGGCATCCGCTGAGTTATGCGGCGAGCGCCAAGGCGACGGCGCGGCGGATATCCGGCAGGCTGAAGGGTTTGCTCACGACATCGACGATCTTCTGCGAGAGGTCGTCGGCGCGCTCGCGCTGGTCGGCATAGCCGGTCATCAGCAGAATTTTCAGCGCCGGGTGGGCCGCGGATGCCTTGTGGGCAAGCTCGATGCCATCCATGACGGGCATGCGGATATCGGAAAGCAACAGGTCGAAGCCACCATCGGTGAGGGCATCGAGGCCGGCGGCACCGTCCGGTGCCTCGACGGTCTCATGGCCATCCAGCCTGAGCGCGCGTGCCACGAAGATGCGCAGCGAATCCTCGTCTTCGGTGATCAGAATCTTCGCCATCGGTTCCCCTTCGGCCGTCCATCCGGCCCGTGTCCCGTGCGCATCGCAGGATGCGCGCCATCAAAATGCAACGCTGCGAAGCGGTTCATTCCGACGCAACGGCTCCGATGAAAAGACCAGACTTTCCTTGTCGATCGGTAAACGGCCGATAGGGGAAATTGGAGGCGCTTATTCCGCGTCGCCCGTCACGACGCCGACGAACGGCAGTTCGCGGAAGGCATAGGCGACGTCCATGCCGTAGCCGACGACGAAATGGTCGGGGCATTCGAAGCCGACATAATCGGCCTCGAGATCGGTCTTGCGCTTCTCGCGCTTGTCGAGCAGCACGGCGATGGTGACGTTGCGGGCGCCGCGCTCGTACATCAGTTCCTTGGCGTAGCTCAGCGTGCGGCCGGATTCGAGGATGTCGTCGATCAGCAGGATATCGCGGCCATGCACGTCGCTGTCGATGTCCTTGGTGACCTTCACGCCCTGCGAAACCGTGCCGGTGCCATAGCTGGAGAGCGTGATGAACTCGACTTCCGGAGCAAGGCCTGCGGCATGCAACGCGCGCGTCAGGTCGGCGGCGAAGATGAAGGAGCCCTTGAGAACGGCGATGACGAGCAGGTCGCTCGTCGGGCCGGCGGCGATCTGCGCGGCAAGCTCTTCGTTGCGCTTGGCAATCTGCCCGGCGTCATAAAGCGTTTCGATCTTCTTTCCGCGGACAATATGCATCGCGAGGCGGCTCCTTGGTGGCGCAGGGGCTCAGCGGGCCGCAATCTGCGCAAAAACAAAGGTGCCGCTTAGCACAGTCAGTTGACCGGTGCACCCTCGCCAGCAAGCGAAACCGAGACTTTCGGTACTTTTCCGCCGCCGTGCGGTATGCGCAGCGCAAAGTGTTCGCTGGCGCCTGGGGCAAGCGTGTCCGTTTCAAGCGCCACGCGCCGGTGCATCGGCTCGCCGGTGCCATCGAGGACGATATCGACCGCCGGCACGGTCTGTGTCGCGTCGGTGCCGTTGTGCAGGCGGCCGTAGACGGCGAGCACCTTCATGCCATTGCGGTCGTCGAGGGTGGTGATGAGGTCGGCGACGCGCAGCGTGGCTTCGGGACTGCCGGTCGGCAGTGCCGCGCGCAACGCCGTCAAGCCGCCGGCATAGGCGAAGACGAAAATGAAAAGCGTGGTGACGAGGCCTGCAAAGGCGCGGCCGGAGAGAAGCTGGAGGCCGGCCTCGCAAAGCCGCGCGCCGGTCGTGGCGATGTGCAGCAGCACGTGTTGCAGGGTGACGGGTGCCTGCGCGGTGCGGTTCGGGCGAACATTGTCATTGGAGGTGCGGGCGGTGGCGCTGCGGATCACCACGAAATCGGCATCGACCACTTCGAGCCGGACAGGCGCGCGGCGCGCGTGCTTTTCCACCGGCGACTTCGGTTCGGGCGGCAGGAGGTCGATCCGGCCTTTTGCCTCGCGTCGTGCTTTGAAGGCGTTCATCGGGAACTCCCCGCTTCCCGTTTCCGCGCAAAATCAGGGGCGAAAAGTCGGGCATTGAATGAAATCCTTACGAAACGTAAACCATACTGGTTAATGCTTCGGAAACCTGACCGTGAAAGAGCCGCTTTCCTCTGCGACATCCGCTAGGATGGCGCCACGCGCTCAGGCGAACGCTCTTAGAAACCGGATTGACCCTTGATTCACTTCGAAAATGTCGGACTGCGCTACGGGATGGGGCCGGAGATCCTCCGCGACCTGACCTTCGATATTCCGCGCCGGTCCTTCCAGTTCCTGACCGGCCCGTCGGGGGCCGGCAAGACGACGCTGCTGCGCCTGCTCTTCCTGTCGCTTCAGCCGACGCGCGGCATCATCCGCAGCTTCGACCGGGAGGTTTCCACAATCCCGCGCGACGAGCTGCCCATGCTGCGCAGGCGCATCGGCATCGTCTTCCAGGATTTTCGCCTGCTCGATCATCTGACGACCTATGAAAATGTCGCTCTTCCCCTGCGCGTGCGCGGCAAGGACGAATCGAGCTACAGGGCCGATGTGCTGGAGCTTCTGAAATGGGTCGGCCTCGGTGAGCGAATCAACGTGCTGCCGCCGGTTCTCTCCGGCGGTGAAAAGCAGCGTGCGGCGATTGCCCGTGCGCTCATCGACCGGCCGGAGCTGCTTCTGGCCGACGAACCGACGGGCAACGTCGATCCGCCGATGGCGCAGCGCCTGCTCAGCCTGTTCCTTGAGCTCAACCGGCTCGGCACGGCCGTCGTCATCGCGACCCATGATCTCTCGCTGATGGATCAGGTGGAGGCGCGGCGCATGATCCTCTCGCAGGGGCGGCTCGACATCTATGACTGACGCCCCCCGCGATACTGTTCAGGAAGGCCAAGCCGCCCGCCGGCCGGAAATGAAGGTGCGCCCGACGGCACCCATCGTTCCACCGTCGAACGTGTCCGGCAATGCGCTGATGGCCGTCATCGCCATCATGGCGTTCCTCGCCTGCCTTACCTTTGGCGCCGTCAACATGGTGCGTGCCACGGCGGCGAGCTGGCAGAGCCAGATTTCCCGCGAGATCACCATCCAGATCAAACCGGACGACAATCTCGACATGGAGCAGGCGCTGAAGGACGTGCGCGATCTCGCGCTCACCTTCTCCGGCACGCGCGACGGCACGATCGTCGACCGCGAGGCGACGGCCCGCCTGCTCGAACCCTGGCTGGGCGAGGGGCTCAACCTCGATGAACTGCCGGTGCCGCGCCTCGTCATCGTCACCATCGACGAACAGAGCCCACCGGATTTCACGGCCATGCGCAAGGCGTTGACGGCAAAGGTGCCGCAGGCCTTCCTTGACGATCACCGCACGTGGGTCGATCGTCTCGTCGCCATGGCGCGCACCACGGCCTTTATCGGCACGGGCGTGCTGGTGCTGGTCTTCTCGGCGATGGTGCTGACGGTGGTCTTCGCGACACGCGGGGCCTTGTCGGGAAATCGCCATATCGTCGAGGTGCTGCACTTCGTCGGCGCCGAGGCCGGTTTCGTTGCCTCGGAGTTCCAGAAGCATTTTCTCAAGATCAGCCTCAAGGGCTCCGTTGCCGGCGGGGCGCTGGCGGCGCTGTTCTTTGCCGTCGCCGGCTTCTGGCAGGGGCGCTCGATAGCGACGCCGCAGAGCGACCAGGCCACCGCGCTGTTCGGTTCCTTCTCCATGGGGATGACCGGCTATCTCGGCATTGCCGCAACGATCTCCGTCATCGCGCTTCTGACCACACTGACGGCCCGCTTCACCGTGATGCGGACGATCCACGAGATCGATCAGATCCGCTCGGATCCGTCGCGCACCGACCAGCTGCCCGACACATGATTTGCCGCAGCCGAACCATCGCCGCGAAACGGGCTCGCCGTTGCCGCAATCGGATTCTATGGACGCTGTCATGAGCGGGTTGGAACGGGCAAAAACGGGGCTGTCTGACGACACCCGGCCACAGGCGGAAGGGCGGCGGCGCAAAGGCCCCATCCGGATCGCCGTGCGCGTGCTGCTTGCCCTCTTCATTCTCGGCACCGCCGCCCTCCTTGCCGGCTTCCTGCATTTCGCCGAGACGGTGGCGGCGCTGGAAGCGCCGCGGGATCCGAAGGCGGACGCCATCGTGGTGCTGACCGGCGGCTACCAACGGATCGATCACGCGATCGGGCTTTTGAAGCGCGGTGCCGGCGAGCGGCTGCTGATTTCGGGTGTGAACCCCACGACGAGCGGCAACCAGCTGCGCAAGCTCACCCAGAGCTCGTCGAGCCTCTTCGAATGCTGCGTCGATATCGGCTACGATGCCGTGGATACGATCGGCAATGCCAACGAGACGGCGCGCTGGATCAACGATCACCGCTTCCGCCGGGTGCTCGTCGTCACCAACAATTACCACATGCCGCGCAGTCTCCTGGAGCTGGAGGTCAGCGATCCCCAGACGGAGTTCATCGCCTATCCGGTCGTCAACACGGATCTGAGGAACGGCAATTGGCTGCGCCAGCCCGGCGTCGTGAAGGCCATGTTGTCGGAATATCTGAAATATACGCTGGCGCGTGTTCGGGCCATGGCGGGCGCCCGCAGCTGGTCGGGTCTGAGGGGCGATCTGGCGGGCATGTCGGGCAGCTGAGTTCGGTCGACGGGAGTTTCCCCGCCTGGCAATATCGTGTAGGCGGAAAAGACCGTTCCGCAGACAGGCCGCCCGATGATCGCTCTCCGTTCCGTGCTCTTCAACACAATCTTCTACATGAACCTCATCGGACAGATGATCGTCATGACGCCGGCCTATTTCCTGCTGCCGCGCAAAAAGGCCTTCGTGATCGCCAAGAACTGGGCGCGCAGCAACCATTGGCTCTTTGCCAAGATCGTCGGCACGACCTTCGAGGTCGAGGGGCTGGAGAACATTCCCAAGGGGGCCTACATCTTCGCGCCGAAGCATCAGTCCTTCTGGGATGCCTATGCGCCGCTGCCCTGGCTTGACGATCCCCTCTATATCCTGAAGCGCGAACTGACATGGATCCCGCTGTTCGGATTGTATCTGAAGAAGCAGCGCATGGTGCCGGTTGATCGCGGGGCGCGCGGCAAGGCGATGGCTGCCATGATGGCGCGCACCAAGGCCGAGATGAATACGGGACGTCAGCTCATCATCTATCCCGAGGGTACGCGCCGTCCGCCAGGCGCAGCTCCAGAATACAAATACGGTATCGCCCGCCTCTATCGCGACCTCAAGGTGCCCGTCGTGCCCGTCGTGATGCATCCCGGCCTGTTCTGGCCGCGGCGCACGACGATGCGCTATCCCGGCCATTTCAAGGTGCAGATCCTGCCGGCGATCCAGCCGGGCATGGAGCCGGATGCTTTTCTTGCCCATCTCATCGATGTCATGGAAACGGCAAGCGACCGTCTGCTGGTGGAGACTGTCGAAGCGAACCCCGCGCTGCCGTTGCCGCCCACGGCCGTGGCGCGTCTGGCGGAGTTGAAGGCGCGGACGGCCTGATCAGGCCGTCGCGGGGCCGTGAAGCCTGTCGGCCTTGCGGCCGACATCCTCCAGCCAATGGTCGCGGATGCCCATTTCGCGCAGATGCGTCAGCGTGCTGCGGACATAATCGATGTTGCGGCCGGACTTGCCGACGGCGGAGCTGACGGTGATCGCCGCCTCGTCGGCCGTGACGGACGCGGCAAACTGGTGGTGGGCGCGGTCGCAGATATAGACGAGGGTGGTGATGCGCCGCCCGTCTCCGAGCGTCGCCGGCAGGGTGCGCTCCTGGTAGACATGGGTCACCAGCTCGCGTTCACGCAGATAGTCGGTCACGGCCTCGCGGCTTTCCGGCGCGACGCGGAAAGCGACACCACGGCACGAGCCGCCGCGATCAAGGCCCAGCACGAGGCCGGGTTTTTCCTCAGTGCCGCGATGGACCCAGGAGCGCACGCAAAGCGAGCGGCGGAAGCCGAAGAGATGGGCGGGCTGCCGCTCCTCGAACTCGAATCCCGGATTCCACATCAGCGATCCGTAGCCGAACACCCAGAATTCGTTCATATCCACCGTCACAAGCATCAACTCTCCGTCTATCGCTGTTGCAAACGCAAAACCGCTTCACACTTTTGCTGCAACAGCTCTAAAAGCCGCCGCAATTGCCAGCTTTGTCGCGCAAGCGGGCAAATCACATCCGCCACCATTGGAGAACATCATGGCATCGTCAAGCCGCACGGACGCTTCCGGCGTCACGCGCAAAATGATCCGGCTCGCCGTTGCCGTCATAGTCGTCCTGGCGCTCTATACGGGCGGATGGTTCTACGCCGCAAGCTGGGCGAAGAGCACACTTGACCGGGAACTTGTCGCGTCCGAACAAGGCCTGCATTCGGCCTCGTGCAGCAATCTCGACGTGCGGGGCTTCCCCTTCCGCATCGGACTGTTCTGCGATTCAGTCGCCTTCGATGATCGGGCGACGGGCCTGTCGGCGACATTCGGCGCCTTGCGGTCGGCCGCACAGGTCTACCGGCCGGGGCACGCGGTGCTGGAACTCGATGGCCCCGCACAGGTGCGCATCACGCCCGATCTGGTCTTCGATGCGAACTGGGACCTGCTCCATGCCAGCGCCACGGCCTGGACCGACGGTCTCGACCGCGCCTCCGTCGCCTATGACGGGCTGAAGGGCAGGCTGAACGTGCCCTCCGAGGGCATTTCGGTTGGAATTGTCGCGACCCATGGTGAAAAGCACGTTCGTCAGTTCGGCGAGGCGCTCGATGTCGCGGCCTCCTTCGATGCGCTTTCGCTCGATCTCGGCGACCGTATCTTGCCGCCGCTGGATGTCGCCGCCGACATGACGATTGCGGACGCAGCCAGATGGATTTCCGCCGAGGGGCCGCCGGCCGATGCACCGCTGGGTGCGAGCGTGGAACTGCGCCGGCTGTCGCTCGATCTCGGCGATGGCAAGGTGATGGCGTTGTCCGGCCCCCTGACGGTGGGCGATGACGGCGCTCTTTCCGGCACGCTCGACCTCGATATCGCGGGCATCTCGGCTTGGCGCGATCGTATTTCCGAAGCATTTCCGGAAATTTCCGAAACAACGGCACGTGTCGCGCAGGCTATCGAAGGGTTGTCGAAGGGCGATGACCGGGCGGTCGTCAAGCTGAAGGTCGATGACGGAACGGTCTATCTCGGGCTCTTCCCGATCGCCGTCATTCCACCCTTCTGAACTGCTTCTTGGTTTTACGCAAAACCGCTGCGCACTTTTGCTGGACTTGCTCAGCCTTTTTTATCTTCGACCGGCCGGCCGAAGTTTGGCGCTGCCGTATCCTGGCCGGCATCGATGATCGAGCGGCGGATGGCGCGGGTGCGGGTGAAGAGGTCGAAGAGCTTTTCACCATCGCCCCAGCGGATGGCGCGCTGCAGATAGGCGAGGTCCTCGGAAAAGCGCGAGAGCATTTCGAGGATCGCATCCTTGTTGTGCAGGCAGACGTCACGCCACATGGTCGGGTCTGAGGCCGCAAGACGCGTAAAATCGCGAAAACCCGAGGCCGAATATTTGATGACTTCCGATTCGGTCACCGTCTCCAGATCGTCGGCGGTGCCGACGATGTTGTAGGCGATGATGTGGGGCAGGTGCGAGACGATGGCGAGCACCTTGTCGTGGTGCTCGGTGTCCATCTCGTCGACCTTCGAGCCGAGCGCTTCCCAGAAGGCGGCGAGCTTGCGCTTGGCGTCCTTGTCCGTGCCGTGCACGGGTGTGAGGATGCACCAGCGGCCCTGGAAGAGTTCGGCAAAACCGGCGTCGGGGCCGGAATGCTCGGTGCCGGCGAGCGGATGGCCGGGAATGAAATGCACGCCCTTCGGGATATGCGGCAGCATCTGCCCCACGACGGAGGCCTTGGTCGAGCCGACATCGGTGACGATGGCGCCTTGTTTCAGATGAGGGGCGATTTCTTCCGCCACCTTGCCAGAGGCACCGACGGGGACCGAGACGATGACGAGGTCAGCGCCCTCGACGGCCTTGCCGGCATCGAGCACATAGTGGGTGCCGAGTTCCAAAGCCTCGGCCCGATTCAGGGTTTCCTGGCTGCGGCTGGAGATCGTGACGGACTTGGCAAGGCCTTTCGCCTTGACGGCGCGGGCGATGGAGGAACCGATGAGGCCGATACCGATCAGCGTGATCTTGTCGAAATGTCCGTCTGTCATGCCCGTCTTCCCGTTGCTGCCGTTTCGCTCTAGCGGGCGGACCTGGCTTTGTCGAGGGGATCACCGCTTGGCGCGGTCACGCGTCGTCGGCACGCCCTGCGGCGCGAGCACCGGTACGAAGACGCGGCGCGAGGCGCGCGCGGCGACGGGCAGGCCCTGGTAAAGCCGTTTCTGCGCCTCCACGATGATGACGCCCGAAAACATCGGCCAGAGCATGCGCCCCAATTTTTCGAAGACGCCGCGCAGCTTCAGCACGCTGCGCAGCTTCGAGGGCGGGAAGAACAGCGCTTCGGCGCTGGCGCCGGGGGTGAAATTGGTCTCGCGCAGCAGAGCCGTCAGCTGGCCGCGCGAATAGGGCCGGCCGGAGCCGAAAGGCGTGTGCTCCATGCGCGCCCAGACGCCGCGCCGGTTCGGCACGACGATGACGAGCCGCCCGCCGGGGGCCAGCACGCGCCACAGTTCCTTCATCGTCTCGCGCGGGTTTTCGGCGAATTCCAGCGAATGCACCATCAGCACGCGGTCGACCGAGGCGTCCGGCAGCGGCAGCTCTTCGTCGAAGACCAGCGCCGTCGAGGAAAGCTCCGATGGCGGCCAGTTCACCGCACCCTGGCCGGCCGGCATGAAGGCGAAGGTTCGCTCGGTATCGGCGCGGAAACGCTCGAGATAGGGCACAGCATAGCCCAGCCCGACCAGCCGCTCGTCCGGCAGGCGCGCCCAGAGCGAGGCGAGCGCCATGGAGATCGAGTGATCGGCAAGGCGGCCGAGCGGGGAATGGTAGAATTCTCTGAGATCGACGATGTCTGCATGCATGGGAAAGATGTTAGCGATGGACCGGTGGACTTCAAGGTCGATTGCCGTACATTCGCGCCAAACCCGAACGCCTTATGCGAGGACCAAGCCATGACCCCGTTGGAAATCGACCTCTTTGCCTGCCGCAGCGACAATTTCGGCGTGCTGCTGCACGATCCTATTTCGGGGGCCACGGCAAGCGTGGATGCGCCGGAAGAGGGGGCGATCCTCGATGCGCTGGAGCGCCGCGGCTGGACGCTCAGCCATATCCTGACCACCCATCATCACAACGACCATGTCGAGGCCAATCTGGCGCTGAAGCAGCGCTTCGGCGTCGAGATCATCGGCCCGGCGCGCGAGGCGCCGCGCATTCCCGGCATCGATCGCAAGGTCGATGGCGGCGACGTGTTCGACTTCGCCGGCCGGCGCGTGGAGGTCATCCTGACGCCCGGCCATACGCTCGGCCACATCTGCTTCCATCTGCCTGAAGAGAAGCTGCTCTTTGCCGCCGATACGCTGTTTGCGCTCGGTTGCGGCCGGCTCTTCGAGGGCACGCCGGCGCAGATGTGGGATGCATTGAGCCGCCTGGCAAAGCTGCCTGATGATACGACGGTCTATTTCGGGCACGAATACACGCTGTCCAACGCCCGCTTTGCCCTGACGATCGATCCCGATAATGCCGCGCTGGCAAGCCGCGTCGCGGAAATCGAGAAGCGGCGTGCCGCCGGGAGCTTCACCGCGCCGACGACGATCGGTGTTGAAAAGGCAACCAATCCGTTCCTGCGCGCCGCCGATCCGGCAATTCGCCATCATCTTGGCATGAAGACCGCAAGCGATGCGGATGTCTTTGCCGAGATCCGGGCACGAAAAGACCGCTTCTGAGGTTCAGGCCGCCACGGCGCGTCTGCGAAAGATCATGTCCTTGGCGGCGAGCACCGCGCCGCCGGTGACGAGCAGGCAGGCAAGACCGATGCTCCAGGACGGTTCGGCAAAGCCGCTGAGGATCAGCACCAGCGTTGAAAGCAGCGGTGCGGCATAGCTTGCGGCCCCGAGAATCTGGATATCGCCGTTCTTCACACCGAAATCCCAGACATAGAAGGCGGCACCCACCGGCAGCAGGCCGAGGCCGGCGACGGCGAGCCATTCGAAGCCGGTCTGCGGCCACACGGTGGTTTCCAGCATCAGATGGCAGATGAGCGAGAGGATCGCGGTGGCGAGGCAGAAGCCGGTCACGACATCCGTCGAAGCGGCCTCGAAGCGCCGCGTGGCGAGCGAATAGCCGGCCCAGGTGAAGGCGCAGAGGAAGGCCGCGCCATAGCCGATGAGATAGGCGCTGTCGAAATCGAAACCGTTGCGGCCGACGATGAGTGCGGTGCCGCCAAGGCCGAGCAATGTGCCGACGACGTGGTTCCATTTCAGCGTCTCGCCGGGCAAAAGCGCCGAGCCGGTGACGATGAGCAGCGGCCAGAGATAGGCGATCAGGCTCGCCTCGACGGCCGGCGCGTTGCGCAGTGCCGTGAAGTAGAGGAAGTGATAGCCGAACAGGCCGAGGATGCCGGTGAGCCAGACCTTTGCCGGCTGCCTGAGCTTTGCGATGCGCTCGGGCCGGGTCGCCAGCACGAAAAGGCCGGGCAGGCTGCCGATCAGGAAGCAGATGGCCGAAAGTTGGAACGGCGGCATCTTTCCGGAGGCGGCGGTGAAGAGCGCGAGCAGCGCCCACATGAGGATCGCCGTAAAGCCGATCAGGGTTGCACGCGTCTTCAAGGCCGGTCACTCCAAGGGGGCGCGACCCCTTGGGGCAATGTCATTCGCCGAAGCGCGTGGCCGAGACGGTGACAGGGCCGAGCGAGGTCGGAATCTTCACATAGACGGGAGCATATACATTTGCCCCGTCTGACTTGGCAAACCAGATTTCCATCGTGCTCAGCTTGCGCAGATATTCCACATCGTCGCGGCCCTTGCGGTAGCCGGATTTCGGCACGAAGCGCAGGCCGCAGACAACGGCGTCACCCTCGAAGCCCTTGGTGGAATAGGGTCTGGTGCCCTTGGAGCTGAGCTTCAGGTCCATGCGGGATTCACCGTCGAAGATCGGCAGCGTCTTGGGGCAGACGCGGCCGCTGGCGGGAATGATGAGGCCGGAAATCGGATCGAGAACCGCACGCAGGTCGGCCTTGGAAACGGCGACCCAGTTCTTCGGCTTCTTGCGCGGCGGCGTCATGCTGGCGGTGATGACATTGCCGTTGCGGAAGGTGACGTCGATGGCGCGGCTGCGCTTGCCGCTCCGGTAATCGACGCTGTAGCTGGTGGCATGCAGCCGGCCGCGGCTGACGACGCCGGAGACGGATGTCGAGCCGTGCGTGCTGGAAAAGATATCGGCGAGACCTGCCGATTGCAGGCTGCCGGAAATCTTGTAGCGGTCACCATTGAACTGCGACCGGAAAGTAGCCGTCGCAACCGGCAGGCCGGAGAGGCGGATGCTGTAGTCGGTACGGTGTTCGACTTCGGCCGAAGAGGCCGGCGCGGTAACCGTCATGAGGGCAAGTGACACAGCTGCACCAGCAATCCAACTCCGCCCGTTCATCCTGACGACTCCCATTGAGACGCTCCGCCTAATCGGCCATTGCGGCGATTCTACGCCGCGGCCCAATCCCGATCTCGTTGCTATTGCCTGCAAATCATGGCTTTTGGCAACTGAATTCAGGCTGAACGGCAGGTTTGGCTTGACGCCGCTGGCGAGTGTGACTATAGAACCGCGACTTCTCAAAAAGGCCAGATGGACTGCGGCCGGTTTCGGTGCCGGAAACGTATTGTCCAGAACCAAGAAAAAATAGGTGTACCATGTCCCGTAGTTGCGAATTGACCGGCAAGGGCGTCCAGTCGGGCAACAATGTGAGCCACGCAAACAACAAGACGAAGCGCCGGTTCCTGCCGAACCTGTGCAGTGTCACGCTGATTTCCGACGCCCTCGGCCAGCGTTTCCGTCTTCGCGTTTCCGCTGCTGCTCTGCGTTCCGTCGAGCACCGCGGTGGTCTCGATGCCTTCCTCCTGAAGGCTGACGAAAACGAACTGTCGATGCGCGCTCGTCTGCTGCGCCGCCAGATCGCCAAGAAGACCGCTGCTGCTGTCGCTGCCTGATTTCAGGCACTAAGCCAGATCGTTTTCATTGAGGCTTGACCGGGTTCCGGGCAGGCCTCAATGCTTTGCGCACATATCACGCAATTTCAGGCGCGGCATTGCCTCGAAATTGTCCAGAGCACTCCAACTGGTGGCATCACCCAGGATAAAAAAATGCTAGCGAACCGCATTACCCTTCTTTACGTCCTCCTGATGACGGCCGTCGTCGTCGCCTCCAACGTGCTCGTGCAGTATCCGCTTTCGGGCGAGCTGCTGGGTATCAATCTCGGCGACCTCCTGACCTATGGTGCCTTCACCTATCCGGTCGCCTTCCTCATCACCGACCTCACCAACCGCCAGTTCGGCCCGCGCATCGCGCGCCGCGTCGTCGTCGCCGGTTTCCTGGTCGCCGTGGTCTTCTCCTTCGCCGTCGCCTCGCCGCGCATCGCCATCGCCTCCGGCTCGGCCTTCCTGCTCGGCCAACTCCTGGATATCTCGGTGTTCAACCAGTTGCGCCGGCAGACCTGGTGGCGCGCGCCGCTCTTCGCATCGCTGTTCGGCTCGGTGCTGGACACGCTGATCTTCTTCTCCTTCGCCTTCGCGCCGGTCTTTTCGGTCTTCGGCCCGAACGATGCCTTCGCGATCGAATGGGCGCCGATCCTCGGTGTTCTCACGTCGGAAGCCCCGCGCTGGATTTCCTGGGCGCTCGGTGATTTCAGCGTGAAGGTTCTGGTCGGCTTCGTCATGCTGCTGCCCTATGGTGCGCTGATGAGCAAGCTGAAGCCGATGCCGGGCATCGAAAAGCCGGCCTGAGAACTATCAAAGTCTTGATGATAGAAGCCGCCCGCTCCGTGCCGGCGGCTTTTATTTTGCCTGTGGCAGGCGGAATTCCAGCATCAGGTTGCGCTGGAGGATCGAGTGGTTGTCGTCGGAGACGACGATGAGGCGGATGTCGTCCTCCGCCATCTTCACCACGTCGAGGCCTTCCATATTGTCGATCTGGTGGCTGAGATCGACATCGATCAAAACCTCGCCATCGACGACCGCGCCCGGACGGATTTTCGTGCCGTCGATGCGGCGGATGCGCATGCCCACGCCATCTGACAGGCGGAAGCGGCGCTCCAGCAGCAGGAGGTCACCGTTGGGCAGGAAGGCGCCGTCGGTGATATCCCAGGGATCGTTGCGCTTGACCGCAAAATTGCCCTTGAGCGGGCCGTCGAGCACGGCGGCGAGCACATTGCCATCGGCATCCAGGCTGCGTTCCGTGACGGTCACAAGCGTCGCGCCGAGCGGCCCGGCTTCGGGCGACATGGCCAGCGTCTCCATGCCGCGATTGCTGCGCATCTCGTTGCGGGGGAAGGGCAGCGGCAGGCTGCGCGTAGGGGATGCCTCCATGAAGCCCGGATCGGGATAGGCGTCGATGCGGTGGAACACCTCGTAGCTGACGAAAAGTTCACCCTTGCCGATGGCCAGCCCCTCGGAATCCATCTGGTACTTGACGTTCTCGTCCTGCCCGGCGCTGTTAAACATCGAGCGGACCTTCAGATCCGCAAGGCCGCTCAGTTTTCCCTCGGCATCGCGCTCGACGCGGCCGGTCAGCCAGTGGCCGGTATCGAGAACGGCGACGAAATTCTTATGGTCGCCGCGAAAGCGGATGGCCGAGACGGCGCCAAGCAGGGGATTGGTGGAGGAGTAGCTGAGGCCGCCGAGGAACTCGAGTTTGCCGAAAATGCGCTTGTCGGAGCCGATGGCGAATTCGGAGAAGGCGCGGCTGGAGACGGGCAGGTCGATGCTCTCCGCTACGGCGACGCGGGCCAGCGGGAGGGAGAGGGTAGCGCTGATCACTAGAATGGAGAGGCCCCGCAGGAGGCCTCCCTTGCAGCGCCTTTGCGCCCGTTCAGCCCGCACGGCGGCGGCCGGCGGGGCGGCGGCTGGTCGATTCGTCGGCAAAGAGCGAAGCGAGCTGTTCGGTCATCGCGCCGGCCAGTTCGTCCGCATCGACGATGGTGACGGCGCGGCGATAGTAGCGCGTCACGTCATGGCCGATACCGATGGCGAGAAGCTCGACCGGCGAACGTGTCTCGATCTGCTCGATGACGGCGCGCAGATGCCGTTCCAGATAGTTGCCGGGGTTCACCGACAGCGTCGAATCGTCGACCGGCGCACCGTCCGAGATCATCATCAGGATGCGGCGCTGCTCGGGGCGGGCCAAGAGACGGTCATGCGCCCAGATCAGCGCTTCGCCGTCGATGTTTTCCTTGAGCAGGCCTTCGCGCATCATCAGGCCGAGATTGCGGCGCGCGCGGCGCCACGGCGCGTCGGCGCTCTTGTAGATGATGTGGCGCAGGTCGTTGAGGCGGCCGGGGGATTGCGGCTTGCCGCTGCCCAGCCACTTCTCGCGCGACTGGCCGCCCTTCCACGCCTTGGTGGTAAAGCCGAGGATTTCGACCTTCACGCCGCAACGCTCCAGCGTGCGCGCGAGGATATCGGCGCAGGTGGCGGCAACGGTGATCGGCCGGCCACGCATCGAGCCGGAATTGTCGATGAGCAGCGTCACGACCGTATCGCGGAAGGTCGTGTCCTTCTCGCGTTTGAAGGAGAGCGGCTGCATCGGATCGATGATGATGCGCTGCAGGCGGGCGCTGTCGAGGTAACCCTCTTCGAGGTCGAATTCCCAGGCGCGGTTCTGCTGCGCCATCAGGCGGCGCTGCAGACGGTTGGCAAGGCGGCCGACGGCCCCCTGGAGGTGGGCGAGCTGCTTGTCGAGGAAGGCGCGCAGGCGGTCGAGTTCCGCCTCGTCGCAGAGTTCTTCCGCGGTGATCGTCTCGTCGAATTCCTGCGTGAAGACGCCGTAATCGACCTTCTCGTTGAAATCGGAGAAGGGCTGGTTCGGGCGGCGCACTTCGCCGGGCTTTTCCGTCTCGTCGCCGTCGTCGTCGACGAGGTCGTCGTCGGAGATCTCCGCGCCGTCCATCTCGCCTTCGTCCATCTGCTCGTCGGACGTTTCGTTCTCGTCGGCGGGCGCTGAATCGTCGCCGGCCTCTTCCTGGCTGTTGTTGTCTTCCTGCTCGTCGGTGCGCGGCTGGTTTTCGTCTTCGGGCGTCTCGGAATCGTCCGGCTCGTTTTCATCCTCGCCGTACTGTTCGGCGACGTTCATCGAAGCTAGCATGTTGCGCACGACGCGCGAAAAGGCCTGCTGGTCGTTGATGGCGGCCGTCAGGCCTTCCATGTCCTTGCCGGCTTTTTCCGTGATGAAATCGCGCCAGAGATCGAGAACCTTTCCGGCGGAGGCGGGCGGAGCCTGGCCCGTCAGCTTTTCGCGCACGATGAGCGCAACCGCCTCTTCGAGCGGCGCGTCGGCCTGGCGGGTGATCGCGCCGAAATTGGACTTGGCGTATTTCTCCGTCAGCATGGTGCTGAGGTTCAGCGCCATGCCCTGCATGCGGTTCGAGCCGATGGCTTCCACGCGCGCCTGCTCGACGGCGTCGAAGATCGCGCGGGCGTCTGCACCCTGCGGCGACATGGTGGCGTGGATGCGGGCGTCGTGGCAGGCCTTGCGCAGAGCCATGCTATCGCCGAGGCCGCGGGTGATCGCGACTTCGGTCGGCGAGGGGCGCTTGGAGAGTTCGGGCAGGCGGATGCGCTCGCCGGTCATGCCGGGACGTTCGTTGGCGAAGGAAACCTCCACCTCGCCGTCACCGGCCACGGCGCGGACGCAACCGCTCACCGCACGGCGGAATGGCTCCATGTCGACCACGCCGCCGGGCCTCGGCTTCGAATTGTCACCGCGAGCTGCCATGCGCTTTACCGGGCCTTAGGCCGTCGCCTCCAGGACGATATTGGCGGCACTTTCCTTCAGCTCGACGCCGAAGGCGCGCTGGTAGAGTTCGGCAACCAGCGTGCGTTCCAGTTCGTCGCACTTGTTGAGGAAGGTGACGCGGAAGGCGAAGGCGATATCGCCGAAGATTTCGGCATTCTCGGCCCAGGTGATGACCGTGCGCGGGCTCATGACCGTCGAGAGGTCGCCGTTGATGAAGGCGGCGCGGGTGAGATCCGCAACGCGGACCATGCGCGAGATCGTGTCACGGCCGTCCTTGCCGCCGGAGAGGCGCTTGACCTTGGCGGCGACGATGCTGACTTCATGGTCGTGCGGCAGATAGTTCAGCGTGGTGACGATCGACCAGCGGTCCATCTGCGCCTGGTTGATCTGCTGCGTGCCATGATAGAGGCCCGTCGTGTCGCCGAGGCCGACCGTGTTGGCGGTGGCGAACAGGCGGAAGGCGGGGTGCGGGCGGATGACGCGGCTCTGGTCGAGCAGCGTCAGGCGGCCGGCGGATTCCAGCACGCGCTGGATGACGAACATCACGTCCGGCCGGCCGGCGTCGTATTCGTCGAAGACGAGCGCGACATTGTGCTGGTAGGCCCAGGGCAGGATGCCGTCCTTGAATTCGGTGACCTGAAGGCCGTCCTTGACGACGATGGCGTCCTTGCCGACGAGGTCGATACGGCTGACATGGCTGTCGAGGTTGACGCGCACGCAGGGCCAGTTGAGGCGGGCGGCGACCTGCTCGATATGGGTCGACTTACCCGTGCCGTGGTAACCGGAGACCATGACGCGGCGGTTATGGGCAAAGCCGGCGAGAATGGCCAGCGTCGTTTCGCGGTCGAACAGGTAGTCCGGGTCGAGGTCCGGTACATAGGCGTCCGCCTTGGAATAGGCCGGAACCCTCAAGTCCGTATCAATGCCGAAAACCTCCCGGACAGATACTGACGTATCGGGGAGGTTGGAAATATCGAGATCCATCTTGCTCATCACGTCTCCGCGGGCGGCGGGTTCTCCTCCACCCCAATACCTTAGTGCTCGCCGACCATGCCTTTTGCTTGACCGCAGAAGGACGATACCGGGCGATTCCGCCCGGCCGCCAAATGCTCTAGCAGAAGCCGGCCTGCTTTAACAATTGATATGCTTGGATGACCGCGCGAAAACGCTCCTCCGAGCCTCTATCTCCGCCATTTGCATCCGGGTGATGCTTTTTGACAAGCGTTTTGTAGGCGGTCTTGATGTCGTCGCCCGTCGCATTGGCCGCAAGGCCGAGCGTGTCGAAGGCCTTTGCCTCCAGCGTCTTCAGTTTTCTGGCGCGCGGTTCCATCTGCGGCCGGCGACCCTTGCCCTCGTTGAAAAGGCCGAAGGGATCGCGGATGCGCTGATTTGCCCCGGCCGAGCCGGAGCGCGCCGAACCCTGCGCCGGACCGTTCTTGGCGGCCTTGTTGACGCCGATCGTCCAGGTGGGGCGATGGCCGGTGATGGCCTCCTTCTGGTAGCGCGCGATCTCGCCGTCGGAGAGGCCGGAGAAGTAGTTGTAGCCCTTGTTGTATTCCTTGACGTGCTCGAAGCAGAACATGAAATACTGGCCGTCGGCATTGCGGCCGACGGGGGCGCGGTGTTTGGCATTTTCCTCGCAGCCATCCCACTGACAGGTCGGCGCGGAGCGTTCGGGACGCTCCACGCGCCGCTTCGTGCGGATGCGGTCGAAGTATTTGGAATCGAGTTTCATGACGCACATTATGGGGGTGCGCAGCGCCTGCAACAAGAATTGACAAAGCGGAATGTTGCTGGCTTTGTGGAACTATTTTGTTGCGTTGCGGCGCGTGATTTTCCGGCCGCCGAAAGTTCGCTCATGTCCATGAAATCCAGCATCACCGAGAAGCTCGACGCGGCCTTTTCGCCCGAACGGCTCGAGGTCATCAATGAGAGCCACCTGCATGCCGGCCACCAACCCGGCTACGACGGCGAAGGCGAGACGCATATGCGCGTGCGCATCGTCGCTTCGGCCTTTGCCGGGATGGGCCGGGTGGCGCGGCATCGGGCGATCAACGATCTGGTGAAGGCGGAGTTCGACGCGGGGCTGCATGCGCTTGCCGTCGAGGTGGCGGCGCCCGGAGAGCCGACACGCTGGTAGTCAGCTGTTGATCTGGACCGGCTCGACCGGGCGGATGCGCAGCTTGGTGATGCGGTTCTTCACGCGCTTCATGACGATGAAGCGCTTGCCGTAGAAGGTGAAGGCCTGGCGCTCCTCGGGGATCGATTTCGATTCATGGATGACGAGGCCGGCAATGGTCGTTGCCTCCTCGTCCGGCAGGGTCCAGCCGAAGGCGCGGTTGAGGTCGCGGATCGCCACGCCGCCATCGACGACGAGCGAGCCGTCCGCCTCGCGGCGCACGCCCTGCAGGTCGATGGCCGCCTCGTCCGAAGTGTCGCCGACGATCTCCTTCAAAATGTCCTGAAGCGTCACGACGCCCTGCACCTCGCCATATTCGTCTACCACGGTGGCGAAATGCTCCTGCCGGCGCAGGAAGGCGGCAAGCTGTTCCTTCAGCGTCGTTGTATCCGGCACGAACCAGGGTTTTTGCGCGACCTTGGTGATGTCGAGGTTCTTCGGCTCGACGCCAGGCTCGGCGAGCGCCCGCAAGAGATCCTTGGCGTGCACGACGCCGACGATATTGTCGACCGAGCCCGCCCAGAGCGGCATGCGCGTATAGGGGCTCTCCAGCACGGCCTTGACGATCTCTTCCGGCGGGTCGTCGGCATCGAGGCCGCGCATCGTCGTGCGGTGGATCATGATGTCGGAGACCTCGAGCGCGTCGAGGTCGAGCATGCCGAGCAGCTTTTCGCGGTCGGGCTTTGCCGCAGCACTTTCCGCCTGCCGGCGTTCGCCTTCCGCCTCACGGGCCTCCTGATGCGTGCGCCACAGCGTTGCGAGCGGTGCGCGAAAGCGGAAGAGCAGGATGGCGAGCGGGATCAGGCCGAGAACCGTAACGATCAGCAGCCACGGGAAGGGAGCGAGTGCTGCGGGCGCGTCGCTGGTCATTTCGGCAGCTTTTCCTTCAGGAAAGCGACGACTTCGGATTGCGGCACGTCATCGGCGACGAAGGACTGGCCGACACCGCGCGTCAGGATGAAGGTGAGCTTTCCGCCCTTCACCTTCTTGTCCTGCGCAATAGCGTCCATCAGCACCTCCGCGGGCGGCAAGCCGCCGGGGATTTCGCTCATGGAGGTCGGCAGGCCGACGTCGCGCAGGTGCTTTTCGACGCGCTTGCCGTCATCGGGGCTGCACAGGTTCATGCGGGCGGAGAACTGGTGGGCGAGTACCATGCCGATGGAAACACCTTCGCCATGCACGAGGTGGGCGCTGTCATACTGCGTGGCGGCTTCCAGCGCATGGCCGAAGGTGTGGCCGAGATTGAGCAGCGCGCGCTGGCCGTTTTCCCGCTCGTCGGCGGCGACCACGTCGGCCTTGGCCTGGCAGCTCGTGGCGATCGCCTCGATGCGGGCATCGCCGCCGGCAAAGACGGCCCGCCAGTTCTTTTCGAGCCAGGCGAAGAAGTCGGGCTTGTCGATCAGGCCGTATTTGGCGACCTCGGCATAGCCGGCGCGGAATTCGCGCGGCGAGAGCGTGTCGAGCACGTCGGTATCGGCGAGCACCAGATCGGGCTGGTGGAAGACGCCGATGAGGTTCTTGCCGTGTGGCGAGTTGATGCCCGTCTTGCCGCCGACGGAGCTGTCGACTTGCGCCAGAAGCGAGGTCGGCACCTGGATGAAGCGCGAGCCGCGGCGTGCGATGCCGGCGGCAAAGCCGGTGAGGTCGCCGATCACGCCGCCGCCGAGGGCGACGACGGCGTCGTTGCGTTCGATGCGGGCGGCGAGCACGCTGTCGCAGACGCTGATCAGATGCTCGAAGCTCTTGGTCTTCTCGCCGGCCGGCAGCACGAGCGAGACGGCGTCGATGTCCTCCACCTTCAGGGCGGCCAGGAAATTGTCGAGATAGATCGGCGCGACGTTTTCGTCGGTGATGACGGCGATCTTGCGGCCCTTGAGGCGGCTTGCGATCTCACGACCGGCGGCGGCAATCAGGCCGGGGCCGATCAGGATGTCATAGGAGCGGTCGGCAAGCTCGACCCGCACGGTGCGGCGCGCGGTGGCAGAAGCAGTCATGGGCATCTCGTCAGGGTTTGCGGGTGGCGGTGATGGCGGTCAGCACCTCCTCCACCATGGTTTCCTTCTTCACGTCGCGCGACATCACGGTGAGATCGGCTTGCGCATAGACCGGGTAGCGGGCGTTCATGAGATTTTCGAGCGTCTGGCGCGGGTTTTCCGTCTTGAGCAGTGGACGGGTGTCGCGCTTGTTGACGCGTTCCCAGAGCACGTCGAGATCGGCCTTCAGCCAGACGGTGAGACCACCGCGCTTGATGTGCTTGCGGGTGTTGTCATTGATATAGGCGCCGCCACCGGTCGACACGACACGCGGGCCGGAGCGCAGCAGGCGCTTGATGACGCGGGTTTCCAGCGCTCGGAATTCGGCCTCGCCATAGGCGGCGAACAGATCCGTGATCGACATGCGCGAGACGCGCTCGATCTCATGGTCGGAATCGACGAAGGGAATGCCGAGCGCCTGCGCGGTCATGCGGCCGATCGCCGATTTTCCCGCACCCATCAGGCCGATCAGCACGAGGTTGCGTTTGCCGAGCGCGGCACGGGCCTCACTTGCAAGCGTGGGGGCAAGTGCGGGAGGGGCCTGGTCGATCGGCTCGGTCATTGGTGTTTCCGGGGTTTCGTCCCTTTCCGTATCGACAAAACCACCGGAAGCGTCAAGTCTGCCGCAGCCTTCATCCCGGATGTCGGGTGATGCCCGGCCTTGCGCTCGGCGGTCGGCGAGGCAATATAAACGGCATCCGCTCCGGAGAATGCCATGCCCACCCTGTTCCGTTTCCTGTTCTTCTGCGCCGTGATCGTCGGGTCGGTCTATGGCGTCATGGTGGCGCTGGTGACCTTCGTCGAGCCGACGGAGCGCGACGTGACGATCCGCATTCCCTCCGAACGGGTGAACCCGCAGCCATGAGGGATCCGTCCGGGCTTCAGGTGGAATCCTTCCTCGAAATGATGAGCGCCGAACGGGGCGCTGCGGTGAACACGCTGCAATCCTACGAGCGCGACCTCGAGGATGCGAAATCCTTCCTCAACGAGCGCAATGTGCGTCTCACCGAGGCGATGCCGGACGATCTGCGCGCCTATCTCGGCCATCTCGCCAAACAGGGTTTCGCCGCCGCCTCGCAGGCGCGGCGGCTCTCGGCGCTCCGGCAGTTTTTCAAGTTCCTCTATGGCGAGGGCCTGCGTGGCGATGATCCCACGGGCATTCTCGATGCGCCGAAGAAGGGGCGCTCGCTGCCGAAGACGCTGAGCGTCGATGACGTCACGCGTCTCATTTCACAGGCGGAGACGGAAGCGGCGGAGCCGGGCGGCAATCTTCTGATGAAGCGGCGCATGCATCTGCTCGTCGAACTGCTCTATGCGACGGGCATGCGCGTCAGCGAGCTCGTCTCCCTGCCGGCGAGCGTTCTCGCGCAGACGGGGCGTTTCCTCGTCGTGAGGGGCAAGGGAAACAAAGAGCGGCTGGTGCCGCTGTCGCGCGCTGCGGTTTCGGCTATGGAAGCTTATGGCGAGGTGCTGGCGGCCGAGATCGGCGATGATCCGGCGACGGGCTCCTTCCTGTTTCCGGCGCAGAGCAAGGAGGGCTTTCTGCCGCGGCAGGTCTTTGCCCGCGACCTCAAGGCGCTGGCGGGGCGGGCGGGAATTCGGGCCGCGACACTGTCGCCGCATGTCCTTCGCCATGCTTTCGCCAGCCATCTGCTCCAGAACGGCGCGGACCTGCGCGCCGTGCAGGAACTGCTGGGGCATTCGGACATTTCGACGACACAAATCTATACGCATGTGCTGGAAGAACGGCTTCACGCGCTCGTTCAAACCCATCACCCCCTTGCCAAACAGGCAAAAAAACCGGATTAGGACCCTTCGCCCGCGACTGGCCCAAATTTGGCCGACACCCGCCCGGCGCGGTTTGAGCAAACGATCGGAAACGCATCTCATGCACAACTACCTCGATTTCGAAAAGCCCATCTCGGATCTCGAAGGCAAGATCCACGAGCTGAAGAAGCTTACCGAAGAAGATGAGAGCATCGACACGTCGGATGAGGTCGGCCGGCTCGAAGTGCGCGCCCGCGAGGCGATGGCCGACATCTATTCCAAGCTGAGCCCCTGGCAGAAGACGCAGGTCGCGCGCCATCCGCAGCGCCCGCATTTCGTGGACTATGCCCGCCAGCTCTTCGAAGAATTCACGCCTTTGGCCGGCGACCGCAAGTTTGCCGAGGATGAAGCGATCCAGGCCGGTCTCGGCCGCTTCCGCGGCGAAGCCGTCGCCATTATCGGCCAGGAAAAGGGCAACGACACCAAGTCGCGCCTCAAACACAATTTCGGCAGTGCGCGGCCGGAAGGCTACCGCAAGGCGATCCGCGTCATGGAAATGGCCGACCGCTTCGGCCTGCCGGTCATCACGCTGATCGACACCGCCGGCGCCTATCCGGGCATCGGCGCGGAAGAGCGCGGCCAGGCGGAAGCCATCGCCCGCTCGACGGAAATGTGCCTCAACATCCGCGTGCCGATCGTCTCGGTCGTTCTCGGTGAGGGCGGTTCGGGGGGGGCGATCGCGATTGCCACCGGCGACCGCGTCTATATGCTGGAACACGCGATCTACAGCGTCATCTCACCGGAAGGCGCTGCCTCCATCCTCTGGCGCGATTCCACCCGCGCCAAGGAAGCGGCGAGCAATATGAAGATCACCGCCGAGGACCTGAAGACCTTCGGCATTATCGACGGCATCATCCAGGAGCCCGTCGGCGGCGCGCATCGCGATCCCGCCGCCGTGATCGGCCGCACCGGCGATGTCATCGCTTCGGCGCTGAAGGACCTTTCGGCCAAGCCGGGTGACCAGCTGCGCAAGGATCGCCGCCAGCGCTACCTGAATATCGGCCGCCAACTTTAAGGCGATCGTTTTGAAGGGCGGCGGAGGCCGCCCTTGCCAAATCTCGGCCACATTCCCCGTGTTTGAGACGGGTGCGGGTTTCCGGCAGCCTTGCGAAAGAATTTCCGGTTAAGAATTTATGAAGTATAAGCCGGTTACGACTGCGCGTCCGCCCGCCCGGCGCGGCGGCATGCGATCTGACGATTCTTGACGGACCTTGTGGAATGCGCCTGACTGTTCTTGCCGCTGTATCGCTTCTCGCCGTTGCCGCCGCCGGCTGCACGAATGAGACACTCGACACGTTCGACAAGGTCGATGTCGACCTCAAGAACGTGTCCAGCAAGACCAACTATCAGCTGTCGCCCGCGGTGCTGTCGAAGATGTCGGCGATGAATATCGACCGTGCCTCGCCGATCATGCTGCGCATCTTCAAGGAAGAAGGCCGGCTGGAAGTCTGGAAGGCGGACCGGTCCAACCGATTCCGGCAGGTGCGCAACTACAAGATCTGTGCCTGGTCTGGCAAACTCGGCCCGAAGATGAAGGAAGGCGACCGTCAGGCGCCGGAAGGGTTCTATCCGCTCTCCAAGGCGAACATGAACCCGAATTCGAGCTATTATCTCGCGATCAATACCGGCTATCCGAATGCCTATGACCGCGCCAACAAGGCGAGCGGTACGCATCTGATGATCCACGGCGCCTGTTCGTCGTCGGGCTGCTATTCGATGACCGACGAGCAGATGGTGGAGATTTTCGCACTTGCCCGCGACGCCTTCGGCGGCGGCCAGTCGACCATCCAGCTCCAGGCCTTCCCCTTCCGCATGACGGCGGAAAACATGGCGCGGCATCGCGACAATCCCAATATCGAATTCTGGAAGATGCTGAAGGTCGGTTACGACCATTTCGAGGTGACCAAGCGGCCGCCGGAAGTCAATGTCTGCGAGAAGAGATACGTCTTCAACCAGCAGTCAGACAAGCCGTTCTCGGCCGCCGGCGCCTGCCCCGCCATGACGACCCCCGGCGGTTTGGAATCGGCCCTCACCACCTACAACAAGACCTATGCCGCGTCCTATGCCACGGCGATGCGCAAATATAACGGCACGGTCTGGATCGAACCTTCGGAAGCGCAGCGCAAGGCGATCGTCGCCGATCAGCGCAAGGGTCGCGAGCTGGCCTATGCACCCACGGGCAATTCGCTCGACGCCGGCAAGCTGATGACCGAGCGCGAGATCGCCGAACAGAAGCGCAAGGTCGAAGAGGCCGAGAAGCGCAAGGTCGAGGCCGCCGAGCGCGCCGTGCGCGAAGCCGAGGAAGCCAAGAACAAGGCTGCGTCGGACTTTGCGGCCGATGTCGCTGCCGAGAAGGCGGAAAAGCTGGCCAGGGGCGAAGGCGCCCTGCCGGTGCCGGAACACAATCCCGGCATGGCGGCCGTCGAGAAGAAGGAAAAGAAGTCCTTCTGGCAGACATTGACCGGTGGAAGCCAGCCGCGACAGGTTGATGACACCCGGCCTGTCGTGACCGAGAATGCGGGGCAGGCGACGCTTCAGAACGGCCAGCAGCCGGTGAAGGCTGGCGAAACCGCGACCTCCGCAAACACGACGGTTGCGACGAATACGGGTGCCGCGCAGCAGACCGATGCCGTCTCGACCCTTCCCGTCGCCGGTGGCGAGGCGGGCCAGCAGGTCGTTGAGGAGGCCGCAAAGAAGCCGTTCTGGAAGTTCTGGCAGAAATGACCGTGACGGCGGCATGCGGCGAGGCCGAGGTCTATGATCTGCGCGGACTGAAGTGCCCGCTACCGGTGATGAAGACACGCAAGCGGCTATCGACGATGGCCGCCGGTGCCAGCCTTTGGGTCGAGACGACGGACCCGCTTGCGGTGATCGATATCCCGCATTTCTGCCATGAGGACGGCCACGCGCTGGAAGCCAGCGAGCGCGTCGAGGCCGGGCACCGCTTCCTGATCCGCAAGAAAGCCTAGCGCTTAAAACCGGAAGCCGGGAACGGCGAGCGGGTTGTCTTCCAGGGCTGCCCGATCCGGGCGGTCGATCTTCGGCGTGCCGGTGAAGGCGTCGAAGAGATCGCGCACAAAGGCTTCCGGCAGGTCCTTGGTGATCAGCACGAGCCGCGTGCGGCGGTCGGATGCATCCGGCCAGGCGGCAAGCCGCTCCGGCGGATGGAAGACGCTCTGTACGCCATGCAACACCACAGGTCGTTCCGGATTGGTCGAGAGCTGTACGATACCCTTCATGCGCAACAGTTTTTCGCCATGCGCCGAGCGCAGCAAGTCGATGAACAGGTCGAGCGCCATCGGGTCGATGGCCTGATCGTGCACGATGCTGAAGGAGCGGATCGTCGCGTCGTGGCGCGTCACGTCATGGGTGTGCTGGTGGGCGTGCTGGTGGCCGTGATCGTGATGATGATCGTGCCCGTGGTGGTGGTGATCATGCCCGTGGTCATGATCGTGATGGTGGTGATGACCAGCGTGACCGTGGGCCTCGTCATGCAGCCAGCGGCGCACGTCCGGGATCTTGCTGCCGGGATCGTAGAGGCCGTTGGCCAGCAGGTCGGGGCCGACGAGGCCGGGCGTGTCGACGTCGGACACCAGCGCGCGCGGGTTAAGGGCGGCGACCTCCCGTTTCACCGCCTCCAGCGTCGCGGCATCGGCCAGCGTCGTCTTGCTGATCAGCACGCGATCGGCGACGGCGACCTGCTTGACCGCTTCGGGATGATTGGCAAGCGTCGAGAGGCCGTTGACCGCATCCACGACGGTGATCACGCCATCGAGGCTGAAGGAATGCGACAGCACCGGATTGCCCATGACGGCCTGCAGCACGGGGGCGGGGTCGGCAAGGCCCGTCGTCTCGATCACCACCCGCTTCAGCGGCTCTATCTTGCCGCTCTGCATGCGGTCCATGAGATCGGCAAGTGTATCCACCAGTTCGCCGCGGATCGTGCAGCACAGGCAGCCGTCCGAAAGCTCGATGATGCCGTCACCGGATTGCTCGACGAGCAGGTGGTCGATACCGACTTCGCCGAACTCGTTGATGATGACGGCCGTATCGGTCAGCGTCGGGTCCTTCAGCAGGCGATTGAGCAAAGTCGTCTTGCCCGCGCCCAGAAAGCCTGTCAGCACGGAGACCGGCACACGCCGTTCGGGAAGGGTCATGGTCGTCTTGCCTGTAAAAGGGCCGATCAGAAAGCCGGCCGGGGAATCGGGATCGGGATATTGACGGCGTCGCCCATATCGCGGGAAGCGACTTCGTCATTGCCGGCGGGCGTGGCGGTATCGCCACCCATCAGGCCGGCGAAAACCAGCTTCAGCGGCCGGTTCACCTCGTGGATATAGGGCGACAGGAGTTTCTGCCGGCCGGCCTCGTCGCGGCCTTCGCTGCGCACCTTGGCGGCGTGCTTCGAGCAGATCTCCTGCGAGATATCGGCGACTTCGTTGCGTGTTTCGCCATAGGGGCGAAGCTGGCCGAGCGTCGGCACCTTGGCGGCCCGCATGGTCAGGCCCTTTTCCAGCATGCCCGCCGAGATATCGGCGCGCGCACCAAGGCTTTCGGAGCCGAGCACGACGGAGACGACCGAGCGACCGTTGCGGGTGGCCGACGAGACCTGGTTGAAGCCGGAGGCGCAGATGAAGCCGGTCTTCATGCCGTCCGCACCGTCGAAGCGGCCGATCAGCATGTTGTAGTTGGGGTACTGTTTCTTGCCGGTCGTGAAACCTTCCAGTGCGAAATAGGACGAATATTGCGGGAATTCGCGCTTCAGGGTCACGGCAAGCACGGCAAGATCGCGGGCCGTCGTATACTGGCCCTTGCCGGGCAGGCCATGCGGATTGATGAAGTGCGATGAACTCATGCCGATGCGCGCGGCTTCCGCATTCATGCGGTCGATGAAACCCTGCTCGGAGCCGCCGACCGATTCGGCAATGGCGACCGCCACGTCATTGGCGGATTTGACGAGAATGATCTTCAGCGCGCTGTCGAGCGTCATCTTCTGGCCGGGCTTGAAATACATCTTGCTCGGCGGTTCGGCGGCGGCATTCTTCGTCATGATGACGGGGCTTTCCAGCGATATCTCACCGGCCTTGATGGCGCGGAAGACCGTGTAGGCCGTCATCAGCTTGGTGAGGGAAGCGGGATACCAGCGCTGGAACGCATCCTCGTGTTCGATGACCTGCAGCGTGTTGACGTCCACCAGCATGCGCGGATTGGCATTGGCAATATTGGCAAGGGAGGCGGTGAACAGCAGGGCGGCGCTTGCAAGCGCAGCAGCCCGGCGCATCGGTCGTCCGTTCGTCTGCAAAGGTCTGTCCTCGAAATCGGGAGTTGTCTCGAACCGTCGCCCTATTTAACCTATATGGCACCGTGATGGCAAAGCCATCGGAGCGAGATGGCCAATTTTCCGGCCGAACATGACAGGAAACCCGCATGCCCGTTCTCAACCGCGCCGCCGAAATGCAGGACGAAATCGCCGAATGGCGCCGACAGATCCACCGGGAGCCGGAGCTGCTCTTTGCCGTGGAAAAGACGGCTGCCTTCGTGGCGGAGAAGCTGAAGGAATTCGGCGTCGACGAAATCGTGCCCGGCATCGGCCGCACCGGCGTCGTCGGCATCATCCGTGGCAAGGGTGAAGGACGGACCATCGGCCTGCGCGCCGACATGGACGCGCTGCCGATCGACGAGACGAGCGGCAAGCCCTGGTCCTCGGCCGTCAAGGGCAAGATGCATGCCTGCGGCCATGACGGCCACACCGCCATGCTGCTGGGTGCTGCAAAGTACCTCGCCGAGACGCGCAATTTCTCCGGCTCCGTCGCCGTCATCTTCCAGCCGGCCGAGGAGGGCGGCGGCGGCGGCAACGAAATGGTCAAGGACGGCATGATGGAGCGCTTCGGCATCGCCGAGGTCTACGGCATGCACAATCTGCCCGGCATGCCGGTCGGCTCGTTCGGCACGCGCGCCGGCCCGATCATGGCGGCGACGGACGAGTTCAACATCACCGTCAAGGGCCGCGGCGGCCATGCCGCCCTGCCGCACAAGACGGTGGACCCGATCGTCATCGGTTCGCACGTCGTCACCGCGCTGCAGACCATCGTCTCGCGTGTCGCCGATCCCATCGCCTCGCTCGTCGTTTCCGTCACCAAGTTCAATGCCGGCTTCGCGCACAATGTCATCCCCGAGACGGCGCAGCTTGCCGGAACGGTGCGCACGCTGAGCGCCGACATGCGCGAACAGGCGGAAGCCCGCATCCGCCAGATTTGCAGCGGCCTTGCTGCCGCGCATGGTGCGGAGATCACCGTTGCCTATCACCGCAACTATCCGGTCACCGTGAACCATGCGAACGAGACCGGCCATGCCGTTTCGGTGGCCGAAGACATTGCCGGTGCTGCCGCGGTCGATCCGGCGCTCAACCCCATGATGGGCGGCGAGGATTTCTCCTACATGCTGCTTGCGCGGCCCGGTGCCTTCATCTTCCTCGGCAATGGCGATAGCGCCGGGCTTCATCACCCGGCCTATGACTTCAACGACGACGCCATTCCCCATGGCGTGACCTATTGGGTGAAGCTCGCCGAAAGCCGGCTTGCCGCCTGACGAAAAGAGCCCGGCTGCAGGATAACAGCCGGGCAAGTCGGGGAGGATCAGAGATATCGGCGGCAGATGCGTCGTGGCCTATTCGCAGACGCGGACCTTCCTGATGATCAGGTTGCCCCACTTGTCGTACTGCTTCACCTTCTTCCAGAAGCAATCGTAGCCGTAGTCGTCATCGTAGAAGGTGACCTGGGAGTGGCCCCAGCCGTGGCCATGATGGCCGTGACCCCAGCCATGACCGCCGCCGAAATCAAAACCGATGGAAAGGCCGCCGGCCTGCGAGGGAGCGGCGAAGGAAAATGCTGCGACAGTGGCAACGACAGCGGAAAGCATGATCTTGCGCATGGATATTCCCCTTGAAGGTTTGTGGATGGAGCCATCTCCATCCGATGACCTCAATCTCTCATGCACCGGCCTTTCGCGCTGTTTCCGATGGAACCTGCCGCGTGACGGCCCGAAAATCGCTTGGCTTCACGGCGCAGCTTTTGTATGGGTTCACGCAGTGGTCCCGTAGCTCAGCAGGATAGAGCACCAGATTCCTAATCTGGGGGTCCCGCGTTCGAATCGCGGCGGGATCACCAATAAATAAATTACTTGAATTTAATTTTTCTTCGAAAATCGGGTGCGAATGGGGCGCGCTTTTTTCCCGAACAGATGTTCTGCAAGCAGACTTCTGGCCTTGCTGCGGCGCAGCAAAGATCAGCATGAGCGTGAGTGCATCGCCGAACGCCACAATGCAAATTTACGGCGTAATATTCGCACTGGAAAGTTTCGTGCGGAGATCTGGGATCAGAGGTGTGTGAAGTTGGAATGGGAAGCCGTGTTCGGTTCACCACTGCGTCGTCCACCTCATCCATAAGCCGTAAAGCTCTGCGCCCGTTCGTGAACGGGTCTTCTCATGTTCAGCGGTTGTTCTTCCTTTTTATTAGAGATATACGATATATCGTAGTTGAGGCCGCCGAGATGATGAGGTCCCTTTGCCAACCGATTCAGGAGCGTGAGTGTCGAGATTGACCGCCCGACTTTTCAGGTGCCTTCCTGGATGATGAGGGGAAGCACGAGGTGGGCAATCTGGAGCGAATCTCCTCGAACGCCTCAGTGATCTCGAACCTTTCACCGCTCACGTAAATGAAACAACCGGCTCCGTGTATCGGCACTACAGCGCCTACCTGAAGGAAATTGACATAGAGCTGTGTTTCATCAACCTGGGTGACGGAGAGCCATGTGCTTGCGTGTCCTAGTACCTGATCCATGCGTGCCTCGCAGAATCCTGTTCGCCCGAACATGGCTATCTTGCAACGGTAAGGCGAAAGAGTCGATAGAACACGTTGCAACAATATGGGTGGGTTTCGAAGCCGGAGTTCCAGTGACCACGAAGCGGCTCCTGAAGCAGTTGACGGCGCGGGATGCCAAGATCACGATGATCTTTCCCGCCGTTAATCACGCTTTTAAGGCTGCTCATGAACCTTAATGCAGACGAGAGTGCATGCTTCTATAGATACCGTCATTGGCGTCAATGCAGAGGAATGCATGGGGTGCCCATCTATTCGTAATGTGTATTTTAACTATTATCACAGTTTTTAATTTTATTTCTATATTTTTAATCGGTATCCTTCTGCGCGTTTTTGTACTCACAATGCTCTTCTAAGGTATCGCTGAATAGGCGAATTCGACCACAGGTCACTTGTGACGCGCGCAGTGAAGGAACATTTTGGAACGCCAGAGCGGCGAATAGCAGCTTGTTTAAGCCATAAGCGCACGAGATAGATTTGGGAACAAGTCTCAGCTCTGTGGATCGATTTGGCACGGCAAGAGCCGATCACCAGGATCACGCGGCCGGTTTTTCGCGCTTAGAATATTGCGCTCCACGGCCCACGATCCTTCCTAAAGGATTATCATATGCGGTTGCAGCGCGGTATGTCTACTCATCACGCACATACATTGGACCTTTGCGGAAGTAGGCTAAGGCTTTGCTATACTCCTCTCTGGTTATCCGTTCTTCTTCTGTTTTCGATTGCGGTTTTTTAGGGTCTTCACCATTCAACGCTTCATCAGGTTGCGTGTGTTCGGCATCCGCGTCTCGCATCGGGCCATCGTCATTCAATGGCAGGTCAAATTCGTCTTCAGGTTTCAATATGAATAGCTCCTAAAATAAAAAAAGAAATTCGACGCGAACAGCGCTTACTTTCGCTCCAAATTTCTGGCGGTCCGTCGCTTGGCGACCTTGCAAACTCAACTAGGGTCGATGATCTAATCCTCAGGCAACCAATTTGTTCCACGACAAAAGCTGGAAGCTGACTTCTGGAACCGCAGGAATATCGGTGCACGGCCATTATTTCAGCTCGACCGGCGCCGATGGCGGATCTAGCCGTTTGGCGGGATGTGACTCTGGACGACGTGTGCAAAAGTAGGGTGCTCAAAAGGAGTGCTAAGAGCGACGGCCAAGTCTTATCGTTATCAAGCCGACGAGACCAGTAACTGCTTGAGTTGCACGACAATGTTTCGAAAATGGTTGGTGATGTGATTGGCTGCTATCGGACTGCCGGCCGTGCTGACCCTTTTTAACTAAAGTACAACGGTCGGCATAAACCTTTCAACGAGAGAGGATCCCTTAAAACATATGCAGTATCGGTCGATCGCGTTCTTCGAAGCGGCAACAAACTCTGCCGAGGGGAGGCGTGTCCGTCTGGTGATTGAGCCCGATTCCACGCCGCATCGCGTAGGGTATGCGACCGAAAGGCCAGCTTGGGGAGGCAAGGCGGCCTTTCGGCGATTGGACAGCAAGAATTTTTGTCGTCCGATCACGTTCCCGACCCTCCTGTTTTGAAGGTGGTCCCCGGAACGAAAGTTACAGGGTTGTGGAACGTTATTTCCGAACGGTCACCGCCTTCAAAGCCTTGCCAATTTCCTCTACGGTTTCAGCGACAACGATGCTTTTCGCCGACAGTTTGCCGTCCTTGTTCGGCAGGATCGTCGTGAGGGTGATGTGCGAGCCCTTTGGATGTGCCTTAATCTGAAGAACCTTCTCACTGTCGATTGTAATGCGATCGTCGTTCTCGGTCGTGAGCGATAACCAGGTCATTTTTCTCTCTATTCATCTAGTTCGGGGAACGGAGCTGAGCCTCGGAAAGACGCACTCCTGGACAAGTCTCCTCAAGCACCATTGCAAAGACGGGACTCAGCCAGTTTTTATTCTGGAATCATTTCGACGATTGTGGGGTGATCATCGGGATCTGCTTCCTCCCGTTGAGGTAAAATAAACCCAACTGCATCGGGCAAGATATCTGCAGCAGAATAAGCGTTAGGTGTCATTTCCAATATGGGATGATACGTTCGAATCGCGGCGGGATCACCATTTCAGCGAAGGAGACTTTTAAGGCTTTCC
>NZ_CAMLFY010000025.1 GCF_946479415.1 uncultured Shinella sp. | reverse complement strand
CCCGGCGCCATCGGCATGGTCGTCGCCATCGTCATGCCGATCATGCTGTTCTTCGCCTTCGCGATCATGATTTCGCGCGCCCACGAACTGCGCAGCGCCGCCCGCTCCATGGCCGAAGTGGCCTTGCGTCTCTCCGAGCCGGAAACCGTCGCCACCGATCGCATCATGACCGTCGGCCAGGCCGTTCGCCGCGAAGTGTCGGCGATGAACGAAGGCATCGAGCGGACCATCGCGCGCGCCACCGAGCTCGAAACCCTCGTGCATTCGGAAGTGAACGCGCTGGAGCGCAGCTATACCGACAATGAAATGCGCGTGCGTACGCTGGTGCAGGAACTCGGTTCCGAGCGCGAAGCCATCGTCAGCCACGCCGAGCGCATCCGTTCGTCGATTTCGGGCGCGCATGAGCAACTGAAGGACGAGCTCGCCGTTGCCGGCGACAACATCACGCAGCGCCTCGCGACGTCGGGTGAGGCCTTCGCCTCGATGCTCGACACCCGCGCCGCCATGCTGATGGAAAAGTCCGACAGCGCGACGCAGACGATCGGCGCCATGCTTTCGGCCCGTACCGACAGCCTGCTTTCCACCCTCTCTTCCTCCGGTCTGGCGCTTGCCAACGAGTTCGACGCCCGCCTCGACCATCTGACCAAGAGCCTCGATTCCCGCGGCCGCGATATGCTGCAGCAGTTCGAGACGCGCGCCTCCTCGCTCGACACCAACACCGAGAAGCTGAACGCCGCCCTCAACGAGCGTGCCAAGCAGCTCAACGAGACGCTGATTGCCCGCACCCGCGAGATCAGCGAAAGCCTGTCGGTCGGCCAGCATGCCGTCACCAACGGCCTCGACCAGGTTCTCCAGTCGATGAATGCCGCGCTCGATGAAAAGGGCGCGCAGTTCCGCCAGAGCCTGAAAAACGCCGCCGACGACACGGTCATGGATCTCGACCTGCGCTCGGGCTTCTTCGATGAGCGCATGCAGGCCACCGTCGGCCAGATCGCCGGCGCCTTCGACAACCGCGTCGAGGAATTCGCCCAGGCCTTCGACCAGCGCGCCGGCTCGCTCGACTCCAAGCTCATGGAGAGCCTCGGCCGGATCAACGAGACGGTCGCCAGCGGCCGCGATGCGATCGACGGCCTGCTCACCACCGGCATCGACCGCCTCGGCAACACGCTGACCGACCAGTCCTTCGCACTGGCCACGACGCTCGCCACCAGCCAGGAAGTGCTCGAAAGCGCCGTTTCCGGCCATGCGGATGCTATCAACAGCGCCGTCTCCGGTGCGCATGAGCGTGTCGGCGCGGTGCTGTCCGAAAAGTCGGCGGCTCTGCTCGGCGGCCTTTCCGATGTGCAGAACCGCATCGAAAGCGGCTTTGGCGCCCGCGCGGATGCGCTGGCCGAAAGCATTTCGGGCAGCGAACGCCGTCTGACGGAAGCGCTCGACAACCGCGGCACGGCAATCGCCACCGACATCCAGGCCGCCCAGGCGCGCATGGAAGAAGCCCTTGGCGCGCGCGCCGACGAAATTACCTCGACGATCGCCGCCAGCCACAACCGCCTGGACAGCGCGCTCACCGAACGCACGGCCGCCCTTTCGGCCATGCTGAACGACACCGGCAGCCAGCTCGAACAGTCGGTCGGCTCCGCCGCCGGCCGCGTCGAAAATGCCCTGACGGGTGCCGCCCGCCAGATCGACGAAGTCATCACCGGCCGCACGGCCAACCTCGCCTCGGTGCTCTCCAACAGCGCCGGCGCCATGCAGTCGTCGATCGACGCCGCAGCAGACCGCGTCGAGACGGTATTGACGGAAGGCAGCCAGCAGCTTGGCGGCGTCCTGCACGGCCAGGCTGCCGAATTCGCCGACGCCTTCTCCGGCCGCGCCGCAGAGATTGCCGAAGCCCTTTCCGGCCGCGCCTCGCAGCTCGCCGGCTCGCTCGTCAACACCCATGAGCAGATCCGCGCGACGCTCGACGACCGCATCAATGCGATCAACGTCGCCATCACCGACGGCAGGAACTACCTCACCGAAACGCTGAACGAGCAAGCCACCAATATCGGCACCTCGATCGCCACCTCGGCCGGCATGCTGGAAATGTCGCTGGAGCAGCATGAGGAGACGCTGCGCCGCACCATCGACGGCAGCGCCGCCCTGCTCGATCACCGGGTGCGCGAAAGCGCCGGCGCCGTCGCCGAGCGCCTCAGCGAAACCTCCTCGAAGATTGCCGAGGCCGCCGATGCCTTTGGCGCCCGCATGGAGACGACCGTCGACAGCGTCGCAAACCGCTTCGACACGACCGGCAGCCGCCTGGAGGAAAACCTCGGCAAGCTGGAAGCCCGCATCGAACACAGCGTCGACAATGTCTCCGGCATCGTCGACACCGCGGCCTCGCGCATTTCCGACACGCTGTCCGAGCGTCTCAGCGATCTGGAACGGGTCGGCGGCGACGTGTCGCTGCGCGTCTCCGACGCCCTCTCCCGCCCGATCGCCGAAGTCGATCGCATCGGCGACGAGACGACGGCCCGCATCGCAGCCGCACTGGCCGGCCGCGTCGGCGATATCGAGCGCGTCAGCGCGAATGCAGCCGACCGCATCGAAGGCGCGCTTTCCGGCCGCCTCGACGATATCGAACGGGTAACGACGGCGGCAGCCGAGCGCATCGACAGCACGCTGACGGGCCGCGCGCTCGAAATCGACCTGATCGCCGAGAATGCCGCCCAGCGCATCGACGCCTCGCTCTCCGGCCGCGCCGCCGAAATCGAGCGCGTTGCCGGCGATACCGCGCAGCGCATCGACACCGTGCTTTCGGGCCGTGCCGCGGAAATCGAACGCATTGCCGGCGACGTTGCCCAGCGCATCGACACCACGCTTTCGGGCCGCACGTCGGACCTCGAACGTGTTGCCGGCGCCGCCACGACCCGTCTCGAAGACACCCTTACGGAACGCGCAAGCGAGATCGCCCGCCTTACCGGCGAAGCGACCGACCGCATCGACGGTACGCTAGCACTGCGCACCGGCGACATCGAACGCGTATCGACGGAAGCCTCCGAACGTATCGCTGCAACCATCGATGAAAAGACCGGCCGCATCGAGGAACGTCTCGGCACGATGGACCGGGCGCTCACCATCGGTCTCGACAGCGTCAACCGCACGATCGACGGCAAGGCCGCCGGCCTTGCCCAGACGCTGCGCGACGCCGTCTCGCAGGCCGCCCAGGACATGGATGCCGAAGCAATCCGCTCGGCGCAGTCTCTCGCCAAGACCGGCGAGGAATTCGCCCATCTGTCCAGCTCGCTGCGCGGTGCCGTTTCGCGCGCAGCGCAGGAAATGGGCGTCGAGGCCCAGCGTGTCGCGGAAAACATCGCCAAGACCGGCGACGAATTCGCCGAAAATCTCTCGGTCCGCAACGAAGCCTTCACCCGCGCGGTCGATGAGACCACCACTGCCGCCGTCGCCCGCTTCGCCGAAACGGAAGGCCGTCTTGCCAGCCAGGCGCAGTCGCTGCGCACCGGTCTCGGTGATGTCGAGAAGGCGCTGGAAGCGCGTGGCGCCTCCATTCGTTCGACGCTTGACGACCGTACGCGTGAACTCAACTCCATGCTGGCAAGCCGCACGGAAGAACTCTCGCGCCTCATCAACGAGGAAGCCCGTCCCGTCATCAACGACTACGCGGCTGTCGGCCGTGAGGCCGTCGAGCGCATCACTGGCGTTGGTCGTGAAACCGCCGAAAGCATCAGCAGCGTCGCCCGGGACAGTGCTGACCGTCTGCGCAACGAGAATGCCGCGCTGATCAACGCCATCTCCGCCCGCACGGCCGATACGCTTGCCGCGATCTCCAGCCGAACGGAAGAAGCGGCCGGCGCGATGCGCGACATCGAGAACGGCCTTGCCGCCAATGTCGAGGGCCTGATCGCCCGCCTCTCCGAGAGCAACGGCGCGATTGCCGGCCTCGTCGACGCCGCCAGCCAGACGCTCGGCGCCATCGACGGCCGTCTGACCAGCACGTCGGAGCGCTTCACCACCTCGGCCGAACGCGCCGCAGATATGGTCGCCACCACCTCGCGCCTGCTGGAAGGCAAGGTCGATCGCCTGTCCGACATTTCGGCCGGCACGCTCTCGCAGATCGGCGGCATCGTCGGGCGCTTCGAGGATCATTCGAAGATCCTGTCGCAGGCCTCCGACCTGCTCGCCGCCGCCCAGTCGAACCTCGTTTCGACGCTGGAAGAGCGCCAGGATGCGCTACGCTCGCTCTCCGTCGGCCTCGTCCAGCGTTCGGAAGAGATCGAAAAGACGATGCAGTCGCTCGAAGGCATGGTCGAAGGCGTCTTCAGCCGCGCCGAAGAGCGCTCCAACCTGATCGCAGGCAATCTGCGCGGCGGCATCCAGAGCTCGTTTGCCGAAGTCGGCCGCATTCTCGGCGAGACCGAAAAGCGTGCAGAAGCGGCCGCCAGCACCCTGCGCGATCAGCTGGTCAAGGCTGGCGAGGAAGCGGGCCAATCCGTCGAGGGCGCGTTCACGCGCGCCGAAGAGCGGACCAAGGAAGTGGCGAACCGCCTGCGCGGCAGCGTCGGCGCCTCGCTCTCCGATGTCGACCGCCTGCTTTCGGAATCCGGCAAGAAGTCCGAGGCCGCCACGACCGTCATGCGCGAATCCATGCGCGAGGCCGTCGAGGAAGCCATCGGCAAGTTCTCCGGTGCGACCGAAGAAATCCGCCGTGCGGCCTCCGAGATCCGCAAGGAGCTCGACCAGACCCGTGGCGAACTGAAGCGCGGCGCCTTCGACCTTCCGGAAGAAGCCAAGGAAAATGCCGCCCAGATGCGCCGCGCCGTCAGCGAGCAGATCAAGGCGCTGCAGGACCTGTCCGACATCATCGGCAAATCGTCCTCGGCACTCGAAGTCTCCCGCCCGGCCGTCCAGCAGCCTGTGGTACAGCAGCAGCCGGTGCAGGAAACCCGCGCCGTCGAGCCGCGCCGCGAAGAGCCGGCCCAGCTGCGCGGCAGCCTCGGCCTTGAGCGTGCGGCGAGCGCCACCGTGCCGCAGCGTGCGCAGCCCCTGCCCGCCGAAGCCGATGCCAAGACGGCTGGCGAAGGCGGCTGGATGCGGGACCTGCTGCGTGGCGCCGTGTCGCGCGAAGAAGCGCAGTTCGCCCAGCCGCGCGGCGAGGCCCAGGCCGCCCGCCCGGCCGACACGCGCAATCCGCGCCATGTCGTGGAATCGCTGAACTCGCTCTCCGTCGATATCGCCCGCGCCATCGATCACGATGCCTCGGTCGATCTGTGGCGCCGCTACCAGCGCGGCGAGCGCGACGTGTTCACGCGCCGCCTCTACACGCTGAAGGGCCAGCAGACCTTCGACGAGATCAAGCGTAAGTACGAGCGCGAGCCGGAATTCCGCACCGCGGTCGACCGCTACATCTCGGACTTCGAAAAGCTGCTTGCCGATGTCGCCCGCAACGACCGCGACAAGGTGATGACGCAGACCTACCTCACCTCGGATACCGGCAAGGTCTACACCATGCTGGCCCATGCGGCAGGCCGCTTCAGCTAAGCGCAGTCGGGATCGAAAACAGCGACGGCCGTCCCTCCGGGCGGCCGTTTTGCTGTGATAACGCGCCGATAACGCAGATGTGAGGCGTTCGCGCCGTTTCCCCGCGCCAAAACCTTATAATCCGCGCGCCCCGCCTCTATATGCGTCCCGACGCACCCAGAGCATTTCCGGCGAACTGCGGCTCGCCGGAAATGCTCTGGGGGTTTGTTTTTATCGCATTGTCCGACGCCGAAGCGAATTCGCTTCGGCTGGAAATGCTCTTGAAAGTGCCAAGGGGAAGAGAGACGGAATATGATGTTTATACAGGGATTTGGGCGTGTGCTGGCAACGCTGGCGATTGCGCTGATGACGATCGTCACGGTCGTTGACGTCGCGGAAGCGCGCCGCGCCGGCGGTGGTTTCGGCAGCCGCGGCACGCGGACATTCTCGACACCTTCGACGACGCGCACCTCGCCGACGGAAGCCCAGCCGATCGACCGCACCATGACGCGCCAGCAGTCCGCGCAACCCTCCGCCGGCCGCAACACCACGACCGCAGCGAACCAGCGTCCCGGCCTGTTCGGCGGCTTCGGCGGCAGGCTGCTTGGCGGCCTGATGCTGGGCGGCCTCATCGGCATGCTGCTCGGCTCCGGTATGGGTGGCGGCATCGGCTTCCTTGGCCTCATCCTGCAGGTGGCGCTGATCGCCGGCCTGTTCTTCTTCCTGCGGCGCATGTTCGCGCAGCGCAATGCGCCCGCCTATGCCGGCAATGGCCAGGCCCGCAGCGCCTATCAGGGCGGCGCCTCCGATTTCGAAATCCCCCGCATCGGCGGCGGCAGCCGGCAGGCACCTGCCCAATCGAAAAACAATGATGAAATCGGTATCCAGCAGGCGGACCTCGAACAGTTCGAAAGCATGCTGAAGGAACTACAGGCGGCCTATGCGGCGGAAGACTTCCGCACGCTGCGTCAGATCACGACGCCGGAAGCCATGTCCTATCTCGCCGAGGAACTGAGCGACAACGCCACCCAGGGCCTGAGGAACGAGGTCAAGGATATCCACCTCGTGCAGGGCGATGTTGCCGAAGCCTGGCGCGAAGGCTCGGATGACTATGCGACCGTGGCGATGCGCTACGAGAGCATCGACGTGATGCGCGACCGCTCGACCGGCCGCCTCGTTTCCGGCGATCCGGACAATCTGACGGAAGCCGTCGAAATCTGGACGTTCCTGCGCCGCGATGGCGGCGAGTGGAAGGTCTCGGCCATCCAGGGTGTCGCGGACGCCTGAATGCAAAAACGGTGCGCAGCCCACGCTGCGCACCGTTTCCGAACGCTCTGAAAAATCAGGCTTAGATCGTAGAGAGTGTCCAGCCGACGATATCGGCGGTCACGCGCGCGAAGGCCGCATCGAGCGCCTTCACGAAAGCCGGGTTGCCCGTACCGCTAACCGGCACCGTCGCGCGGAAAACCTTCTGCGAGCGCACCGTGCCATTGCGGTCATTGAGCAGCTTGGCCGAAATTTCCACCACGGCCGTATCCGCACCCGACGCCTGTACTTCGAAGGACCTGATATCGGTAACGAGCTGATAGTCGATCGCAAGGCCCTGCCCCGGCATGCCGACGCCGCCGAGACGACCGGTGTTCTCGAAGGCCTGGACGAGCTTGGCCTGCACCATCTTGCTCAGGCTGTCGCTCCACTGCGCCTTGGCGAGATACTGGATTTCGGAGGGCGTCGGGCGGATGACGATCTGCTCGCTGTCCAGTGCCTTCAGCGCGGAAGGCTGCGGCACGAGAAGCTGGCGGCTCTTGGCAGACGGACCTTCGACGGAGGACAGCGCAGAGAGGCTGAACGTATCGTTGTTCGCGGCCTTGCTGCCGCACGCGACAAGCGTTGCCGCCAGAACGGCGATCAGGGCAGCGCGCGCCGCCGTTCCGTTCCGCAACAACTCCATACCCGATACCGTCATCTCGTCCTCAAAGCCACAGACTCAATGTCTAGCAGCGGCACAACAACAAGTCACGGCTGCGATACCGGACAAATTCACGTCCGAAACATCCGGATTACCATTGTGGAAATAGAGCCACACCTGCCGCTTGGATCATCTCCGCTTTTCTTCGAATCGCGAAAATGCCCATCTCTTTTATTTCTGCGCAATTCCGGACGCAAAACCGCTACGCACTTTTGCTGGAATTGCTTTAGCGCCGCGTGCGCCCGTCATACTGCTTCACCGTCTCGCCGCCGAACAGCAGACGCTGCGGATCGCGCTCAAAGCCCGAAATCGCGCTGTCGAGGTTCTGGATCGTGCGGCGCGTATCCTGCACCAGCGTTTCCACATCCCGCAGGCCCGAGCCGGAGAAGCGCTGGAGGCCATCGGCGATCGGGCCGATGCGGCCGTTCAGCGTATCGGCAGCCTGCTTGATCGATTGCAGCGTCGCCTTGGCCTCGGCGAAGAGCGATTCGGAATCACCTTCGCCCAGGAAACCGTCAAGCTTGGCGAGCACGCCGTCGACGCGCGTGGAAGCGGCGTTCAGCTTGTTGGTCATCTGCTTCACGTCGGTGATGATCTGGTCGATATCCTCCTGGCGCTCGCCAATGCGATTGGCAACGCCGGTGACCGAGGCGATTGCCTTGCGGGCATCGGCGCTTGCCACCGAGATATTGTCGATCGCGCCTGAGACCTTCTGCGTGTCGACGGCGGCAATCAGCGTGTCGACCTTGTCGAGCGCTGCATTGGCGTTCTTGCCGAACGTATCGAAGGTTTCCGCCGTCTTGCGGAAGCCCTCGACGGTCGTCTTCACGTCACCGGAGGCGGCCGCGATGTCCTTGCTGATCTTGTCGACATTGCCGACGAAATCCTCGACCTTCTTGGGATCGACGGCCTTGATGAGGTCATCGACCGAAGCGAGCGTCGAATCCAGCCGGCCGGAGAGATTGCGGAAGGTTTCCGACAGGCCGCCGACGCTCTTCAGGAACTCGTCGATATTCTTGCCGTTGCGTGCGAGCGAATCGGAAAACTGCTCGGCATTGTTGATGGTCTTGGTCAGCGGCCCGCGCGCATCGGCGACAAAGCCTTGAATGTCGGTGATGGCGGCATCGGCGCGCTTCAGGATCTTGTCGGCGGTCGACAGGATGTTGGTAACGCTCGATTGCTCGGCCTCCAGCACGGCGGCCGTCTCGGTATCGAACGCCTTCTGGAGAATGTTCTCGGCGCCGGCATCGCCACCGGAGAGTTCGATATAGGCCGCACCCGTCAGGCCCTGCACTTCGAGCACGGCCGAGGTCGACTGCTTGACCGGCGCACTCGTCGCGACCTCGGTCATGGCGACCGAAAAGCGCGGATCGTCCGCATCGATGGCAAGGCTGCGCACGGAGCCGACCGGAATGCCGTTGAAGCGCACGGGCGAACCAATGCTCAGACCATTGGCGGAGCCCGGAATGCGGATGGCGAGCTGCGCCATGTCGCCACTACGGCCGTATTGCGACATCCAATAGACGAAGCCGAAGGCGGCGGCCATCACGAGCACGGTGAAGAAACCGACGATGGCGTAATTGGCTTTCGTTTCCATGCTTCAGGCTATCCCGCTCGCAGTTCCTATTCCGGGGCCGCGAGGCTCCCGGACACTTCTTCACGCCTTCCGGACAATGGAGCGCGCGCGTTTGCCCTTGAAATAGGACTGCACCCACGCATCGTCAAAGGCCAGCATGTCCTCGATCGTGCCTTCGACCATGACCCTCTTCTGCCCGAGCACGGCGATGCGGTCGCAGACCGAAAACAGGCTGTCGAGGTCGTGAGTCACCATATACACGGTCAATCCCAGGGTGTCGCGCAGTTTGGCGATCAGCTCATCGAATTCGGCCGCACCGATCGGGTCGAGGCCGGAAGTCGGCTCGTCGAGGAAGACCAGCGCCGGATCGAGTGCCAGCGCGCGTGCCAGCGCCGCGCGCTTGATCATGCCGCCGGACAGCTCGGACGGATATTTGTCGGCGGCTTCCGGGGCGAGGCCCACCAGCTCGATCTTCAGCTTGGCCAGCTCGTCCATCATCGCCTGCGGCAGGTCGAGATATTCGCGCATGGGCACCTGAATGTTTTCCTTCACCGTCAGCGAGGAAAACAGGGCGCCGTGCTGGAAGAGCACGCCAAGCTTCATGTCGAGCGCCAGGCGCTGGGCCTCGCTCGCCTTGTCGAAATCCGTACCGAAGATACGGATATTGCCGGAACGGCGCGGGAGAAGGCGCAGCACCGTGCGCATCAGCACGGATTTGCCGGTGCCCGAGGCGCCGACGAAGCCGAGGATTTCGCCGCGATAGATATCGAGGTTCAGCCGGTCGAGTACGACATTGCTGCCGAAGGCCACGGTCAGATCCTTAACCGAGAGCACGACATCATCCTGTTTTTCGGGAGCCTGATCCATCCGTCTTCCTAGAAATCGATGGCCGCGTAGAACATGGCGAAGAGACCATCGACGAGGATGACGACGAAGATCGACTTCACCACGGCCGCCGTGACGTGACGTCCAAGCGATTCGGCGCTGCCGCCGACCTTCAGCCCCTCCACTGAGGCGACGATACCGATGATCAGCGCCATGAAGGGCGCCTTGATCATGCCGGAGACCACGGTCGAGAGGTCGATCGCTTCGCGCAGACGCGACAGGAACGTGTCGAAGGTGATGCCGGAATAGGCCCAGGCGACGCAGGCCGCGCCGAACAGCGCGGCGAAGTTCGCGATGATGGTGAGCAGCGGCAGTGCGACGGTCAGCGCCACGAGCCGCGGGAAGACGAGCACGCCGACGGGGCTGAGGCCCATGACCTTCAGCGCATCGATCTCCTCACGCATCTTCATCGAACCGATCTCGGCGGTGATGGCGCTGCCGGAGCGCCCGGCGATCATGATCGCAGTCAGGAGCACACCGATTTCGCGCAGCTGCAGAATGCCGACGAGGTCGACGACAAAGACCTCCGCCCCGAAATAGCGCAGCTGGAAGGCGCCCTGCTGGGCGATGATCGCGCCGATCAGGAACGACATCAGCAGGATGATCGGCACGGCGCGCACGCCCATATGGTCGATCTGGTGCACGATCGCCGCCGGTGAAAGCCCGCTCCGGCGTCCAAGCTTCAACTGCGCGCCGCGCACCGCCGAGCCGAGAATGAACATGGCGGCGACCACATCTTCCCACGCGTCCACGATGACGCGGCCGATCGGTGAAAAGATGCGCTCGAACAGCGTCGCGCGCGCGGCTTTGTCTTCCCGCGGTTCGGCAAGCTTTTCAGGCAGCGCGGAAACGAGGTCCGCATAGCGCTCTCCGTCGCCATCCCGCAGATGCACATCGGCACCGCCGGACTGTCGCTCGGTGATGGCGCGGCGCAAGAGCCAGGCACCGGCCGTATCCATCTCCGAGACGCCGCTGAGGTCGACTTCGAGGGCGCCCCCCTTGCCCCCGGCCATCTCCGCCAGGCGCTTGGCGCCCGCAACGGCGGTCGTGTTCACCCAATGGCCGGAAAGGCGCCAGACCTCCCCGCCATTGTCCGGTAGGCTTTCGCTCACGATGTCGGGTGAAGGGCTGGCGGCTGAGGTCAAGTCTCTTGCATCTTCCCGTGCTTGGGGCACAACATGCGCCTGTCTTATCGGCTCGCCGGCCATCTGTCACCGAACGAACCGGCAAAAGCCCGTTTCCGCCTCGAATTTTTCGGGGCCAGCCAGGATCCCGCCCGATGCACCGCAGACTGCGCGCAGCCGCCGAAACCTTCCCGATTGCCGGGGCCTTCACGATTTCCCGCGGTGCCAAGACGACGGCCGAGGTGGTGATCTGTGAAATCGAAGCCTCCGGCCAGGTCGGCCGCGGCGAATGCGTGCCCTATGCCCGCTATGGCGAATCGGTGCCGGGTGTTCTGGCCGCAATCGAGGAGATGCGCGGCGCCGTCGAGGACAACATCGGCCGCGAGGACCTTGCCCGCATCATGCCAGCCGGGGCGGCCCGCAACGCCATCGACTGCGCTCTCTGGGACCTCGAAGCGAAACTTTCGGGCGTGCCGACCTGGCAGGTCATCAATGCCGCCGCGCCGCAGAAACTCGTCACCGCCTATACGCTTTCGCTGGGCGAACCCGAGGCCATGCAGCGCCAGGCCGCCGAACATGCCGGCCGCGCTCTGCTCAAGGTGAAGGTCGGCACCGCCGACGACGCCGCCCGCATCAGGGCCGTGCGCGCCGGCGCCCCCGACAGCGCGATCATCCTCGACGCCAACGAGGGCTGGACGCCCGAAAACCTCGCCTATCACTTCGCCATCTGCGCGGAGGCCCGCATCGCGCTCGTCGAACAACCGTTGCCGGCCGGAAACGATTCGGCGCTTTCAGGCCATGCGCGACCGATCCCGGTCTGCGCGGACGAGAGCGTGCATCGCACGGAAGACGTGGCAAAGCTCGTCGATCGCTACGACGCAATCAACATCAAGCTCGACAAGGCCGGCGGCCTGACGGAAGCGCTGGCGCTGCGCGAAGCCGCGCGCGAACATGGGCTGAAGATCATGGTGGGCTGCATGGTCGGCACCTCGCTCGGCATGGCGCCGGCGGTGCTTCTGGCGCAGGGCGCCGATTTCGTCGATCTCGACGGCCCCCTGCTGCTGGCGCGCGACCGGGTGCCCGGCCTGCACTACGAGGGATCGTCGGTCTATCCGCCGGAAGCGACGCTCTGGGGCTGAAGGCGCGCGGCAAAAACCCGACCCGCGACGACGCAGGCGAGACCCGCCGCAGCGATGCAGGACATCAGGTAGAAGCCGTGCACGCCGTACCAGTTGAAGGCATAGCCTGACAGGAAGGTCGCGATCGCCGTGAAGATGCCGGTGTAGAAGTAGTAGAGCCCCTGCGCGGAGGCTTCCTGCTCTTCCGCCACCCGCTCTACGAGGCGGCTCTGCACGCTCATATGGATGATGGCATAAGTGAAGGCGTGCAGGCATTGCAGCACGAAATAGCCTGCAAACGACATGTCCATCGGGAAGATGATCCAGCGCAGGACGGCGACGCTGCTGCCGACGATCATCATCGACCACAGATTGAAGCGGCGGCGGAGCTGGACGGCGAAGAGGAAGAACAGGATCTCCGCCATCACGCCGGCGCTCCAGAGAATGCCGACATCCACACCGCTGAAGCCCATCTTCTGCCAGTAGATCGCCGAGAAGGCGAAGAGCATGGCATGGCTGGAATTCACCAGCGCGACGCCGATCAGCATGAACTGCACATCCGCCTGCCGAAGCGTGCTTTTCGTCGGCATTGTGGCGATCGCCGAGATCGGCGACGGCCGGCGCGGTTTGCCGACCCGCGGCGCGATCACCGCGCCGAGCACCGTCAGGACGAAGCCCACCGCCATCGCCGGCAGCACCATGGAACCGCCATAGAGGCCGGCAAGCCAGCCGCCGATCATCGTCGCGACGATGAAGGCGAGCGAGCCCCAGAGCCGCATCCGGCCATAATCGAAATTCCAGCGCCGCACGCCCGACAGCATGATCGCCTCGGTGATCGGCACATAGGGCGAATAGACCGCGCCCTGCAGCGTGTAGAGCAGCAGCACCGGCCAGAACGAACCCGTCGCAAAGAGCGCGATCGCCGTCATGAGCGACAGCACGGCCGACCAGGCCAGCATGATCGAGCGCTCGCCGATTCGATCGGCGATGACCCCAGCCACCGGCGCGGTGAAGACGCGCACGAACATCGGCACGGCCAGAATGATGCCGATCTGGAAATCGCTCATCGACAAGTTTTCAAGCCAGACGGGAAAGAACGGCAAAGCAATGCCGTTCACCATCATCGGGGCGCTGAAAACGAGGGCGATGCGCGCGACGAAGAACGGCGGCGCGCCTGATGTCACGGTGAACCCGGAAGGGGCGGTCATGGCGGGGAACCTGTCTTGGAACGCCCCGCTCTAGCATGCCGACGTACGTACGCCAATCCGCTATTTCTGCGGGGTGCGCTCGTTCCGCCCTCGCCTGCGACGCACCGCGTCAGGCGGCCTCGGCGCCAGCCGTTGCAACGACGCCAAGGCTGCGGCTGGCGATCGACACGGGCTCCGGCACCGCCGTCAGCGTCTGCCAGGTGATCAGCTCCATCTCGCCGTTGTGATGCTCGGCGATCGCCGTGCAGCTTTCCACCCAGTCGCCGCTATTGATATAGCGGATGCCGTCGATCTCGGTAATGACGGCATGGTGAATATGGCCGCAGATGACGCCATCGGCATCGTAGCGGCGGGCCTCCTCGACGACGACCTTCTGGAACTCACCGATGAAGTTCACGGCCGTCTTCACCTGCTGCTTGGCCCAGGACGAGAACGACCAATAGGGCAGCCCGAGGCGGCGACGGATGGCGGCGAAGACGACGTTGATGGCGATCGCCGCATCATAGGCCCAGTCGCCGAGATAGGCGACGACGCGGGCATGGCGCACCACGACATCGAACTCGTCGCCATGCAGCACGAGATAGCGCTTGCCGTCGGCGGCCTCGTGGATCATGCGCTCGGCCACTTCGACACCGCCGAAATGCGTGCCGGGAAAATCGCGCAGGAATTCGTCGTGATTGCCGGGGATGTAGATGATGCGTGTGCCCTTGCGGGCCTTGCGCAGGATCTTCTGCGTGACGTCGTTGAAGGACTGCGGCCAATACCAGTTGCGCTTCAGCCGCCAGCCATCGACGATATCGCCGACGAGCACGATCGTCTCGGCTTCGTGGTGGCGCAGGAAGTCGATCAGGAAATCCGCCTTGGCCGCCTTCGATCCCAGATGCACATCCGAGATGAAGAGTGTGCGGAAGTGGCGGACATTGGGGTCGGCAGGCGTCGGGGTCATAAGGTTCGTCTCCGGGTGGCCGGCCGCCGCGTTCCTTCATGGACCGGCGGCTTTCGTCCCGTTGAAAACCAGACTCCTGTTTCAAACTGATGACACACCTATGCATTTTTCGTCCGCAAATAGGCATTGCACCGGCTGACGAATGCGGCTTTATGGAAAGTTCCCGAAACTTCACGCCGCGCCGCGTTCGTGGCATGTGGAGCCGCAACCAAAACAGCATATGGCAGGAAACATCATGAGCACGGGTGACAAACCGAGGACGCAGAACGGCCCAGTCAGCGGCGATATCGACCAGCAGGCCCTGTTCTTCCACCGCCATCCGCGCCCCGGCAAGCTCGAGATCACCGCCACCAAGCCGCTCGGCAACCAGCGCGACCTGGCGCTCGCCTATTCGCCCGGCGTCGCAGCCCCCTGTCTCGCGATCCGCGACAATCCTGAAACGGCGGCCGAGTACACGGCCCGTGCGAACCTCGTGGCCGTCGTCTCGAACGGCACGGCGGTTCTCGGCCTCGGCAATATCGGCCCGCTCGCCTCCAAGCCGGTCATGGAAGGCAAAGCCGTCCTCTTCAAGAAATTCGCGGGCATCGACGTCTTCGACATCGAAATCGATGCGCCGACCGTCGATGAGATGGTCAATGTCGTCTCCGCGCTGGAGCCGACCTTCGGCGGCATCAACCTTGAGGACATCAAGGCGCCGGAATGTTTCGAGGTCGAGCGCCAGCTGCGCGAGAAGATGGACATCCCCGTCTTCCACGACGACCAGCACGGCACGGCCATCATCGTCGCAGCCGCCGTCCTGAACGGCCTGGAACTGGCCGGCAAGGCGCTCGGCGAAGCCAAGATCGTCGCCTCCGGCGCCGGTGCCGCAGCACTCGCCTGCCTCAACCAGCTCGTTTCACTGGGTGCAAAGGTCGAAAACATCTGGGTGCACGACCTCGAAGGCCTCGTCTACAAGGGCCGCGAAGTGCTGATGGACCAGTGGAAGGCCGTCTATGCGCAGGAGACGGACAAGCGCGCGCTCTCCGAAAGCATCGACGGCGCCGACGTCTTCCTCGGCCTCTCCGCCGCCGGCGTGCTCAAGCCTGAACTTCTGACCCGTATGGCCGAAAACCCGCTGATCATGGCGCTCGCCAATCCGACGCCGGAAATCATGCCCGAAGAAGCGCGCGCCGTGCGCCCGGACGCCATGATCTGCACCGGCCGCTCGGACTTCCCGAACCAGGTCAACAACGTTCTCTGCTTCCCCTATATCTTCCGCGGCGCGCTCGATTGCGGCGCACGCACGATCAACGAAGAGATGAAGATGGCCGCCGTGCGCGCCATCGCGGCGCTCGCCCGTGAGGAAGTCTCAGACGTTGCCGCCCGCGCCTATTCCGGCGATACGCCAAGCTTCGGCCCGAACTACCTGATCCCCTCGCCCTTTGATCAGCGCCTCATCCTGCGAATCGCGCCGGCCGTTGCCCGCGCGGCCGCCGAGACCGGCGTGGCGCTGCGCCCGATCACCGATTTCGACGCCTATCTCGACCAGCTCAACCGCTTCGTCTGGCGCTCCGGCTTCATCATGAAGCCGATCTTCGCCGCCGCGAAGAAGGCCGAGAAGAAGCGCGTGATCTTTGCCGAAGGCGAAGACGAGCGCGTGCTGCGCGCCGCCCAGATCCTGCTGGAAGAAAACACCGCGCTGCCGATTCTCATCGGCCGCCCGCAGATCATCGAAACGCGCCTCAAGCGCTACGGCCTGCGCGTGCGCCCGAATGTCGATTTCGAGGTGGTGAACCCGGAAGACGATCCGCGCTACCGCGACTATGTCGAGGATTACCTGCGCCTCGTTGGCCGCAAGGGCGTCAATCCGGAAGCCGCCCGCACCATCGTGCGCACCAACCAGACCGTCATCGGGGCACTCGCCGTCAAGCGCGGCGATGCGGATGCCCTGATCTGCGGTGTCGAAGGCCGCTATGCCCGTCATCTGCGCGATGTCAGCCAGATCATCGGCAAGAAGCCGGGCGTGCTCGATTTCTCCGGCCTCAGCCTGCTGATCTCGCAGCGCGGCGCGACCTTCTTCACCGACACTTATGTGACGATGGAACCGACCGCCGAGGAAGTGGCCGAAATGACCATCATGGCCGCGCAGGAAATCCGCCGCTTCGGCATCACGCCACGCGCCGCCCTTGTGTCCCATTCGAACTTCGGTTCGCGTGACTCGGACAGCGCCTTCAAGATGCGCCGCGCCATGGAGCTTGTGCGGGAACAGGCGCCAGACCTCGAAGCCGATGGGGAAATGCACGGCGACGCCGCCATTTCCGAGGCGCTGCGCCAACGCGTCATGCCGAACTCGACGCTGACGGGCGAAGCCAACCTGCTGGTCTTCCCGAACCTCGATGCCGCCAACATCACGCTCGGCGTCGTCAAGACGATGACGGACAGCCTGCATGTCGGCCCGATCCTGCTGGGTGCCGCCCTTCCCGCCCACATCCTCTCGCCGTCGGCGACGTCGCGCGGCGTGGTCAACATGGCGGCGCTTGCCGTGGTGGAAGCCTCCTATCCGGCCTGATGGGCGCAGATAGCATTACAAAACGGCCGCCGCCTCGGCGGCCGTTTTCGTTTGCGGCGTTGCGCGGGCGGAATCATGCGCCTCCCACCAGTCACCCAGCGCATCGATCATCGGCATCAGACTATGCCCCGCAGGCGTGAGGTCGTATTCGACGCGCAACGGATAACCATCGAACACGGTGCGCACGACGATACCGGCCTTTTCCAGCTTGCGCAGTTCGAGCGTCAGGATGCGGTGCGAGACCGTGGGGTTGTCGCGGCGAAGATCGCTGAAACGCTTGGTTCCGTCCTTCAGGTAATAGATCAGCAGCGTCGGCCAGCGCCCGCCCAGCACCTGCATGACCTCCTCGATCGGGCAACGGGAAACGAGATCCTTCATGGCGGGCTCCGGTGTGGTGACAAAAATGTGCGTAATTTACATGGGAGTGGGCAAGGCTTAGGTCCAGTGTCGCTGCGCAGCGTGGTCAACAGAAATCACGGAGAACACCATTGGAACCGATCCTCATCTATGGCTTCCCTGCCGGAAGCTCCATGGGCCTCGTCGCCGCGCTGGAGTGGCTGGGCAAGCCCTACCGGCTCTGCCGCGTCGATATGCTCGGCGAGATGCGCGACGCATCCTATGCCCGGCTCAACGCCCGCCATGAAACGCCGGCGCTCGTCACCGATGACGGCCGGATCATCACCGAAACCATGGCAATCGCGCAGTGGATTGCCGCCCGCGACGCGGAACGGCGCATCAGCTTCGAGCCCCGCTCTGCCGAGGCTGATCGCATGGTCCAGCTCATGGCCTATATCAATACCGGCTTCACGGGCGCCTTCTCTCCCTTGTGGTCGGCCCTTGAAATGGCGACACCGGACCCCGTCCTGCAGCAGTCGCTGCGGGGATGGGGTCAGGAAGCCGTTATCGAGCGGCACGACAAGCTGGAGGCCATGCTCGGCGCAACGCCGTATCTCGTCGGTGAGCGCCCGACGCTTGCCGATGGCCTGCTGATCGGCGTCGCCCGCTGGCTGGACTATCACGAGGTCGCTCCCGCCAGCCGCTGGCCGCGTATCGAGGCCGTCAGGCGAAAGCTTGAGGCGGATCCCGCGGTGAGGTTCGCAACCGCCCTGGAAAACGGCGAAACACCGGCCGGCTCCGGCGCCTTCAGGGGACATGTCCCCCTCGCCGAGGTCATCGACCGTTTCGGTCGCGCCTGAGGCTGAAAGGTCGGGCCTATGGCCCGGCCTTTTCCTTCAATGCCGCCGCAAGCTCCAGCCGCCGCGTGATGCCGATCGCCTGCAAAAACGCCTCGTCGTGGCTGACCACGAGCAAAGCACCGTCATAGGCTCGAAGCCCCGCCTCGACCGCCACGATGGAATCGATGTCGAGATGGTTGGTCGGTTCGTCGAGGATGAGCAGCGGCGGTGGTGCACCGCCGCCCAGCACGCAGGCAAGGCCGGCGCGCAGCAGCTGCCCGCCGCTGAGGCTCCCGGCAATCTGCAAAGCCGCATCGGCCCGGAACATGAAGCGCGCCAGCGCCGCCCGGCAGGCGTTCTCGCTGGCTTCGGGATTGAGCCGGCGGAAATTGTCGCGGATGGTGAGGTCGGCATCGAGCAGGCTGACGCGCTGGTCGAGCATGGCGAAATCGGTGAAGGCGTGCACCCGCCCTTCGAAGGGTTGCAACTGGCCCGTTACGAGATTGAGCAGTGTAGTCTTGCCGGATCCGTTCGGCCCCGCCACGGCGATCCGCTCCGGTCCGGTGATCGTGAATGAAAGGTTGCGTAGCACCGGCTGATCCGGTGCATAGCCCGCCGTCACACCGTCGATCTTCAACACCACCTTGCCGGCAGCGAGATGAGTGGAAGGGATGTTGACCGCGAACGGCTGAAGGATTTCGATGCGTTCGCGCGCCGCGGCAATGGCCTCAACTGCTTGCGTCTGCCGGCTCTCGGCAAGCCGTGCATTCGCTCCGCTCGTCAGTTCGCTGCGTTCCTTCATGGCCCCCAGCATGATGCGCGGGATGTCGCCGCGCGCCTTCTTCCTGCGGCCGGCACTGTCCTTGCGCGCCTTGCGTTCCGCAACCACCTGCATCGTGCGCGCGACGTCGGCGGCGTGCTTTTCCGCATGGGCGAGGTCGTGATGCGCCGCCGCGAGCTCCAGCGCCTTTCGCTCGCGATAGGCGCTCCAGTTGCCGCCATAACGCGTGGCCCCAAGCGAGGTGAGTTCCACGATGGCATCCATCGTTTCCAGCAGCTCGCGATCATGGCTGACCACGACGGCACCGGCCCGCCAACCAGCAAGCATGTCGATCACGGCCTGCCGGCCATCCCGGTCGAGATTGTTGGTCGGCTCGTCCAGCAACAGGAAATCCGGCTCGCTGAAAATGAGGGCCGCAAGGGCGGCGCGCGTGCGCTGGCCGCCTGAGAGCGCCGCAAGGCGGGTCTCGGCCACGGCATCCAGCCCGACACGGGCAAGGGCGGTGGCGAGACGCGTTTCCAGCGTCCAGTCCGCGTCCGCCAAGGCATCGGCTTCCGCCTGGCCGCGCTCGGCACGGCGCAGCAGGTCGAGCGCGCCTTCGATGCCGAACAGGCTGGCAATCGTCTCCTCAGCCCCGACCTGCACGCTCTGGCGCAGCATTCCGATCGAACCGTCGACGGATACGGTGCCGGAAAGCGGTTGCAGATCGCCGGTGATCAGCTTGAGCAGCATCGTCTTGCCGACGCCGTTGCGGCCGACAAGGCCGGCGCGTTCGCGGCCGAAACTCAGATCGAGATGGGAAAGAAGCGCGTGGCCGTCAAGCGTGGACCACGAAATTTTCGAGAGGGTAATGGAAGGCATGGATACGAATTTCCCCGAGGACAAAACGAAGTCGATTTGTGGTCGGGTTGAAATTCATGCTGCACCATCCGGTCGGTGTTGACGACGAAAGGATATGTAGAGCCGCAGCGGCGACCTTGCAAGGGCAGGCCGCCGCCCGGCGTGATCGTTGCGTCAGGCCACCGGCGGCTTGTCGAGGCGCGCTGACCACTCATCGGCCTTGCCGATGCCGGCAGCGCGCCAAGGCGAACCCTTGAGACCAAGCTTGCTGCGCATGCGCATGCCCGAAATAATCCACCGGTTTATGCCGGATGCGATGAAGGGCAATGACGCGATGTGAAGACCTGTGAAGGGCAGGAAAGGATTTCGGCGAAGCGATCCGTAGATTTCGATGCGCGTCGTCGTCTTGTAGCTCGGGCTACGGGCGTGGAAGCCGTGCGTATCGGCAACGATGAGCGTGTTGGCTTTCACCGTCATCTTCACCGGTTGGCTGTAGCCCAAAGCACCAAGCTCATTCGGCATGATGCGCAACGAGCCACGCGCGGAATAGACATTTTCGATCGCATCGGCATTCTCACTGATACCGCGCTCCCAAGCGAGACGCTGCGGGGTCATTTCGTGTGAGCCTGGAACGTAGGCAAAGGGTCCATCCTCCTCACCCACATCACGCAGAAACAACCAAGCTTTTGCCGTTGGCTGGAAGGTGTCGCTGTGCAGCGCTGTCTGAGGATCGGTTGAGCCGGCAGAAATCACCGACGGCAGCGCCATAACAATCTGAACCACAAGCAGAGGCTGGCCGGAATGGGAGGAGACATAGCGCAGCAGATTGGAGAGACGCGGGTCGTTGCGCGCAGCCTTGAAGCCCGGCAGGCTTTCGAGATCGCTGTCGTCGATTATGGCACGGCGCGTGACCGTCGCCCCTTGCTTCATGTCGTAGCGCTCGAAATCCCGCTCGGCGAGTTCGCGCGTCACGGCGGCGAAGACGTCGGGCGACAGAAAATCCTCGATCTTCACGAAACCCGTCTCGGCATATTGCCTGCGGTGATCCGGCGCGACGAGGTTTTCCAGCTTCTTGCGGCGCCAGGCGGCCATGCGCATGGCAAGCGACACACGCTTTTCATGCAAGCCCTTTTTGTTGAGCCACTTGCTGCCGATAACAGGATTGTCGGCAAAGGATTTCGCGCCCGAGGCAAGCTGGAGCGCATAAAGGGGGCTCAACAAGACCGACGATATCTTCATAGTCACCTGCCTGGGGATGATCTTGCCGCCGGACGGACATGCCGTGCCATAACCGGCTGTTGTATTTGCGCAGAGTGCTACACCAAGGCCTCCGCGAGATCAATTGCGCGACGCGGCCAAAGATGACTGCAGAATTCATATTATACGCCCCGCCGTTAATCACAAATCCGGGAGCGCGTTGCACGGCGCGCCGCATGGCTTATGATAAAGGCCGTGACAAGGTCGGCCTTGAAGGCCGCTTTCGGGCTTTCTTACGGGATACCAGGACTTGAAAGGACGTTTCCGTCTTTTGTTTGCGATCGCGACCGGCTTGCCGCTTCTGCTTTCGAGCGGCGCGTCGGCTTCTGCCGTGTGCGAACAGATCCAGGCGGAACTGGCCAGCCTGCCCCGGATCGTCGTCGACACCACGAGCGCACGCAAATATGCCGGTGCCATCGCCCGCCAGAACATCCAGCTGCGCAAGGCCAAAAGCGACCAGCGCCGTCTCGGCTGCTCCAGCGGCAGCATCACCGTCTTCGGTGGCGAGAACGAGGCGGCCTGCGATACGCTGGATGCGGTCATCGGCAAGATGGAGCGCAACCTCTATATCCTCGATCGCAAGCGTCGCGAATTTGCCGGTGGCACGTCCTCGCAGGGCTCGCGCAATCGCCTGCTTGCATCGCTGGAAACGAACGGCTGCAACGGCGAGGCGAAGGTGATGCCGATTGCGGCGACCGAAACCCTGCGTACCTTGCAGGACGACACGCGCACCCTGCCGCTCGGCACCATGCCGGAGGATGGGGAACGGCTGCAATTGCGCTCGCTCGGCGGCAGTTCCGGCCATGGAAACCTGCGCACCGTCTGCGTGCGCACCTGCGACGGCGGCTTCTTCCCGATTTCCTCCGGAGCCACGCCGCTCGACTTCCGCCGCGACCAGAAGGTCTGCGCGATGATGTGCCCGCAGACCGAAACGCAGCTCTTCTACCAGTCGATGACGCCGGGTCAGGAGACCGAGCAGATGACGTCGACCGTCACCGGCCGGCCCTATCGTGATCTCGAACACGCCTTCAGCTATCGCACGCGCGATCTCTCGAAGCCCGGCACATGCGGCTGCAATCTCTCCGCCTATTATCAGGAGATGATCAAGCGCCAGAAGACCATGAAGGGCGAGACGGCGAGCGCGACGGACGGCGACCTGCCGGAAACCGGCTCCATCACGACGATCACCACCCGCAAGGACAAGCAGGAGACCGCGAAGACCCCTGCAAAGATCGAGGATCGCGTCTACGATCCCACCCACAACAAGGTGCGCACCGTCGGTCCGGCTTTCCTGCCAGAAAACGAATCCGCCATCGATCTCGGCCGCCCGGCCGATGCCGGCGTCAACTGAGCCGCGTCAGAGCATTTCCAGCCGAAGCGAATTTGCTTCGGCGTAGGATAATGCGGTAAAACAAAACTCTACCGGATCTCCGGCCAGCGCTCCTCGAAAACCAGCTCTTCCAGCGGCAGGCGCTGCCGCCATCCCTTCACCGCCAGCTCCGGTTCCGAATACAACTGATCGACGAAGCCCACGCAGAGCCAGGCGACGATTTCCACATGATCGGGAATGCCGAGAATGTCTCGGATATCGCTGTCGTGAAAAATGCTGACCCAGCCGACACCCACACCTTCCGCCCGCGCGGCCAGCCAGAGGTTCTGCACGGCGCAGACGGTGGAATAGACATCCATGCGCGGATTGTGCGTGCGACCGAGCACGACCGTGCCCCCGCGCGTTGGATCACAGGTCACGCAGATCGACAAAGGGGCCTTCAGGATACCTTCAAGCTTCAGCGCCCGGTATTGCGCCTGCCGCTCGCCGGTAAACATGTCGGCCGCCTCGGCATTGGCCTTGAGGAAGGCCGCATGAACGGCGCGGCGGGTCTCTTCGCCGCGCACAAGAAGAAAGTTCCAAGGCTGCATGAAACCGACGGACGGCGCGCTGTGGGCGGCATGCAAGAGGCGGCCAACGAGATCGTCCGGCAAGGGGTCCGGCAGGAACTGGTCGCGCACGTCGCGCCGTGTTTCTATGGCGCGGTAGACGGCCTGCCTCTCCTCGCACGGAAAAGCGCCTGCCCGGACAAGGGCGTCCGAGAGTTCTGTTCGCATCGTTTTCTCCCCAACAATGCGTACAACCTGCCGCCGTCCGCGCGGTTCGGTCTATCTTGCCAGGCCGGTCTTCTGACTTCGGTTCCCGCGGCCCGCATCTGCCTTCCCGGTTCAAGAACCAGTGGCAAAAGCTTGAATCGATTCAAGCTTTTGAGATGCATGCCATCCCCGTCACAGCGTTGGGCACGTTCCGGATCTGGGCGTTTACGCCCGCACCGGATTCCCGATTCTCCCGCGCAAACGGGCACCTGACGAAAAGGATATGCGCACGGCTTGCCGGCGCGTTCAAGTCCGCCCGCGCCGCGCATCTGCCCCTAAACGCCCCGGAACGATTTTGATCGTGCGTCAGGCGGCGCGCGCAGCGCCGGCCTCGGCGACGACGCCATCATCGATATCACCGGCATGAACGGCGCGATTTCGGCCGGCGTGCTTGGCCGCATAAAGCGCGGCATCGGCCATCACCATCACATCATGCAGGCTGCCGCCATGATCGGGGAATTGCGCAATGCCCGCACTGCCGCCGACAAGCAGAAGCTGGCCATCATAGGCAATCGGCACCTGGGCGTCGCGTACCAATGCTTCGGCGAGATCGACGAGCATTTCGCGCGAAAAATCGCCGGCGAGGAGCACGGAGAATTCATCTCCGCCAAGACGCGCCACGCAGCCCTGCCTGCCGACACGCTCGGAAAAACGCCGGGCAATCGCCTGCAACACCGCATCTCCGGCCGCATGGCCATGCCGGTCATTGACGGCCTTGAACTTGTCGAGGTCAAGCGCGAGGATCGCAAACGGCTTACCATTGCCCTTGGCGATGGTGTGGCGCACCTCCTCATCGAAACCGCTGCGGTTTTTCAGGCCCGTCAGCGGATCATGGCGGGCGAGGAAGGCATTTTTCGCCTCGCTGCGCTGGAGCGCCTTGACCAGCGCGGAGAAGCGCAGTGTCACGAACAGCATGACACCGGCAAAGACCAGCACGAAGATCGCAATCTGCGGCAGCGCCGAACGCCAGACGAAGGAGCCCGGCATGTTGGGACGCCAGGAGGCGACCATCGGATTATAGGCATCGCCGCCGACGGGCGTCATCACGAGGCCCGGCTCCTCGGTGACGATCGGCGTGAAGCCGAGATCGTGCACGCCAAGCCGCCGCTCGGCATTGGACAGCATCTTCTGGGATACCGGCTTGACGGTGATGAGCAGCGTCGGCTCCAGCCGGCTTGCAGGAACGTGAAGCGATTTCGGAACGACCGCCTGAACGACGACAATGCTCATGACGCGGTCGATGAGGCGCATGCCGGAAACATGGATTTCCGGCAGCGCCGGCGTCAGAAGATCCGGATCCTCCTTGGCGCGCGCCACCCGCCAGCCGCCGCCGTCGGGTGACAGCGCTTCGCGATAGGCGCGCTCGGCACGCAGGGTGAGATCGCTCACCCATTGCAGTTTTTCACGTGCCTTGCGATCGGAAACCTTTTCTCCGCGATGCACGCCGAGGATTTTCCCGCCGTCCGGCGAGGTCATGATCATCCAGGAAAAACCGAAGTCGGACCACATCCAGTCACGCATCTGCTCGCGCACGAAGTCATCGTCCGGCATGCCGTGGGCGAGCGCGTTGAAGCTCTTGTCCCAGAAGGAGAGTTGGCTCTGGTACTGTACCACCTGATCGATCTGGTGGCTGAACTCGTTGCGCACCAGCGTGCGCTCGGTCTCGGCGACGAAGCTGTCGGCACGTTCGATGGCATAGTCGAGGACGAAGAAATTCGCAGCGCCGAAAAGCCCGACGATCATCACGGCCGCGGCACGGATCGCGAAACGCACCCTGCGGCGGCGCCCCGTTCGGCCGTCTTCCGTCATATCCGCCATCGTCACCCCTGCCTGTCCCCCGCCCGTTTCGGGCATTGTTGAACACAGGCTAGCTGGCAGACCGCAAAATTCGCTTAAACAGGCTGGTGAGTGAAAGCTTAACCCGCACGCACTGCAAATTGTGTTCAGGCCGGCGCATAGCGCACGAAGGCGAATTCGCTGCCGTCGGGCGACCAGTTCGGCACGTTCATCGTGCCCTGCCCGCCGAAAAGGTCGAACAAAATCCGCGCATTGCCGCCATCCATGTCCATAAGGCGCAGCCGCACATAGAGATCGCGCGGATGATCGAAGACATCGCCGCCATAGGACAACACGAGCAGATGCTTCCCTTCAGGTGACGGATGCGGGAACCAGTCGCCATAGGGGCTGTCGGTGATGCGCGTCGGCTCGGAGCCATCGGGGCGCACACGCCATGTCTGCATGCGGCCGGTGCGGCTGGAATTAAAATAGATCCATTCCCCATCCGCCGCGTAATCCGGCGCGTCATTGCGCCCTTCACCGAAGGTCAGCCGCCGCTCGAGGCCGCCGGCAACGGGAATGGAGTAGATATCGAAAACGTCATCCCGAATGCCGCAATAAGCGAGCGTTTCCCCGTCCGGCGACCAGCCATGCCAGTAGGAGGGCAGGTTCGGCGTCACAAGACTGGGAACGCCACCCTCGACCGGCAGCACATAGATCGCCGACTTGCCGAATTCCACCTTGTCGCTGATAGCAAGCAAACGGCCATCCGGCGAAAGTCCATGGTCGTTGTTGCACTTGATGGCAAAGCCGGTCTCGATACGCTCGGGTTCGCGTCCATCCAGCGCCAGCCGATAAAGCAACCCATCACCATTGATGACGAGAAACCGCCCGTCCCGCGAAAAATTCGGCGCCTCGACCAATTGCTCCGTTTGCCAGACGACACGCGTCTCACCGGTGACGATGTTGTGGATTTCGACCGAGCTGCGCATCGCCTATCTCTCTTCGCTCCCCGCCGTGAGTTTACGGCAGATGGATTGCATCAGCGCAAACTTCTGCTGATCGCGCCAGGTGGTCACGAGGCCGAAAGCCAGAAGAAGCAGGATGCAGACGAAGGCCACCCCGAGAATGACAATGCTGCCCGTCCCGATGCCGTAGATGCCGAATACCGCCGGCGTCGCGAAATAGGCGGCCTGGGCGGAAAGCTGTCTGCTCGCTGAAAACTCGCTCAGAGACCACAGGCGGATCAGCCGGGTCTCCTCCTCGGTAAATGCCGGGCGCCCGCCCGGCGCATCCTCCGGCGCCGCCACGCCCTACCCCCGGTCACGGTATCTGTTGGTGATCGGGTAACGGCGGTCGCGGCCGAAATTCTTCTTGGTGATCTTCACACCCGGCGCCGACTGGCGGCGCTTGTATTCGGCGATGTAGAGCAGGTGTTCGATGCGGTGTACCGTCTTGACGTCATGGCCGCGCGCGACGATGTCCTCCGTGCTCATCTCCATCTCGACGAGGCATTCCAGGATGTCGTCGAGGACGGGATAGGGCGGCAGCGAATCCTGGTCGGTCTGGTTCGGGCGCAGCTCGGCGGACGGTGCCTTGTCGATGATGTTCTTCGGGATCACCTCGCCCGTCGGGCCGAGCGCGCCCGGCGGCAGGTGGGTGTTGCGCCAGCTGGAAAGCGCATAGACCTGCATCTTGTACAGGTCCTTGATCGGATTGAAGCCGCCGTTCATGTCGCCGTAGAGCGTAGCGTAGCCCACCGACATCTCGGACTTGTTGCCGGTCGTCACGACCATCGAACCGAACTTGTTGGAAATCGCCATCAGGATCGTGCCGCGCGTGCGGCTTTGCAGATTTTCCTCGGTGATGCCCTCTTCCGTGCCTTCGAAGGTCTCCGACAAAGCGGAGAGGAAGCCGGTCACCGGCGCCTCGATCGGCACGATGTCGTAGCGGCAGCCGAGCATTTTTGCGCAATCGGCGGCGTCCTTGAGCGAATCCTGCGAGGTGTAGCGGTAGGGCAGCATGATGCAGCGCACCCGCTCCTCGCCCAGCGCATCGACGGCGATGGCGGCGCAGATGGCCGAGTCGATGCCGCCGGAGAGGCCGAGCACGACATTCTTGAAGCCGTTCTTGTTGACGTAGTCGCGGAAGCCGAGCAGGCAGGCACGGTAGTCGGCCTCCTCTTTTTCCGGAATGCGCGACATCGGCCCGCCGTCGAAGACCCAGTTGTCGCCGTCCTTCTTGAAGGTGACGAGCGCGACGGTCTCCTCGAACTGGCTCATCTGGAAGGCGAGCGTCTTGTCGGCATTGAAGGCGAAGCTCGCGCCGTCGAAGACCAGTTCGTCCTGGCCGCCGAGCTGGTTGGCATAGAGCAACGGCAGGCCGGTTTCGATGACCTGCTTCAGCACGATCTGGTGACGGATATCGACCTTGCCGCGATAATAGGGCGAGCCATTCGGCGAGAGCAGGATTTCCGCGCCGCTTTCGGCCAGCGTCTCGCAGACGCCGAGATCGCCCCAGATGTCCTCGCAGATCGGAATGCCGAGCCGCACACCGCGGAAATTCACCGGGCCGGGCATGGCGCCCTGGTCGAAGACGCGCTTCTCGTCGAATTCGCCGTAGTTCGGCAGGTCCACCTTGTCTCGGACGGCAATCACCTTTCCGGCGTCGATGACGGCGACGGCGTTGAAGCGGCCGGTCTCGTCCTGGCGGGGAAAGCCGATGATGACGCCGGGACCGCCATTCGCTGTGTCGGCGGCGAGATCCTCGATGGCACGGCGGCAGGCCTTCAGGAAGGCGGGCTTCAGCACGAGATCCTCGGGCGGATAGCCCGAAATGAAGAGTTCCGTGAGCAGCAGCAGATCGGCACCCTGCTTTGCCGCATCCTCGCGGGCCGCCCGCGCCTTGGCGAGATTGCCGGAGATGTCGCCGACAACAGGGTTCAATTGCGCAACCGCGATCCGGAGCGTCGCCTTTTCAGTCTCGGAATTCATGTCTGCAGACCCGTCTTTGCATGGTGTCCGATCCTGCGCAGCCCGCACTCTCGAACGGTCGAGAAGCTGTTTAGAGCATGACGGGCGCTTTGGAAATGAAAAGCCGACGCCTGCTCGCGCTTTCGCGTCAACCTCCTGCTTTTCAGCGGGTTCCCGGCGCCATTGCGGCAATGCAACAGAGGGAACCAAAGCATGCGGAGAACGTTGCAGAAACCGTTCATCTCCTGTTCAAGATGACATCCGTATGACAGATACACGAAAGTTTCATGAAGTTTGGAGACGGCCTTGGCCCTGTTTAATCCCGCAGCCGTGGCGATAGAAACCACCGAAGGACTTGCCGCCGAGGCGGGATTCTTCGCGCGCCGCGCCAAGGCGCTCGCCATCCTGCGGTCGCTTGCCGTTTCCGGCCTTCTGGCACTGCTGACCGTCGTTGCCGTCGAAGTCATCACGCGTGGCTCCTTCGAGCAGACCTGGCTCTACTTCACCAATCTCGAACAGCCCGCCTGGACCACGACCGGCGTCTTCTTCCTCACCTATCTCGCGCTTGATGCGCTGATCGGCCGCCAGCACAAGGGCGTGCTGTTCATCGCACCGCTCGTCGTGCTGATGGGCGTCATCTCGCAGCAGAAGCAGGTCTTCCTGACCGACCCGCTCTATCCGACGGACCTCTTGTTCGGCCGCCAGATCATGGAACTGATGCCGGTTCTCGTGCAGGACCGTCCTTGGACCGCTGCCGGCCTTGCCATCGCCATCGTCGCTGCCGTCGTCGGCCTCGTCAGCCTCTGGGTCTTCGCCTGGCGCCGGTTCCGGCCTCTGACGCGCAAGGAACGTCTTGCACGCCTTGCCATCGCGCTGCCGCTGCTGGCCGGCTTCGCGTCCATCATGGACTACAACGAGTTCTCCTGGGTGCGCGACCGTCTGAAAGTCTTCCCGATCATGTGGGACCAGGCGGAGAACTATCGCCACAATGGCTTCGTCATGGCCTTCGCCATCAACCTGCCGATGGCCAATGTCCAGGCGCCCGGCGGCTACATGGTCGATGCCATCGACAAGATCCCCTCCAAGCCGCTGCCCTTCGGCACGACGCACCGCTCCAAGCCCGACGTCATCGTCTTGATGAGTGAATCGCTGTGGGATCCGACGCGCATCGACAGCGTGAAGCTCTCGCAGGATCCGATGCCGGTCATCCGCGAAAACCAGGGCGGCCACGTCTTCTCGCCGGAATTCGGCGGCCTGACGGCCAATATCGAATTCGAGGCGCTGACGGGCTTCTCCAACGCCTTCCTGCCGACCGGCAGCATTCCGTACCAGCAGTATATCCGCAAGCCGATCCCCTCGCTTGCCACGTTCTTCCGCGCGGAAGGCTATACGGCGCGCGCCATCCATCCGTTCTCGGGCTGGTTCTGGAACCGTTCGAGCGTCTACAAGGCCTTCGGTTTCGAGACCTTCAAGGACGTCGACAAGATGCCGCCGCTCGCCAAGCGTGGCAACTTCACCTCCGACGAGGCGCTGACCAAGGAGATCATCCGCCAGGCCGATCAGCAGGAAGACCCGTTCTTCTTCTTCACCGTGACGTTGCAGGGCCATGGCCCCTATGACGACGGGCGCTACACGAAGACGGACATCACCCCGGAGGGCAAGCTCGATGCACGCGACAATCGCATGCTGGCCAGCTATGCGCAGGGTGTGAAGGAAGCCGACCAGAGCCTGAACATGCTGATGGACTGGGCGAAGAACCGCGACCGCGAGACGATCATCGTCATCTTCGGCGACCACCTGCCGCCGCTCAACACGGTCTACCAGAATTCCGGCTACATGAAGGGCATCACCGCCTCGCGCAAGGGCTCGACCGAGCAGATGAAGAAAGAGCACGAGACCCCGCTCGTCATCTGGTCGAACAAGACGGGTGCGGAAAAGGATATCGGCACCATCAGCCCGGCCTTCCTCTCCTACTACATCCTCAAGGAAGCCGGCTTCGAGCACCCCTATTACACGGGCTTTCTGGGTGCCGTGCATGACAAGCTGCGCGTCATCGACCGCTACATGCTGATCGATGCCAAAGGCAACGGCACGCCGGACTGGGCGCGCAAGAAAACCGTCGACCCGCTGGTGCGCGACTTCCGCTTCCTCCAGCACGATATCATGTTCGGCAAACAGTACGGTCTCGAACGCTTCTTCAACTCCCATGCTGAACTGATGAGCGCGGGCTACTGATTTCGCCCCAAACAACGCTAGGCTAGGGCTCCGATTCTCTCCCGGAGCCCCGGCCATGAAGCCCTTCGACGACGCCGCCCAAATCCTCTTCGGTAAAACCTCCGATCAGCTCGACGAGACCGAGCGCGAGGTCCTTCTCCATTCCCGCGAGGGGCGCATCCTTTCGGCGGACCGCAACGTCGCCTATCAATCGAAGCAGGCGACCGGCGAGCGCGTCGCCGATGCCATCGCGCGTATCGGTGGATCCTGGGCTTTCATCATCGGCTTCCTCGTCTTCCTGCTCGCCTGGACGGTCGTCAACACCCTCCTGCTGAGCAAGGACGCCTTCGACCCCTACCCCTTCATCTTTCTCAATCTGGTACTCTCCATGCTCGCCGCACTTCAAGCGCCGATCATCATGATGTCGCAAAACCGGCAGGCCGCCCGAGACCGTTTCGAGGCGTCCAAGGACTACGAGGTAAACCTGAAAGCCGAAATCGAGCTGATGGCGCTACACCACAAGATCGACACGCACTTTCTGGACGAGATCGCCGCGCTGAAAATGGAGGTTTTGCGCCTGCATGACGCATTGCGGGACAAAACGTAGCATTTCAGCACAACTCACGATTTTCCAGATACGAGACATATCACCTATAGGAGAAATTAACGTTTTGGGTGCACCGTTAGGATGCATCCGCAATTTGAGGATGCAGATCGTTCATCAATTGAAGGAGGACACGTCATGCACGTCTTGTCCCGCCTGTCGATGGATCGCAAAGGCACCTCCGCGCTGGAGTTCGCGATCATCGCGCCGCTCTTCTTTCTCGTTCTTTTCACGCTGATCGCGTACGGCATCTATCTTTCGGTAACACACTCGGTGCAGCAGATCGCCGCCGATGCCGCAAGAACCGCCGTAGCCGGCCTCAACCCGACCGAGCGTGTGACGCTCGTCAACCACTATCTGGATGGTTCGCGCTTCGACTATTCGTTCATCAACCGACGAAAGATGAAGGTGCTTGTCTCCGAAGACCCGAACAATCCGGACCAGTTCACCGTCACGATCACCTACGACTCGAGCGACCTGCCCATCTGGAAGATGTTCACCTTCGCGCTGCCCGAGGAAAAGATCGAACGCTACGCCACCGTGCGCGTGGGAGGCATGTGATCATGAAACGCCCAAATTCCGTTTTCTCGGATCGCTCCGGCAATATCGGCACACTCGCGGCCCTCACCATGCCGCTGGCGATCTTTTCCATCGCGCTCGGCGTGGACTATGGTTACCTCACCGTGCAGCAACGCCAGTTGCAGGCGTCTGCCGATCTTGCCGCGATCGCCGCCGCCGCGAATGTCGCCGAGGCGGAGAAATCGGCCGCAACCTACTTCGCGTTGAACAATATGCCCGTTTCCGTGTCCGACAAGGATGGCAATATCATTCAGCCGGTCCTCCTGACCGGTTCGAAGCGGACACCCGCGACGGCCAAGGTCGAGCGCGGGCGCTATGTCGCAAATCCCGACATAGCGCCTGGGGACCGGTTCAAACAGACGAATGCCGATGCCGATGCTGCCCGCGTGACATTATCGCGCCCCGGCGATCTCTTCGTCGCATCGATCTTCACGCCGAATCCGCCGGTTCTGACAGCGGTCGGGTCTGCGGCGCGCAACAAGATTGCCGCCTTCTCCGTGGGCACGCGCCTTGCCAGCCTCAATGACGGCATTCTCAATGCCCTGCTGGGCCAATTGCTTGGCACGAAACTGTCGCTGAAGGTGATGGATTACCGGGCGCTGGTTGATACCGACATATCGATCAACCCGTTCCTGAAGGCTGTCGCGACGGAATTGAACCTCACCGCCGCAACCTATGAGGACGTCCTCAACGCGGGCGTGACCATGCCGCAGCTTCTTGCCTCCATGCGGGCGGTCGAGGGGCTTTCCACCACGACACGCTCGGCACTCCGGCTGATCGAACAGGCAACGGCAAGCAGCAAGGTAAAGCTGCCGCTCTCGCGCATCCTCAACATCGATCCCAAAAAAGGCCTTGCGGTCGCAACCGGCGGCGACTGGAAGATGTCGGTCAATGCGCTGCAGATGATCTCGGCCGCCGCATCACTTGCCAACGGCAAGAACCAGGTGGCGCTTGATCTGGGCACGTCCCTGCCCGGTCTTGCCGCCGTCACCGTCCGCCTGGCCATCGGTGAGCCGCCGGTCGAGACACCGGCCCATCGTCTCGGCGAACCGGGCAGCGCGGTACGCAGCGCCCAGACGCGGCTAGCCATCGAGGTCAGCTTCGACGGCCTTGCCACACTCGCCGGCTTGCGCATCAAGCTGCCGCTCTATGTCGAGGTCGCGGCCTCGGAAGCCAAGCTCGCCGATATCCGTTGCCTTGGCGGCACGGCGGAAAATGCCAATGTCTCGGTCGATGCCGTACCGGGCGTGGCGGAAATCGCGCTCGGCAAGGTCGATCCGTCCGTCCTGTCGGACTTTTCCAACGAAGCCCGCGTGCAGAAGGCGCGCATCCTCGATTCGGGCCTCGTGCGCATCGATGCCATCGCCCATGTCGAGGCAAAAAACCTTGGCCGCACCCGCCTCGCCTTCACGCCGACGGAAATCGCGTCACGCGCCGTCAAGACCGTCTCGACGCGCGATACGCTGACCTCGACCACCAAGACGCTCCTGGAAAATCTCGATCTGGATATCCAGATCCTCTTCCTGACGCTTGGCACGCCGAAAGCGGTGACATCGGCGCTTGCCGCGACGCTGGCAACGGTGACGGCACCGATCGACGAATTGCTCTACAATCTGCTGCTCGTCGCCGGTGTTCGCGTCGGGGAAGCGGATATCCGCGTCACCGGCGTGCGCTGCCAGCGCCCTGCTTTGGTGCAGTGAGCAAAACGGCGCGCCTCATCTGCCTCCGGCATATTGCGGCGCGCCGTCATCGATCTCGTAATAATCGCCCTTGTCGGCGCAGAAGATGTGCACGCCGATCTTCAGCCCCGTCGGCTGTTCGAAGGCACCGGCCATGATCGAGGTGTAATTGGATCCGTCACCCTTCCAGAACAGCGCGGAACCACAGGTACGGCAGAACCCCCGGCCCGCCGTTTCGCTTGCCCTATACCAGGTGACGTTTTCCGCGCCTTCCAGCTCCAGCCCATCATCAAGCACATTGGTTGCCGCATAAAAATGCCCCGATTGCCGGCGGCACTGGCTGCAATGGCAGGCGATCACCTCGCGCAGTTTGCCGGACGTGCGAAACCGCACCGCGCCACAAAGGCAATGTCCCGAATGCGTCTCACTCATATCTTCCCCTATTTTTGATCTGGCACGCAAGCGCAACGAAAAACCGGGCCAGCTTTGTCAGCCAGCCCGGTCCTGTCAAATTCACATTCCTGAATGCTTGCATCAGCTCCGCTAATTTACGGAGACGAAGCGTGAACGGAACGCGATCAACCGTTCACAACCATCCGTTTTTCGTCGCGGCCGCCCTTCATGCGCTCGGCAAGAAGGAAGGCGAGCTCCAGCGCCTGGTCGGCATTGAGGCGCGGGTCGCAATGGGTGTGGTAGCGGTCGGCGAGGTCATCGCCCGACAGCGCGCGGGCGCCACCCGTGCATTCCGTCACGTCGTTGCCGGTCATCTCGATATGGATGCCGCCCGGATGCGTGCCTTCCGCGCGGTGGATCTGGAAGAAGCTTTCGACTTCCGACAGGATCCGCTCGAACGGACGGGTCTTGTAGTTGTTGAGCGTGATCGTGTTGCCGTGCATCGGATCGCAGGACCAGACTACCTTCTTGCCCTCGCGCTCGACGGCGCGGATGAGCTTCGGCAGGTTGTCCGCGACCTTGTCGTGGCCGAAGCGGCAGATCAGCGTCAGGCGGCCGGCCTCGTTGTTCGGGTTCAGGAGATCGATCAGCTCCAGCAGGCCATCGCCGGTCAGCGACGGGCCGCACTTGAGGCCGAGCGGGTTCTTGATGCCGCGGCAATATTCGATATGCGCATGGTCGGCCTGGCGCGTGCGGTCGCCGATCCAGATCATGTGGCCGGAGGTGGCATACCAGTCACCAGAGGTCGAATCGACGCGGGTCAGCGCCTGCTCGTAACCGAGCAGCAGCGCCTCGTGGCTCGTGAAGAAATCGGTCTCGCGCAGGTTCGGGTTGGTTTCCGGCGTGATCCCGATGGCCTTCATGAAGTCCATCGTTTCGGAAATGCGGTCGGCGAGCTTGCGGTAACGCTCAGCCTGCGGGCTATCCTTGACGAAGCCGAGCATCCACTGGTGCACATTGTCGAGATTGGCGTAGCCGCCCATCGCGAAGGCACGCAGCAGGTTCAGCGTCGCGGCCGACTGGCGGTAGGCCATGATCTGGCGTTCCGGGTTCGGAATGCGGGCTTCCTCGGTGAATTCGATGCCGTTGATGATATCGCCACGGTACGACGGCAGCGACACGTCACCCTGCTTCTCGATGCCCGAAGAACGGGGCTTCGCGAACTGGCCGGCAATACGGCCGACCTTTACAACAGGCTGCTGGGCGCCAAACGTCAGGACCACGGCCATCTGGAGGAAGGCGCGGAAGAAGTCGCGGATCGTATCGGCGCCGTGTTCGGCGAAGCTCTCGGCGCAATCGCCGCCCTGCAGCAGAAAGCCCTTGCCCTCTGCGACATTGGCGAGCGCGCTCTTCAGGCGGCGGGCTTCGCCGGCGAAAACGAGCGGCGGAAACTTCGCGAGGCGCTCTTCAGTTGCCGCCAATGCGGCGAGATCCGGATATTCCGGCACCTGCTGGATGGGCTTCTGCCGCCAGCTGGTCGGGGTCCAATTCTGTGCCATGATACTCACCTGTCCTGAGCGCTCGCGAAAGCCTGCGGGCGCCCTCCGTTTTGAAGATGCGGGCTTATAAACCGTTAGATGGTTCTTGCATAGCCGAACTTCCAGCGCTCACCGAGCCAATTGCGACGGCGGTGTTTTCATGTGACAGGCTAAAGGGCGGCGATCAGGCCCGGGAGCGACGCGAAGCCGTTCCGAATGGGAATATCCAGCTGGAAACAGGCTTTTGCGCTGCGTTTCGCGGTTGTGGTCGAGCATTTCCCAGCCAGCGGCTGAACAGTGTGTTCACGCCTTGCAGGCCACGCCATTCTACCCTTTCCAGTGGGTCGGCGAAGGCGTTGCGTTGCGAGTGTTGCATTGCAGTCTCCTGTCGATCGAAAGCGATCATCCATTCCGGGCTCATGACAAAACTCCTTGTTTGCGGTGTTCGTCATCGAAGTAGCGACCGCCCTTCGATCTTCGTAGATGCGGAAATGAAACGCCCGTTTCACCGGTGAGCGATACCGGCGGCGGCTTTTGCGCTATGAAAGGAGAGGTAAACGAGGAACCGGATATGTCGGAAGTCGACTGGAGCGACCTGCAGCTTTTCTTCCATGTCGCCGCCGAAGGCGGGCTTGCCGGCGCCGCAAGCATCACGGGCACCAGCGCGCCGACGATCGGCCGGCGCATGCTGGCGCTGGAGCGCGCCATGGGCCGCACGCTCTTCGTCCGCAGCCAGCAGGGCTATCGGCTGGCACCCGACGGCCTGGTGCTGTTCGACCATGTGCAGACGATCCGCCGCACGACGGCCGATATTACCCGCTGGCATGGCGATGCCTTCGCGCTGCCCATCGTCTCGATTGCCGGCGATATCTGGCTGACGGGTTTTGTGGCCGATAACACCGGCGCGCTTCGCGGCGCAGAAGACAGTTTCCGCCTCTGCTGCAAGCGGCTCCCACCCGGCGACGACCTCGCCTATCGCCACGGCATGATCTTCCTCCTCCATGCGGCTCCGAAAACCGGAAATGTCGCCGTGCGCAAGTCGATCGACGTCGCCTATGCGGTCTACCGCGCGGCGGGGCGCGCTTTCGAAGGAGATCTGCCCTGGGTGTCGATCGGCACGGAAGTTGCGGTCTCGGAGCCGGAAAAATGGGTTTTCCGCCATCACGAGAACCAGATCCACACCTGGACCAACGCACCCGACATCCTTGCCCGGCTGATTGCCGGCGGCGCGGGGCGCGGCGTGCTGCCGACCTTCGTGGGTGACACGATGCCGGGGCTGGTGCGCGAGGGCGAACCGATCGAGGCTCTCACCCATCCGCTGTGGCTTGCCGTCAACGACGACGACCGCCACCGGCCGGAAATGCGCCTCGCGCTCGATCGCCTCGCGGCCCTCTTCAAGCACCACGAGGATCGTTTCGCCGGCCGCCTTCCTCCGGAGAGGATTGCGCCGCTTAGAGCCGCTGCCCGTTCTTGATGCGGTAGCTCGGCTGGTACATCGTCACCAGCTCCTCGGACGCCGTCGGATGCACCGCCATGGTGCGGTCGAAATCGTCCTTGGTGACGCCGGCCTTCAGCGAAATGCCGAGCAGCTGCGCCATCTCGCCGGCCTCGTGGCCGAGGATATGCGCGCCCACGACCTTGCGGTCCGCCGCGTTGACGACAAGTTTCATGATCGTCTTTTCCTGACGGCCCGACAGCGTCGCCTTCATGGGCCGGAATTCGGCGCGATAGATTTCGAGATTGTCGAATTTTTTCGCCGCATCCTCTTCGCTAAGGCCCACCGTGCCGATTTCCGGCTGAGAGAAGACGGCGGTGGCGATGAGGTCGTGGTCCGGCGAGACAGGATTGCCGCGGAACTCCGTCTCGATGAAGCACATGGCCTCATGGATGGCGACAGGCGTCAGCTGCACACGATCCGTCACGTCGCCGAGCGCGAAGATGCCCGGAACATTGGTGCGCGAAAAATCGTCGACGATGATGGCGCCGCGCTCATTGGTCTTCACACCGGCCGTCTCCAGCCCGAGGCCGCCGGTGTTCGGCACGCGGCCGAGCGCCAGCATGACCTGATCGACGACCAGCGTCTCGCCGGCCTTGGTCGCAACGGACCGCTTGCCATCCGCCGTTTCCGAAACGCTGGTGATGAGGTCTTCGCAGATGACGCGGATGCCCTTGGCGATCATCGCCGCCTGCACGCCCTGGCGCATGTCGTGGTCGAAGCGCGAAAGGATCTGCTTGCCGCGATAGATCAGCGTCGTCTCGACGCCGAGACCGTGGAAGATATTGGCGAATTCGACCGCGATGTAACCACCGCCCGAGATGACGATGGACTTCGGCATGTCCGGCAGGTCGAAGGCTTCGTTCGAGGAGATGCAGAGTTCATGGCCCGGCAGATCGGGATGCGGCGTCGGATGACCGCCGACGGCAATCAGGATGCGCTCGGCCGTCACCAGCTCATCAGTCGCCGTCAGGCGAAGGGTGTTCGGGCCGACCAGTACGGCGCGGGTCGCCAGAATGGTCGCAGCCGCATTGTCGAGACCCTTGCGATAGAGGCCTTCGAGACGGGTGATCTCCTTCTCCTTGGCGGCGACGAGTGCCCTCCAGTCGAAGATGCTTTCGCCGACCGTCCAGCCGAAGCCGGCGGCATCCTCGAAATGCTCGGGAAACTGCGAGGCATAGACATAGAGCTTCTTCGGCACGCAGCCGCGGATGACGCAGGTGCCGCCGAAGCGGAACTCTTCGGCGATCGCCACTTTCTTGCCCATGCTGGCCGCAAGACGCGCGCTGCGCACGCCGCCGGAACCTCCGCCGATGACGAAGAGGTCGTAGTCGAATGTCGGCATGGTGATCTCCTGCGGGCAAGGCGGGCCGGACGGCCGTATGAGGTGCGGCGGCGCGAATCCGCCGCTCGATTGTCTCCATATAGGAACGCCATCGCGAAAAGGAAAAGAGTGCGGCGCAACGATCTGCAAATTGGCGTGTGACTGAGAAGCGCCGCCCAACAGTTTTTTCTAAAAAAGCAGTCGGATCCCATTTACGGCGAAACAAAGGCACCGTAGGAAATGAGCGCCCGATTGTGGGCTAACCGGATGATAGATATGTCTAAATCTAAAGTTTTCGCAGCATCGGCACTGGCACTCGCCATGCTTGCAGGCCCGGCTCTCGCGGAAGACCTCGTCTTCCAGCTGAAGAACGGCACCAATTCCGTCCTGACTCGTTTCCACACCTCGCCCGTCGGCGTCGACAAGTGGGAAGACGACGTCTTCGGCGAACAGGTTCTCAACCCCGGCGAGACGATCGAAATCACGATCGCCGATGGTCGTGACGTCTGCAACTACGACATGCGCTTCGAGTTCAGCGAGGATTCCGATCTCGATACGACCACCGACACGCAGAACCTCTGCGAACTGGGCGAATACACGATCCACGAATAAGGAAAGGGCCGCCTGCAAACGGGCGGCCCGCATCTTTCCGTGATGACGCAGACGAAAAAGGCGGCCCGAAAGCCGCCTTTTTGATTTTACTGCTGCGGCTGCGCTTCGCCGCCTTCGGCAGCCGGCGGGGTGCCGATGATGTTCTGCAGCTTCTTGCCGCTTTCGACCTGCAGGTCACGGCCGATGCCGGCAGCCCAGATCTCGGCGGCCTTCATGAGGCTGCGCGTCGCGATCGGACCGTCCGAAAGCAGCTTCTTGCCGACCGGCGAGGAGTAGAATTCGGCAATCGCCTTCAGCTCGTCCTGCGTGAAGGTCTTCGCGTAGATCGACGCGGCTTCCTTCTCGAGATCGGCGCGGCGCGGCGCAAGCGCCAGCGCCTGCTCGTCGACGGTCGCGTTGATTTCCGCCTCGTGGTTCGGCGAAGCCTGGATGAGCGCTGCCTTGGCGCGCATGGCAAGGCTCGGCAGAATGTTGTCGAAGCCTGCCGTCGCCGCGATGGCGTCGATGGCGGCACGGGCCGTCTTCATCTGCTCGTCCGTGACGTCCTGCGCCTTGGCGGCGCCGACGAGGCTTGCCGAAACGATGAGGGTCACTGCGAGGGTCCGGCCGAAACCAGCAAAGTTGATCATGTCGGTCTGTGCTCCTGTCTATTCTTTTGCCGTCAGCGTGCGCGCACCAGCCGGACCGGCGATGATGGCAAGCGACGCCATATTGATGAAGAGTCCGTGTTCGACGACACCGGGTATGTCATTGAGGCTGCTTGCGAGCGCATCTGCATCAGGAATGCGGCCAAAAGATGCGTCGAGAATGAAGTGTCCACCATCGGTCATGAAGGTGCCGTCGCCGGAGGCGCGCAGCGTGAGCGCACCGGAAAGGCCAAGGCGCGCGGCCGTTTTCTCGATGGCGATGCGCGTGGAAACGAGGCCGAACGGATTGACCTCGATCGGCAGCTTGAAGGCGCCGAGCGTCTCGACCACCTTGGTCTCGTCGGCGATCACGATCATGCGGGTCGAGGCGGCCGCCACGATCTTTTCGCGCAGCAGCGCGCCGCCGCCGCCCTTGACGAGGCGCAGCCGGCCGTCGACTTCGTCGGCGCCATCGATCGTCAGGTCGAGTTCCGGCAATTCGTCGAGCGACTTCAGGGGCACGCCGAGTTCGACGCAGAGCCGCGCCGTACGCTCGGAGGTGGGCACGCCCTCGACCTTGAGGCCGCCGGCCACCTTTTCCGCCAGCAGCCGGACGAATTCTTCCGCCGTCGAGCCGGTGCCGATGCCGAGCCGCATACCGTCTTCCACATGAGCAAGAGCGGCCTCCGCAGCCTTGATCTTCATTTCCCTGGCGTCCATCCGCCACGCACTCCCCAAATCCGCTTTCGGCCAATCGCCGGGCCGGCCCTTCGCGCGAAGCGGCCGGAAATTCCGGTGAGACACTTACACGCCCCGCCCGGCAAACGAAAGCCAAAATCGCTGCAAAGCCGGCAGGCACAAGGCGCCCGTACAACACGATTGCAAATGCCGGCGCCATCGCCTACCGGAGAGACCCGCCTCCCATCTCTCCTGCAAGGTTTCCCATGTCCGCTTCTCTCGTTGTCTTCGATCTCGACGGTACGCTCATCGACACCGCACACGACCTCGTGGCGAGCCTCAACCACACGATCGGCCTCGAAGGCCTCGCCCCCGTCGGTTATGGCGATCTCACCTATCTCGTCGGCCATGGCGGACAGGTCATGATCAAGCGCGCGTTCTCGCTGCGCGGCCGGGACATCACGGATGGTGAGCTGGAGCGCATGCTGGGTGTTTTCGTCGAGCACTATGCCGAGGCGATGCCGGGCGTTTCCGTGCCCTATCCCGGCCTCGTCGAGGCCATGGACCGCCTCTCCGGCGCCGGCTACCGCCTTGCCGTCTGCACCAACAAGATGGAAGGCCTCGCCCGCCGCCTGATCGACGGCCTCGGTCTCACCGCCCGCTTTGCGGCGATCACCGGCGGCGACACGTTTGCGGTCCGCAAGCCCGACGCCGAACATCTGCTCGGAACGGTCCGCCTTGCCGAGGCCGATCCGAAGCGCACGGTGATGGTCGGCGACAGCCTCAACGACATCCTGGTCGCCCGCAATGTCGGCGTGCCTTCCATCGGCGTGCCCTTCGGCTATTCCGACGTGCCGGTCGCAGAGCTCGAGCCGAGCCATGTCGTCACGCATTTCGACGAACTGACGCCGGACCTCATCGAACGCCTGCTTGCACGCTGATCGAAAAAAGGCGCCGCATCCTTCGGGACACGGCGCCTTCAATACTTTAGCCCTTGAACGCTCTCAGCCCTGGACCTGCCGCGCCTTCTGCGTGGCGGCGAAGGCCTTGCGCATATAATCGTCGCGGCCATAGACGTCGTCGAAATATTCGACCGCGCCGTCCTTGTTCGGCCACGCCGTGAAATAGGCGACGTAGATCGGGATATCGGCCTTGACGTTGATGCCCTTGTTCCTGCCGCCGGCAATTTCCTTGGCGACATCGGCTTCCGTTACGCCCAGCACGGCGGCGGCCATCTTGCGGGGCTCGGCAAGGCGTACGCAGCCGTGGCTCAGCGCGCGCATGTCCTTTTTGAAGAAGCTCTTCGAGGGCGTGTCATGCATGTAGATGGCATGGCTGTTGGGGAAGAGGATCTTCAACTCGCCCAGCGCATTGTCGTCGCTCGGCGGCTGGCGAACGGAAATGCCCGAGGTCGAGCCATACCAATTGACGGAGGACGACGACACGGCCTGCCCGCCCACGGCCACCTGATAGCCCATGCGGTCGAGATAGGACGGGTCGTTGCGCAGTTTCGGCAGCATCTCGTTGATGATGATCGACTGCGGCACGCCCCAATAGGGGTTCACTTCGACGGTCTGGATACGGTCCTCGAAGAAATAGGTCTGGTTCGACTTCGAGCCGACGACCGTGCGCATCGAGAATTTTTCCTGGCCGTCCTCATAATAATAGACCTGGAAAGCCGGCTGGTTGATGAAGACGTGGCGCGCACCGAGATCGACGGGCAGCCAGCGCGCCTGTTCCAGCGCCACTTCCAGCTTGGCGATCTTGTCGGCGGAGCTGTCGCCGCCAACCATCTTGCGGATGGACGCCTTGCCGACGACGCCATCCGGCTTCAAACCGTTTTCCTTCTGGAACGCCTCGACGAGCGACACGAGTTCCGGCGTGTATTCCGGCGTGTCCTTGTAGGCGGCAATGGTCAGCGAATGATCGGTCTTCAGCGCATCCGAGCCATGCTTGACGATGCCCTTGACGATGTTGGCGAGTTCCGGATTGCTCTGGCCGGGCTTTAGAAGCGTGCCGTCGGCGATGACGACGCGATCGTCCGCGCTGCTCTCGGCCTTGAGCTTGGCAAGCTCGGCCTTCAGGGCCTGAAAATCGGCGCTCGCGGGCGAGCGGCTTTCCAGATAGCCCTTGACGTTGCTGCTCATCGCCACGTTCTTCAGCGCCGCGACGATATTGACGTCCTTGCGCTTGAAATCGTGATAGCCGGAGATGCGGTTGGGATCGATGCGGCCGCGCACGGCATCCTGCACATAGGTGGCGACGGCGGAAGACAGCGCGATCTCGAAGGTCGCAAGCTCGTCGTAGCGCTTGTTCATATCGACGCTGTCGAAGCTGTCGGCGGGAATCTTGACCGCATAGTCCCAAGGGTCGAGGCCAACGGTGGCGGCATCGGCGAGAACGGCAATCGCGCTCTTCGCCTTTTCATTGATACCGTTGCCGTCGATCCAGACGAATTTCTTCTGCGTGCCATAGAACGCCTCGACCGCCTTGGCGGCATCCGGCGTCGTGCGCACGTTGACATTGGCGAAGGCGGCGCGCACGCCGGCATCACCGGCAGCCGGGATATCGACGGTGATCGAGCTGGTCACGACCGGGTCGGCGAGCTTCTCGACGGCGACGCGCTTCAGGCCGTCAGCCTTGTAGGTGTAGTAACGCGGACCGGTGACGCGCGGCAACGGCTTGGCCGCCTGCTTCGTTTCCGCCCCCAGGGGAACGCCGGTCGTCACGCCCGGCAATTCTTCGCGCACCGGCTCCTTCTTCTTGCCGCGGAAGATATCGAACAACGTCAGGGCGTTGGCGGGCGCAGCGTGGAGCGTGATGGTGGCGCAGGAAAGAGCCAGCGCGGCGGCCAGCACGGCAGTCTTTGTCAGCTTCATAAGTAATCCATTCCCCGTATGAACCGCAACACGCGGTCTCTGGCGGCGCCCGAACCAGCAGGCCGGTAAGTTATAGGAAAGGATGGTGAATGAAAAGGAAACGCCCCTTCCCGCCAGCCCTGCAAACCCTCACTTATCCGTGACGCCGACACCTGGAAAACCAGACGGACGAGCCCCCGTAAAAATTTGAATTGGCGGCGAAATTTACGCCGACAAACGAAAAATTTCGCGCAACGGCGGAAATCTGCGCAAAAAACAAGCCGACGATTGTGATGGAAAAAGCACAGCGTTGCGCGCCGCCTAGCACAGGTCGCCGGCCCGTCCTGCGCCTAATCGATTTTAACCGAAAGTCTCGTCTTCTCCCGCCATTCCGCCCTTGCAAGCGGGTCGCAGATAGGCCAGAGATTTGCGCGATTTTTCGCGCCAGCGCGGCCTTCCCAAAGGGTCCGCGCTCGCCCGGCCCGCCGCGTCCCATGCGGCGGCGAGGCCGGCGGCAGACCGTAACGCATGGGCTCGGAGAAGCGGGAAGCATCATGACATCGACGCGCACGGAAACGGATACATTCGGCCCCATCGAAGTGGACAACAGCCGCTATTGGGGCGCGCAGGCCCAGCGCTCCCTCGGCAACTTCAAGATCGGCTGGGAAAAGCAGCCGCTGTCGGTCGTGCGCGCGCTCGGCATCGTCAAGCAGGCCGCCGCCCGCGCCAATGCCGAACTCGGCCGCCTCGACGCCGGCCTTGCCAAGGCCATCACCGAAGCCGCGCAGGAAGTCATCGACGGCAAGCTCAACGATCACTTCCCGCTCGCCGTCTGGCAGACCGGCTCGGGCACCCAGTCCAACATGAACGCCAATGAAGTGATCTCCAACCGGGCGATCGAAATGCTCGGCGGC
>NZ_CAMLFY010000024.1 GCF_946479415.1 uncultured Shinella sp. | reverse complement strand
GTTCATGCCGAGGTGCGACTTGCGGGACGTTTCACGCTAACCTCCGTGCAGCAGCCACGCGGCGGGCGAGATAGGGTAGGGCACTTTGGTGCTTGAACAAGGCCGTTCATGAATGGCCGGGGCTGCCGGTCGTTGTTGCGCAGCAAGATTGCGAACCGGCTGACCCGTTCGACCAGCGACGTCACGTTTGCGAGCCTTCTCTCTATTGATCGCGCCTTTGAAGTTCGAGCATTTCCGGTGAACCAGAGTTCACCGGAAATGCTCTGGCTGCCATCGATCTCAAAGAAGAGAGGAAGGATGGTCGCCGGCTTTGCGCTTGGCTCATGCCTTGGGCGAAGTTCTGCCCTATTGGGAGCGCTGTGAGGTGGACCTCAAGGCGAGGTCCACGCCGGTAGACGGGACATGCCTCACCTCGGCGCCTGTCGGGGCGTATCGGCAGGTCTTGTGTTTTGCATAGCCATCAACGCGCGCTGTGCGTGACAGGCTCGTCCGAGAAGATCGGCGCCGGCAGGCTTTCGCCATCCAGGATGCGCTGGGCGCGGTCCTTGTCGATATCGCCGACCCAGGAAGCGACCGCGACGGTGGCGACGCAGTTGCCGAGATAGTTGCCCAGCGCACGGGCAATGCCCATGAACCAGTCGACCGACAGCACGAGAACCAGGCCGATGGCGGGGATGCTCGGGATTGCTGCCAGTGTCGCGGCGAGGATGACGATCGCCGAACCCGGTACGCCGTGAGCGCCCTTGGAAGTGACGAGCGCCACGCCGAGGATGGCGAGCAGATCGGTGAAGGCGAGCGGCGTGTTGGTCGCTTGGGCGATGAAGACGGCGGCCAGCGTCAGGTAGATCGAGAACGCATCGAGGTTGAATGAATAGCCGGTGGGGATGACGAGGCCGACGGTCGAGTCCTTGATGCCGAGATGTTCCAGCTTGCGCATGGTCTGCGGCAGAACGGCGTCGCTCGATGCGGTGCCGGCGACGATGCTGACTTCGGTACGCAGGTAGCGAAGCAGCTTGACGATATTGAAGCCCGACATACGCATGATGGTGCCCAGCACGACGAAAACGAAGAGCGCGATCGTCACGTAGAACAGGCCGACGAGGTAGCCGAGCTGCGCCAGCGAGCCGACACCGTATTTACCGACCGTGAAGGCGATGGCCCCGAAGACGCCGATGGGTGCGAGGCGCACGACGAAGGACATGATCTTGAAGGTTACGTCGCCGGCCAGTTCGATCATGTGCAGAAGCGGCTTGCCGCGCTCGCCGACCTGCGCCAGGGCGCAGCCGAAGAGGATGGCGACCAGCAGCACCTGCAGCACATCGCCCTGGGCGAAGCCGCTGATCATGGTGGTCGGGATCAGCTTCATCAGGAACTCGACGGTGCCGCCGCTGGAGACCTCGTGGGCCTTTTCCACATAGGACGAAAGCGCGGACGCATCGAGCGTGCCGACGTCGATGTTCATGCCGTGGCCGGGGCCGAAGAGATAGGCGATGGCAATGCCAAGCGCGAGGGCGAGCGTGGTGACGACCTCGAAGTAAATGAGGGCGCGGAAGCCGACGCGGCCGACCTTCTTGAGATCACCGGCGCTCGCAATGCCGTGCACGACGACGCAGAACACGATGACGGGGACCAGCATCTTGATGAGCTTGATGAAGCCGTCCCCAAGCGGTTTCATCTTCGCGGCGAGATCCGGCACAAAGAAACCGGCGGCAATCCCAAGCACGAGTGCAAGGCAGACCTGTCCAAACAAGGACTTGGACCAATTCGGCATATTCTCTCCTCCCTATGAAAAAAGGGGCTCCCGCCACCCGGACGCTGGCTGATGCACGGCCTCCACCGTTTCCCTCGCATCGGCGGCGTCCGTCGCGGATCTCCCCTCAGGCGTCCATACTTGGCTATTATCATATCCTTGTCTAATATTGATTTGTCGGCAATCTATAGGGTTAAGCTATGAGAATGCGCCAGCTTCAGTGTTATGTGGTGCTCGCGGAAGAGCTGAACTTTACCCGCGCGGCCCAGCGGCTCAACATGTCGCAACCGCCGCTTAGCACGCAGATTCAAACGCTTGAGCGGGAGCTGGATGCCGAGCTGATCAGCCGAACCAGCCGCAAGGTAGCCCTTACCCGGGCAGGCGAACTCTTCCTGCTGCGGGCGCGCAACATGCTCGATCAATACGAACGCAGTTTGCAGGAAATCCGCGAAATCCGGCAGGGCCAGGACGGCATGATCGAGATCGGCACCACCGGCTCCATCCTGCGCGGCGGTCTGTCCGAGCTTCTTGCCGGCTTTTCCGCCGCCCATCCGCGTATTACGTTGCGGGTCAACGAACAGTCGCCGACAGCGCAGATCAACGAGGTGCGCAGCGGCCGCACAGATGTCAGCTTCAACCGCTCTGTGCCGCGCGACGACGAGCTGGCCCATGAATATGGTTGGAAGGAGGAACTGGTGGCGCTGGTGCGTGACGACCATCGGCTTGCCGGGCGCACCAGCATCTCCATTTCCGATTTCCGCGATGACAAGTTCGTCGTGCTGCAACCCGAAAGCTCGGATTTCGCCGCCTATGTCATGTCCTATGTCGTGGCTTCAGGCTATCGGCCACGTATCTCGCAGCAGGTGATCGACGCGCAGTCGATCCCGAGCCTTGTGGCTGCGGGCTTCGGTGTCAGTATCGTCCCGGCCGGCATTGCCAAGCTGACCACGGGTCCGCTCGTCTTCCTGCCGATCCGGCCCGATCCGCCTCACTCCGAAGTGTACATCATCTATCACCAGGATGATCCGACACCGGCACTGCGGCTCTTCCTCGCGGAAATGCGTAGCACGCTCGGTCACGCTCCCCGCGGTGCTCCGATCCCCTAAAAACTGGAGGGAAATTAGGTCTCAGGTCATCTCATGGGTGCGCGGCGGTTTTTTGAGGAGGGTTTCAGCTGGCCTTTCGGGGCGGGCCGCGTATTAATTCATACGAATATAACTCTTGTTCAATGAACCAATCTCGCGAACGCCCAGCAACGCCATGTTTCGATCGATTTCTTCACTCAGAAGTGTAATCGCATGCGTCACTCCGGCATGGCCGCCAATGGCGGCGGCGAATAGAAACGGTCGGCCTACGAAAACGAAATGAGCGCCGCTTGCGAGCGCCTTCAGGACGTCCGATCCGCGCCGAACCCCGCTGTCCAGCATGATTGTCATGTGTTTGCCCACGCAATCTGCGATCTCCGCAATCACACGGATGGGAGCGATCGCACCGTCCAACTGACGGCCTCCATGGTTGGAAACGATAATGCCATCCACACCGTGTTCGCGCGCAAGTAGTGCGTCCTCGGCGGAAAGGATACCCTTGAGAACAAGGTTTCCCTTCCATCTCGAACGAATTCTTGCCACATGCTCCCAAGCCAGTTGGTCGCGTTTGCCGATCGCCCTGACCAGATTGCGAGACAATATCGGAGGCCCACGGAATGCATCCATATTTTCGAAATGCGGCATTCCCCGGTTTATCATCGTGCGCATGGCCGTTCCAATCAGCCAGCCGGGATGTGTAACGCCCTGCCACGCAAGCCTAGATGAGGGGCGCAACGGCGCGTCGAAACCGCTGCGAACATTGTTTTCGCGATTGCCTGCCACCGGAACATCAACAGTAAGAACAAACGTCTCGAACCCTGCGGCCGCCACGCGGTCGATCATGGCATCGATGCGATCAAACTCGCCAGGCATGTAGGCTTGGAACCAGCGGCTGTCACCCTCTTCAGCCACCCGTTCAAGCGGCGTGAGCGATGTCGCACTGAGTATCGCGAAAGTTCCGGCTTCCGTTGCGGCCTTCGAGAGCACGACATCGCCATCGTAAGCGGCGAGTGCGCTCAAACCCATTGGCGACACGGCAAAGGGATGTTTGAGGTGTTTGCCAAAAAGCGTGACGGTCTGCGCCCGGTCGCCCACGTTCATCAAGGTGCGCGGCACGAACTCGATCTCGCCGAAGGCGGAACGGTTAGCGCTGAACGATGAGCCTGTCTCACAAGCTCCGGAAACATATCCGAAAATAGGTCGCGGAAGATGAGATCGCGCTGCTGCCTCGAAGTCCTCAAGCGCTAAAATTCGCCGAAGCGAACGAGGAATTCGCTTTCGCGTGATCATCTCTGCGGTCGCTAACAGGGGGCGTCCAATAGGAGACCTTGTAGATTCCTCTGCCAAAATTATCCTCCGCGGCGGATTGCGGGGGCTTTCGCCCCCACCTTGCCATTATTGATCCGTCCAGGGCTTGTCGGACCAGAGTTTGCGAGCAGAAGCGTCCAGTTCTTTGAAAGCTGCCAGATGTTCTTCGGGAGAGAGGTAGCGAACCGGTGCGAAAATCTTTGCCGTCTGTGCCTGGAATTCCGGGTCGGCAGCGGCTTTGGCAATTGCGTCGATCAAGCGCTTGCGCACGTCCTCGGGTAGTCCCGCAGGAGCACCGACACCCCGCAGCGAGGCCGAGATGATGTCGAAATTCTGTTCCTTGAACGTGGGAACATCCGGCGCGATCGCGACACGCTTCTCGCTCATCTGGCCCAGGTTGATGAAGGGGTTGCCGCTGGCAATCGCCTGCATGGCCTCGCCGATATTCATGGAGCCGAGTGTGATATGGTTGCCGACCAGTGCGGTCCGCACTGCCGATGCACCGGGGAATGGCACATGGGTCAACTTGATGTCGTTCATGCGGCTGAATTCGAGCATTGCGAGATGATCATCGGAACCTACGCCCGTTGTGCCGTAGGTGACGACGTTCGGGTTATGCTTTGCGTATTCAACTAACTCCGGCAAGGACTTGATTGGGCCGTCCTTGTTGACTGAGAAGCCGCCCGGGTCATCCAGTACGTTGCCGAGCAGGTCGAAACTTTCGATGCCAAACTTCGTACTCCGTTCGATCGGGATTGTTAGAATGTTGGGCGTATTGACGAAACCGATCGTGTAGCCGTCAGGCTTAGCTTCCGCCAGCTGCGTGAACCCGATCTCTCCTCCTGCTCCCGGCCGGTTCTCGACCACGATGGTGGCGTCGTTACCGAGATACTTTTCGATAAACGGAGCGAGAATTCGTGCGGTCAAATCCGTCGATCCGCCCGGCGAATAGGCAATCAGCATCTTGATCGGTTTTTCAGGATATTCAGCCCACGCCGCCTGTCCCGAAACGAACAGGGCAGCAAGGGGTAGAATGAGATTTCTGACTTTCATAGCACACTCCTCCAGTGCAGTTTATTTTCAGTCGGTGAGTTGTTCACGTCGTTTGACGAAGGCAGGCAAAAGCATCGAAAACAGAAGCAGCATTGCGACGGTGAACATGGCCGCGGCAATCGGACGGGTAACGAACACGGTCGGATCGCCTCCTGAAGTGAGCATTGTGCGCCGGATGTTCTCCTCCAGCATCGGGCCGACGACAAAGCCAAGCATCAAGGGTGCCATTTCGCAGCCAAGTTTGCGCAGGCCGTAGCCGACAACACCGAAAAGAGCCATGAGACCGACTTCAGCGACGCTGTTGTTCAAAGAGTAGGTGCCGAGTGCGCAGAACACGAGAATGATTGGAAACAGCAACCAGTAAGGCACGCTAAGCAGCTTCACCCAAAGCCCGATCAAAGGCAGGTTCAGGAGCACAAGCATCACGTTTCCGATCAGCATGGAGGCGACGATGCCCCAGAACAGATCGGGTTGAGACGCGATCATGGATGGACCTGGCTGAATACCCTGGATCATCAGCGCACCGATCATCAATGCCATGATGGCATTTGGGGGAACGCCAAGGCTGAGCATCGGGATGAAGCAAGCTTGAGCCGCTGCATTATTGGCTGACTCAGGCCCTGCCAAGCCCTGCACCTTGCCTGTGCCGAACTTCTCCGGTTCCTTGGATACCTTCTTTTCGAGCGCGTAAGATGCAAACGAGGCGAGCGTTGCGCCACTTCCCGGCAGGACGCCCAGCAAGACACCGAGGAAGGTGCCGCGCGTTGCGGCAGGCCATGCCTCCTTGAAGTCTTGTCGGGTCGGCCACAGACGGGTGATCGGCATGGTCGCGCGACCTTTGCTGCCGGTTTCTTCAAGGCTGAAGATCACCTCAACGAGGCCGAACATTCCCATGGCAAGCGGAACGAAGCCGATACCGTCATACAGAAACGTGAGGTCGAACGTCATGCGCTTTTCACCCGAAGTCAGATCGGTGCCAATGCAACCGATCAGAAGTCCGAAAAGCACCATGGCGATGGCCTTGGGGAGAGAGCCGCTCGCCAGCACCACGGCTCCGATCAGACCGACGGTCAGCAGTGCGACATATTCTGCGGGGCCGAAGAGGATCGCGATTTCGGCAAGCGGTGGTCCGGCGATCGCGATGACAAGCGCTGTCACGCAGCCCGCAAACAGAGATCCAAGCGCGGCAATCGCCAGCGCTGCGCCCGCGCGCCCTTGGCGCGCCATTTCGTAACCGTCAAGACAGGTCACGACAGAGGAGCTTTCACCGGGCAGTTTCACCAGGATTGCCGTGGTGGAGCCCCCATACTGGGCTCCGTAAAAAATCCCGGCAAGGATGATGATGGCGCCTGTCGGGGGCAGGAAGAAGGTGATCGGCAACAGCATGGCGACAGTCGCCGTTGGCCCAAGTCCCGGTAAGACCCCGATCAAGGTGCCTAGAAGCACACCGATGAAGCAATATAACAGGTTGTCAGGCGTAAATGCGATGCTGAGACCATAAAAGAGGTTGGCAAAGAGATCCATTAGAACGGCCCCGCCTTAATTGGGAGCTTGGCTCCATAGACGAAGATCCCGGTGCACAATGCAGCAAGCATAAGACCCACGATCACCAGGATCATCGGCTTAGGCTTCGATCCTGCCAGCGGGGACAGTGCCACGACCAGCAAGACCGAGACGATCAGCCCAAACCGCTCCAATGTGAGAGCAAAGACAGCGATGCACAGAGTGACCGTCAAGAGAGGGCGTAGCGACCCGATTTCGACTTTCTGACTTGCATTGCGTACACCACCAAATGCAATGACGACGCCGAACAGAAACAACAGGCTGGACACGGCCTGCGGCATGAAACCGCTGCCGATCATCAGGACCGTGCCGAGCGACAAATCGCGCGTTAGCAACCATCCCCCCGCGCCAATGACCATGAATGCAATGCCCGCCAGCACATCCGTTTCGGCCAGGATGTTTCGGCCCCTCGAAATACTTTTATTAGCCAAGATCCCCACTCCTCCTTGTCGATATGCGCGACGTGCCTTGATCCCTCATCAACGGACAACTCCACCCTTCCGCGATATGGATAATGTTCAGGCTGTCGCCTTCTCCGTATTATGCGTGCTGCCTTGAGACAGCCATGACAGCGCTATCTCGATTGCTGGCGGCTCTGTTGGCTTGTTCGACTTCTGCACCGTGCGGCGGAACAAGGCTTCAACTCCACCTGTCACGAGGGGGGAAATGCCAAGCTTTTCAAGCTGAACGCTCGCTTCGTGAACTTCGTGAGCACGTCGCGCAGAGTGCACCACATGCGTACTCACCAGCACTTCGAGGAAATGTCGCAGCGGTGTCTCGTCGATATCCGAAATAATGTCGTAGAATTCGCCACGCAGATTCTGCATTTCCGCCGCGACGAGAGTCTCGACAGCCAATGCCTCAAGCCCCTTTGTAAAGACGCTGCGAAGCAGTTTCAGCCGTACCGCATCACCCGGCTCGCCAGCGAGAATTTTTGGCTTTGCACCCATGCGTTCAGCAATGCGTGCGAAAACGTCCGCTCCATCGCCGGCGAGGACGAGCGCCGTTGCACCTTTTCTGATCGATACTGCGCCAAGAATGCCCACATCGACGAAGGATTGCCCGTTCTGAGCCGCAAGTTTGCCGGCTTGCTGCATTGCCTCGGGAGAGGCTGTGGTCATATCAACAAAGAGGGCGCCCTGTTTCATATGCGGAAGCGCAGAACGAAGAACGTCCAGGGCTGCCCCTCCCGTCACCGCCGACATGATCAAGTCGCAGTCTTGTAGCCACGGCCCGACTGCTTCTTGCACGACTGCGCCCACTTCCGCGGCCAGAGCCGCAGAAGCCTCTGAAAATTGAGCGTCACAAACAAAATCTACGGCGATTCCTGCGTCGGAAAATGCGCGCGCATAGATCCGCCCGACTTCGCCGAAGCCGATAAAGCAAGCTGTCATGGTTATGTCTCCTCAAGAACAATAAAAATACATTTTTGAATTCTTGTCGAGTGCAAGTTCGATAGGTGTTTATAGTTTTTGGATTGATTGAGGGTATTGGTGGGGTCTACGCGCGATGTTTTTCAAGAAAAAATCATTTATAATCAATTATTTATCTATAATCTACCCAGGGGTGTAAGCGCATTGGAGGAGTTTTGGCCCGTATTCCGAGATCGTGGCCATTGACGTTTTTCGGATGATTGTATTTATTTCGTATAAATCGGCGGTGCAGAGGTGCGCTGTCGGATGACGGACCGAACTATCGGTCATGGGAGGAGAGGGTGAGAAATCGACGCGGAAGTGCAGTCCATTCCAATGGACTTGCTGGCGCGCCTCTCGAGCGGGAGCTTGCGGGGCAACGTTATGTCGTAAGGGTTGGGCCTCGCTCAAGCGCCTCCTATTCCGCACGTGGTTGTCAGGAAAGGGGAAATTGTGGCAGAGAGCGCATTGTCGAACTCTTGAGGCATCCTTATGAGCAACGCCAGCGAGCTAGCCTACACCCATCTTCGACAGAGATTGATTTCCGGCTATTACGGACCGCGTACGCAACTCAAAGAGGGCCTGATCGCGGACGAATTGGGCATCAGCCGAACGCCTGTCCGAATGGCTTTAAAACGTTTGGTGGAAGACGGGCTTCTGGTATCGGAGGCTCACCGTGGCATGTTTGTGGCGGAATGGACCGATCGGGATATCGAGGATGTCTGGGCGTTGCGCCTGGTGCTGGAGCCGCATGCAGCAGCACTCGCTGCAGAGCGGGCAAGCGACGATCACTTGGCTGGCCTGAAAGACCTGAACGTCCGGATGCGCGAAGTGCTGCAGTCGGATCGTCAGACCCGCATATCGGAACTCCAAAAGATCAATTTCGATTTTCACAGCCTCGTGATCGAGGCATCGGGCTCGCCACGACTGCGTGCGGTCGCGATGCAAACGGCGGGGACGCCGATGCTCGTTGGAACCTACTTCGTGATGGACGAAGATTATATCTATCGCAGTCTCAGCCACCACGAAGACATCGTTGCCACCATCTCCATGCGGGATCCGGAGGCGGCGTCAAAGGCTATGTGGGTGCATCTGCGTGTCAACATCGGTACTTTCTTCGAAGCCAAACGGGCTTTGCCGCGCCAGCAGGACAGCAAAAACATCTGATACCGCTCAGCGGGCCGGTTGCTGCGGGCGACGCTGGAGGTCTCCCTGCATGGCTTTGATATTCGTCTCCAGTCCTGTTCATCCGTCCGTGATTTCAGACGCGGAGAAATTGGGAACCGTCGTCCTTGCCTTCGGTCCGAACGCGGTCCGCTACAACGAGGTGAAAGCAGAAGTCACCGCGGTGCTGCTCCGCAGCGGTGCCTTCACCGAAGGCATGCTGATGGAGTCTCCGAAGCTTCGAATTGTTGCCCGGCACGGGGTCGGCACCGACACGGTGGAGATTCCCGCAGCCACTCGAAGCGGAATTTGGGTGACAAATACCCCCGGCGGAAATAGCCGGGCAGTTGCCGAACATGTCTTCGCACTCATCCTTCATCTCGCACGCAAGCTGCGACCGGGCTCCGACCAAACCCGCAAAGGGCTGTGGGCTGAACAGCGCATGACGTTGAATGGCATCGAGCTGAAAGGACGTATTCTTGGGCTTGTCGGCCAGGGCAGTATCGGGCGGATGGTTGCCGATATGGCGAGAGCATTCCGGATGAAGGTGCTCGTCACCGATCCAATGATCGATCAATCGCTTCCCGACGTGGTTCCCTTGGACGTGCTTCTGAGCGAGGCCGACATTATCAGCCTTCATCTTCCTTTGAATGATAGTACCCGGAAGATTATCGATACGCAGGCAATTGCGAGGATGAAGAACGGCGCGATCCTTATAAACACGGCTCGCGGCGGCCTGGTAGACGAGGATGCCATGGCTGAGGCACTCCTATCCGGAAAACTGGGTGGTGCGGGTCTGGACGTTCTGGATGCGGAAAACACCGATATGGTTTCGCCGATGCCGTACAACCGCCTTCAGATCGCGAATCTCCCAAATTTGATCGTAACGCCTCACATCGCCGGCCAGACAGATGAAGCATTGCGCAACGTGGGTAAAGCGGCGCTCGACAATATCGCCGCCGTTTTAAGAGGGCAACCGCCTTTGTCTCCTGTCAATCGGCCGCCAAAACCGCGCTGACGCTAAGCTATGGCGCCGTGCTCATCCAGCCTGTCCGAAGAATAGAAACGATGAAAAAAATCCAGAAAATACTCGTTGCAAGCCGGGGCGAAATCACCGTTCGCGTGGTCAGGGTAGCGATCCCGGTAAAACACTTGAGATCCGGCTGGCGGAAGGCTGGCGCAATCAGTCATGACTGCAACGGCCGCGTCTTCTTCGAACTGCTCGGCCAGCCGCAGACGATCCGTGTCCCCAATCCCGCCGTCAGAGCGAAAATATAAGCCCGCTTAAGGCCGCGGGCTGTAACTCCGATCATATCGGTGTGCATACCGGGCTCGGAAACAATATCATGGTCACACCCGGTACAGCGGTAAAAGCGGGCGATCTGCTCGTGACCATCGAGGCGATGAAGATGGAAACGGCCATCCATGCCGACCGGGAGGCAACCGCTAAGGCAGCGCAAGTGGCCGCAGGAGCTCAAATCGAGGCAAAAGATCTTTCGATCGAACTAGAATGAGGAAGCTAAAATGACTTTTATACCAAACTCGCCTGAGGAAGCCGCTCTATTCGAAGGATTTCGTGGCACCGCGACAGCGTTGATTAGCGATAATCTGGCCCGTCTACCTGCGGGCAATGGCCTGCGCCCTTTCCATGACCCAGTGGGCGTTATGGTTGGCCGCGCCCTGACCGTGCGTGTTGCCGCTGGCGATAACAAGTTCATTCACATGGCATTGGATATGGTCCAGCCGGGGGATGTTATCGTCGTGGATGGTGATGGCGAGACAACGCGAGCCCTGATCGGCGGTATCATGGTTGCGATTGCAAAGGCACGCGGCGCCGCAGGCTTTGTCCTTCACGGTGCCGTACGCGATACTGCCGAAATCGGCGCAGACACATTTCCAGTCTTCGCTCTCGCCGCTATTCATCGAGGCCCCTACAAGAACGGTCCTGGCTATATCAATGTGCCGGTCGCGTTGAACGGAATGGTCGTTTCGCCCGGTGACATTGTTGTTGGCGATAAGGACGGGGTGGTCGCGTTTAGCCAGGAAGAGGCTTCGGCCCTCTTGGAGAGAACGTGCGCGCAGGCGCAAAAGGAGCAGGAAATCATGGCCCAGATCGCGGCGGGCACCTATGTCGGAGCTTATGCGAAATAGGGAACGTATCGACAGCCGATTTTATGATTGGAGCGGGTTAAATACGGCTCTGACTCATATGCGCTGCTGTTGTGAGAGGCCCATCGCTGATTCACCGAAGGATCAGCGATGGGCCGTCGACTACCGCATGCGAGTCTCGCGCCGTTTGGCTTTGGCGTAGAAGCCGTGAAGATCCATGGGGATTGCGTTCCGTTTCAGCTCCGATCACGTAGTTCCTCAGCAGTTTGTTCAGCCTGCGGGCGATCAAGACGATGAATTCAAACCAGATATGAGCGGCGACCCGCCGACTTGCCTCTTATTGGCCGGCGGGTAGTGGCGATAGTCGCCAATCTTGATGAAATGGTTGTAAAGGTCAGCTTCTCTGAAGCAGACGTCTCGCGGACAATGGCTGGCCAGCAGGCGTGGTTCACGATTTCGGGGAGGGGGCGGAGACCCGTTACACAGCCTCATTACAGGAGGTGGAATTCGCGCCGCCGACGATCGTTGAGGACGGTGCGGGCTCGGTGACGAAGCAAAGCACCGGACCCAAAGCCCTATACTATCATGGTAGTCTGAAGGTAGAAAATCCACAGCAACGCCTACGTACTCGAATGTCGGCGCAAGTGCGGATCATTACCGCTCGTGCCGACCAGGTACTGCTTTTTCCAATTGCTGCTTTGTCGGTACGCGGCCCCGATAGAACTCATACAGTTACAGTGCGAGAAGAGGACGGCAACCAGACAGACCGTGCATTAGGGTGCGGAATAGAGACTTCACGATCGTCTCTCGACGGCACAGGATCCAGATGACACTGCGCTTTCGTGCAGTCAGAGAAACTTGAGTGGATGAATTTCAGAAGAGTCTTATGAAAATGAACCTTATCGGCAGTTGCCGAAGGCATTGACCGACTGGGCCTCAATTACGGTTCCATAATATTGATTATGTGATTTATGTTTCGTAAAATGTGGGGCCAAGTTTGAAGTGCGACCTCACATATATTGCTTCCCCTATCCACGATCACCGCGCCCATGCTCCGCATGGAATATCTCGGCACCAATAACTTGACTACGTTAATCAACTTATATTATAGCCCTTCCCCATCTGGTTGACGATGGTTGAGAAGCGCTGCGCGGCCGCATATCGCTGCCACCCCTTGGTAATCTTAGCAGGCGCAAGCGGTAGAGGGAACGAGACGTCTTGAAGGACGGGGATGCGACGGCGTTGCTTTATGCCACCCACAGGCCCGCTCTGGTGCGATATGCCACCCGCATTCTCGGCTCCCGGGAGGCGGCCGAGGATATCGTGCAGGACGCTTTCATCCGGTTCGCGCCGGCCAACACGACCGGCGCGGCCGCTGGCCAGACGCTTGCCTACCTCTACCGTATCGTACGCAACCTTTGCTTCGATGTCATCAAACGGCGGAAGATCGAGATGCGGGAGCGTGACAACGAGCCGCCTTACTGGTCGATCCCGCGCGCAGTCGAGACCCCGGAGGAAAATGTCCAGGTTTCACAGGAACTGCAGGTGATCCGCGACGTGCTCGACGGCTTTCCCGTGGATGTGCGCGTGGCGGTCGAAATGCATCGCTTCGGTGGGCATACATTGGAGGAAGTGGCCGCCCATCTCGGCATTTCCGTCGCCACGGCGCATCGCCATGTGCGGGCCGCACTGGTCGAGATTGCCCTTCGCCTTGGCGATTCCGCTTCGTGATCGCGGCGATATGAAAAAAAATTGCCAGTAAATCGTCCCTACGCAGACATTGATTATTCGGCTAGAACTCGCTGCACGGCACGGGGAGCCGGGGCACAGGTAGTATTTTGACCAGGGATGATACAGACAGGCGGCGTGCAATGGAGGAAGCCATGGATTGGCTTCTGCGCCTCAAGGACGAGCCGCAATGTCAGGAGGCCGCGCGTGGGCTTCATGCTTGGCTGCAACGGTCCGAAGGCAACCGCGTGGCATGGCAAACGGCTCTGCGCACCTGGGAACTGCTGGGCGAGGTCAAGCCGCAATATACCGATCTCTGGCCCGTAAAGCCGGCTGAAAATGTGGTGGCTCATCCCGCCATGCGCCGGCGCCGCTTGGTCGCGGGTATCGCCCTTGCCGCCGCGGCGATCACGGCCGTGCTTGCCGGCCCTGCCCTGCTTCTGCGCCTTCAGGCGGATGCGATCACGGCGACGGGCGAAAGCCGCTTGATGACGCTGGCGGATGGATCCGTCGTCAACCTCTCCGGCGGAAGCGCGATCGGCGTGGACATCACGGCCGAGGGGCGCCGGGTGCGCCTTCTTTCCGGCGAGGCCTTCTTCGACGTCGCGCACGATGCCGCCCGCCCCTTTACGGTGGAAGCCGGCGGCGCCAAGGTCGTGGTGCTCGGCACGGCCTTCGACGTGGCGCTCGACCCGTCCGCGACCACGGTGCAGCTTGCGCGCGGCGTTGTCGGCATTTCCGGCACGGCGAGTTCGACCGTGACCGAAATGGCGCCCGGCGACATGACGACGATCGATCATGATACGGGAGAAATCCTGCATGAAACGGTGCCGGTCGGCGAGATCGGTGCCTGGCGCAACGGGTTGCTTTTCGTCAACGACGTTCCCGTGGAAAATGTCGTCGCGCGCCTGCAACGTTATCATTCCGCCTGGATCAGCATGCCCGATGGAACGCTTGCCCATCAGCGGGTAACGGGCCTCTATGACCTGCGCGATCCCGACCGCGCCCTGCGCGCCCTCGTTCAGCCTCTCGGCGGCAAGGTTCGATCAGTGTCGGATTACGTGCGCGTCGTCTCGCGCTTCTAGGCTCGCAAAAAGTTTTCTTAAAAATTCAAGAATTATGCGCCGGACGTGAAAAAGATTCCGGAGCCGGTCGTCCTTGCACCGGGAATGCGCGCCGGGGCGGCGCGTCTCAGGGTATGACACCGGGGGTAAAATGCGTTTGCATATCGATCGAACGAACGGAACACGCGCCGGGGCGCGAGTTCGCAATGTCTTCTTTGCGAGGCTGATGGTTTCCACGGCTGCCGCACTTCTCTTCAGCCTGCCGCAGGCCGTCATTCAGCCGGCTGTCGCGCAGGAGAAGACGGCGCGCGTCGGCACTATCGCCTTCGACATTCCCGCGCAGTCTCTGGCAAGTGCCTTGAATGCGTTCGGTCGTCAGTCCGGCCTCCAGGTTTCGCTCGCCGCGGCGACGTCGCGTGGCGTGACATCCCGCGCCGTCAAGGGCAGCTACACGCCCGAGCAAGCGCTTTCCGCCCTGCTCGAAGGCACGGAAGCCCGCCATGCGATCACGCCCGAGGGCACGGCGATCGTGACGCCGAAGCATGTTTCGCCGCTCATCACCGGCTCCGTCGAGGATGGCTCAACGCCGCTGCAGCAGGTGACGGTCGAAGGTGAAGGCATCGGCCAGGGCGATGTCGGCGAGGTCAACATCACCGCCAAGGATCTCGAGCGCAAGAACCCTGCGAACCTTCAGGACGTTTTCCGCGAAGAGCCGAGCATCAAGGTCGGCTCATCCCTTCCGATGTCGCAAAAGGTCTATGTGAACGGCATCGAGGAAACCAACCTCGCCGTGTCGATCGACGGCAGCCGCCAGAATAACAAGGTGTTCCACCACAATGCCACGACGCTGATCGACCCGGTACTTCTGAAGGCCGTCAGCGTCGATGAGGGCGTCGCGCCCGCCGATGCCGGCCCGGGCGCGCTTGCCGGCGCCATCGCCTATGAGACGAAGGATGCGCGCGACCTGCTCGACGGCGACGGCTTCGGCGGCTTCGTGAATTCGACCTACAATTCCAACGGCGGCGTCTTCGGGACTGGAGTTTCGGCTTACGGCGTCCACCAGGGTTTCGAATATCTTGGCTACTTCAATTTTGCCAAGGGCGGCGAATTCTCCGACGCCAATGGTGATGAAGTGGGGGGAACGGGAACGAATTTCCTCAGCGGTCTCGGCAAGGTTGCCTATGAATTCGAGAGTGGCGACCGCATCGAGATCAGCCATGAGGCCATCAAGGATGAAGCACCACGGCCTTTCCGAGCCAACATGCGGCATACCGACGGTGCCAAGCCCGGCGAACCTGTGATTCGCGATTATCGATTGGATCGTAACAACACTGTCTTCACCTACACGGACGAAACCCCTGAAGGCTGGTGGGATCCAAAACTTGTTCTTGCCTATGGTACAGCCAGCGTCGGTACGACGGTCTATCTGCCTTCCGGCAGCGTACCGGAGAAATATTTTGCCGAGGGCGTGACATCGACCTTCAACGGCAAGTTCGAAAACCGCTTTCATGCCGGCATCGGTACGGTAACGACGGGCGTCGATTTCTACAGCGATCGCGCCGAGCTTGATGACTTCTTCGATTCGGCGGTGGAAAAGGCGCAGAATGTCGGCGCCTACGTACAGGCGCGTCTCGAACCGTTTGATCGCACCCGCCTTTCCTTCGGCGGCCGTGCGGATCAGCAGTGGTTTACCGGCACGGGAGGCCAGGAGTTCGACAATGCCGGACTGAGTGGCAACATTTCGGGCGAATACGACATCATCGAAGACTTCCTGACGGCGAAGGCGGGTTATTCGCATGTCTGGTCCGGCATTCCGCTGGCGGAAAACTTCATCATGAACCCGAACTGGACCTACGATCCGGAGCCGGAGCCAACGACCGCAGACAACTACACCATCGGTCTTGCAGCCAGCTATAACGGCTTCACGCTCGAAGGCTCGCTCTTCCGCACAGATATAGAAAACGCGCGCTCGGCCAGATATCGCAACGCCTATATAGCGCGCCAGGTGGAGTCGGAAGGTTATACTGTCACTGCCGGCTATGAGTGGGCCGATAGTTTTGTGCGGGTGAAGTACGCCAACACCGACACGCTGATCGACGGGCTTCCGGCCGATTCCGATACCGGCACGTATCTGACGACCCCGGTCGGCGAGATCATCACAATCACTGCTGCGCACACCTTCACGGACTATGGCCTGACGATCGGCGGCGACGTCGAGTTTGCGCTGAAATACGACAAGCTGCCGAAGGCGCCTGCCGGGGAGCCGGACTACAAGCCCTATGAGGCCTACAAGGTGGTCAACGCCTATGTCGAGTACAAGCCGGAAAGCCACAAGAACCTGACGCTGCGCGCCGATGTGAAGAACATCTTCAACGAGGTCTATTCGGACCGGGCGACCTACGGCCAGGAATTCGGCGTGGTCGATCCGCTCTACCAGCCGGGCCGCTCGTTCATCGTCAGCCTGCGCGCCACCTTCTAATGCCATCGCTCCCGGCGGCGCGGCGCCGCCGGGAACGGACCATCGGAAAGAGGAGGACCCCATGGAAGCCACCACCCGATTTGAAACCGAAAACAGCGCGAAATATCTGCAGCAGCTCTGCAAGCATTTTGCCCACAAAGTCGATGTCGCCCTTGGCGATGGCAGCGGTGAATGCCGCTTCTCCTGCGGCACCTCGGTGCTGACCGTCAGAGACAATGGCCTCGACATCCATGTTGCGGCCAACGACGCGGAGGGCCTTCGCGAGACCAAGGCCGTCATAGAAAATCATCTCCTGCGCTTCGCCTTCCGCGAGGCCCCGCCGCCCTTCACGTGGCGTGCCGTCACCTGAGCATCCGCTCCATCGTTTGACACCCCGTCGTCAATTTTCGGCTCGGCTCGCATCAACAGCGCTGCCATCGGCCGGCGTTTCAGGTGATTTATGGTTTCCTTACAACAGGCTGCCGAGGCGGCAACGTTCCAGAGTTTTGCGAACTGCTACCTCCGCGAGATCAACCCCGGCGTTTCCGTCACCCATCGCGATGGTGCACGCAGCATCGACTGCATCGAATGGACGCTGGCCGGCCAGCGCCTCGTGCTCCGAGCCGAGATCGCCTCCCGGTCCCTGTGCGGGCCGCTGCATTTCGGCAGGATCTGGACGCGTCCGGCCATCGATCTGCAATGGCGCGGCGTCGAGCCGATGAGCGCCCTGCCCTTGCTGGTCCAGGATGCCTGCCGGCTTTTCGAGGGGAGCGAGCGAGAGAGTGCGCGGGCCTATGAACTCGGCCTCATGCTGCGCGTCATGCAGAGCTATCAGAGCACGGCGGAAAACCTTGCCGCCGCCCGCCCGATCGCTGCCGACGGGTTCACCTTTCTCGATGCCGAGCGCAATATCGCTTACGGCCATTGGCTGCATCCGACGCCCAAGAGCCGCGAGGGCATGAGCTTCTGGCAGCAGGAGACATATGCCCCCGAATTCGGCGGCGATTTCCCCTTGCACTATTTCGCCGCAAGGCGTGATTTCGTGCGGGAGGACAGCGCCATCGGCCGGAGTGCCGCGGAAATCGTTCGCTCGCTCGCGCCGGATTTGCCGCTTGCCACAGGCGAAACACTGCTTCCCATGCATCCCTTGCAGGCCCAGGCATTGCTGCTCGATCCGGCCATACAGGCTTTGATCGATGATGGTGCGCTGCGTTCACTCGGTCCGCACGGCCTGCGGTTTGCTGCCACCTCTTCGGTACGCACCGTCTACAATGCCGCGATGCCCTTCATGCTGAAATTCTCGCTGCCGGTGCGCATCACCAATTCGCTGCGCGTCAACCGGCTGCACGAATTGGACGCGGGCGTCGCCATCGCCCGCCTGATCGACAAGGCTGGTATTGCCGGACGTTATGCGGGCTTCCACATTGTTCGCGATCCCGCGCACATCTCTCTCGCCCTGCCCGATCGGGTGGAGAGCGGCTTTGAAGTGATCATAAGGGAAAACCCGTTCCCCGCCGGGCGTGACCATGGCATCGTGACGCTCGCCGCCTTGACCGCCGATCCGTTGCCCGGCGCGGTTTCGTTGCTGGAAGCAATTCTGTGCCGTCTTTCCACCGGTGGCGACCGCGAGCTTGCCCGCGTCGCGGCCATCTGGTTCGAACGTTATCTTGATCACGCGCTCGATCCGCTGCTGACGCTGTACGACGATTTCGGCATCGCCCTCGAAGCCCACCAGCAGAACAGCCTGCTCGACGTTTCGAGCGGCTTCCCCTCGGCCTATTATTACCGAGACAATCAGGGGTTCTACCTCGCCGAGCGGCACCGCGCCTCGCTTGCCCGCCTGGTGCCGGAAATGGTGGATGTCGATGGTCTCTATTTCCCGGAGGCCGATATCCACGATCGCTTCGCCTATTACGCCATCGTCAACCAGATCTTCTCCGTCATCTCGCGCATGGGCCACGACGGTCTTGTCGAGGAGACGGTGTTGCTGGCGATCCTTCACCGGCGTCTTGAAAACCTGGCCCAAGTGCTGACCGGCGCGGGCCGTCGTTTCGCCGAAAGTCTTCTCCATTCTCGCACCATTGCCGCCAAGGCGAACCTCAGAGCACGGCTGTTCGGCGTGGATGAATTGCAGGCGGAGGATACGCGTTCGCTCTACCGGCGTATCGAAAACCCGCTATGGAACGCCGGCGCGGTAGGGAGGCTCGGCCATGCCATTGCCTCTTGAGGATGCAAACCGGCCAGACGACCGCGTGCTGCACCAGCTTGTTGCCGCCCTCATTTTCGAGCGCCTCGTGGTGCCGGTACGCGACGTCGTCGCGCCGGAAAGGCTCGTCTGGCAACTCGGTGGCCGGGCTTATCGTTGCCGTGCCGTCATCGGCCCGTTTGGCCGTCCGCGCATTCGGCCGTTCTCCGTCGAATGCCGGATCTCGGATGATTGGACCGCAGCGAGCCTTCCGGATCTTGTCGCGGCCCTGCCCGGCCCGTCGGAAAACCGCGAGAGATTACTATCGGAACTGAACCTGACCGTCGCGTTCGCCCGTTGGAACCGCGAGGAAATCGTGCCGCGCGATCGGCGCACACTGTCTTTCGCGGGCATCGAGGCTGCGCTTGACGAAGGCCATCCCTATCATCCCTGCTATAAGGCACGTGCGGGGTTCACGATGGACGACAACCGCGCCTACGGACCGGAGGCGAACACGCCGTTCCGTCTCGTCTGGCTGCTTGTCGCCCGTCGCCGCTTGAAGCAGGCGCTGCCCATCGATGAGGATGCGTTCTGGAACGGTGAACTCGGTGCGGAGACCTACGCCGAGCTTCAATCGCATCGGGATGCGCTCGGCATCTCCGGCGCAGATTTCGGCCTCATGCCGCTGCATCCCTGGCAATGGAACCATTTGAAGGACGAGCGGTTGGCCGGCTGGCTTGCATCCGGCGAGGCTCATTTCCTGGGGCCGGCGGGAGACCGTTATGTCGCAAGCCAGTCCATACGCTCGCTGCACAATCTCAATGCCCCGCAGCGCGCAAGCGTCAAGCTTTCACTCGGCATCGTCAATACATCCTCGCGCCGGATCCTCGCGCCGCATTCCGTCTGCACAGCGCCTGTCCTCTCCGAATGGATCGGTCGCGTCGTGGCTGGCGATCCCGTGTTTAAGGATCGTTATCCGCTGACGATCCTCAAGGAATATGCCGGTATCATCGCCGACCGCGACGGCCCCCTTGCCGGAGAAATCGCCGTTATCTGGCGCGACAGCGCGGAGGCGACGCTACGTCCCGGCGAAGCGGTCGTGCCGTTCAATGCGCTTGCCGTGTTCGAGGCGGACGAGAAACCTTTCATCGCGCCGTGGCTTGCCCGTCATGGCGTGGATGCCTGGTTCGCACGCCTCGTCGAGGTCGCAGTCCTCCCGGTCTGGCACCTGCTGGTCAACCATGGCATCGCCCTGGAGGCGCATGCGCAGAACATGCTGCTCGTGCATCGCGATGGCTGGCCGGAGCGGCTGATCCTGCGCGATTTCCACGAAAGCATGGAATATGCGCCGGCCTTCCTGCGTGCTCCGCGGCTTGCACCCGATTTTGCCGCACTCGACCCCGTCTATGCCACCGCGGAACCAGATGACTACTACTGGACGAATTCGCTCGACATGCTGCGCGAGCTCGTCATGGATACCCTCTTCGTCCACAATCTCACCGACCTCACCCATCTTCTCGAAATCGCCGGTTATGCGAACGAGGACGCGCTGTGGACGCAGATCGCCCGGCGCTTCGAAACCTATGCTGCCGAACACGGCCTTGCCGACCGTCAGGCGAAGCTCGGCCACCGCGCCCGTACCATCCGCACGGAATCGCTGATGGTGCGCAAGCTGCTCGCGGCCGCACCCGAATATCACCACGCCATTCCCAATCCCTTTGCGCCCGAAAAGCGGGCCACAGGAGGACCCATGTTGCAGATTGACGACCGCTCCTACACACAGGCCGAATTCGAAGATCGTATCGAGGCTATGGCGCAGGCCGCGGGCCTCGACCGCGCGGCGGGCGGGCGGCTCGCCGTCTGCTTCCCTGAGACGGCCGATTGGCTCGCCCTCTTCTTCGCCATTCGCGCGCGCGGGATAAGCGTGCTGCCGATTCATCCCGGCACGCCCTACGAGGCGGCGCTGTCGCTGGCACGCACGGCCGGCTGCGACCGGCTCTACTACAACAGCGTGATCCCGGAGGAGATTGGAGAGCGCATCGGCGGTGAAGGCCAGCTTCTACAGATGAGCTCGGGCACGACGGGCGCTCCCAAATGCATCGCGCGAAGCTGGTCGGAGATCGACGCCGAGGTGCGCAGCTATGTCGATACCTTCCGCGAGCCGGAAACGATGACGCCGGTCGTCGCCTGCCCGACAACCCATTCCTACGGCTTGATCTGCGGCATCCTTGTCGCGCTCGAGCGCGGCCAGACGCCGCTCATTCTCAACACGGCCAATCCGAAGTATCTGCTGCGCCGCCTGCGGGAAACCGAGCGTCCCCTGCTCTATTCCTCGCCGGCGATCCTGCACACGCTCGCGCGCCTGATGCCGGAAGGGGAAAGGCTGCACGCGGTCATGACCTCCGGTACGCTGCTGCCGGACGCCTGGTTCGGGACGATCCGCGCGAAAGCGGAGCATGTCTTCCAGCAATATGGTTGCTCGGAGGCCGGATGCATCGCGATCAATCCCGACCTGACCGCCGCCGGCGACATGGGTTTTGTATTGCCGCACCTGTCGCTTGAAACCGGCGCTGCCGCCGATGACCCCGGCGAGATCGTCGTGACGCGCAACGGGCGGGCGATCGCGACGCGGGACCTGGGCTACCGCCGTGCGGATGGCATGCTCGTCTTCGTCTCGCGGCTTGACGATATGATCAACGTCTCCGGCCTTAACGTCTATCCGGCCCAGGTCGAAGAGGCGGTCATGACCATGCCCGGCATCACGGATGCGGTCGCCTTCCGCCGCGAGGATCGTTTTGCCGGCGAGCGCGTCGGCTTGATCTTTTCGGCGACAGAGGCCGTTTCGCCTCAGGATATCCGCGCCTGGTGCATGCCGCGCCTGGCCTCGCATCAATTGCCGACCGAGATCGTGCAGGTCGATGAGGTCCCGCGCCAGGCGAATGGCAAGATCAGCCGGCGTGAGGTCGCCGCGCGCTTTGCCGCCGGCGAATTCACCCCGCGCAAGGAGGCCGCCGAATGAGCGAAGCCGATATCATCGCCGCCATCCGCACGGTCCTTGCCGAGCATATGAACCATCCGCATCTCGCGGGCTTTGCGCCGGAAGCGCGGCTCAACGAGGACCTCTATCTCGACTCCGTGCTGATCCTGCAGATTTTCCTCAATCTGGAGCTCGAATTCGGCCTGAGCGTGCCTGAGGAAATCATCAGCCGGCAGGATATTACCACCGTCGCTGACCTTGCGGGGCTATTGGCCCGGGGCACTGTTCCGGCCATGGTGCCCGTTACGGGCGAAGGCGTGCATGGCGAGCTGGACTATGACATCAAGGTCCATTGCTTCGTCAGTTGCCTTTGCGATGGCCTGAAAAAGCGTAAGCTCGATCACCGGCCATTCTATTTCGGCATCTGGGATACGCCCTTTGCCATCAGTGAGCGCGCGCAGCTGCTCTATCACGGACCGGGTATCACGCAGGATTTCTTCAAGACCTGGTTCGAACGCCTTTACGGCGTTGCCGTCGAGGACTGGTACGATGCAACGCGCTCGAAGGAGGAGAATATCGAGACCCTTCTGGCACGTATCGCCGGCCGGCCGTCCGAGGGAAGCGTGATGGTCATGCTCGACATGTTTCACCTCCCCGAGCGCGAGAACAAGTTCAACCAGAATCCCTTCCCGCATTATCTGATGCTGGAGACCTCGGAAAACCCGGCAATGTTCAGCGTGCTGGACCCGGATTACCGCTGGGAGGGTGAGATCGCCCGTGAGACGGTGCTGAACGCCGTGCGCCAGCCGACCGTCGCCGGCGGCTATGCCTTCGATGGAAGTAAGGCTCATGCGCCTGACGATGCGGATGTGCGCGCCTATTTCGAGGCTTGCTTCCGGCCGCACGACAATCCGCTCGCCGATCGTCTGCGCGCGATCGTGCGCGCGCATCTTTCCGGCCGCGACGGGCTGACGCCTGCCGATCTGCCGCTTGCCGTGCGTGAACTGCCGGTCATCACCATCCGCAAATATGCCTATGAGCACGGGCTCGCCTATTTCTGGCGCGCGCTGAAGTTGCCGGCGGCGGAATTCGACCCGTGGTGCGATGAGATCGAAGCGTTGATACAGCTGCTGAAAACCCTGCACTATGACTGCATGAAGCTTGGTCAGACGGCCGATGCGACGCTCGCCGCCGGCGTGCTCAAGCGGATCGACGAGATCGACGCGCAGGAATTCAAGCTCAAGCGCAAGCTCGGTGAAATCTTCGACCTGTGGTGCGCGCAATGCTTCCCCGTTGAATATGCACCGGAAGCGCGGAGGGCCGCGCGATGAGGCTTTCGCTCTGCACCATCACCTTCCGTCACCACCTCATCTCGCTCGATGAGATCGCAGCCTTCGCGCGGGCGAGCGGCTTCGACGGGATCGAACTGTGGGGCGTGCATGCCCGCAGTCTGGAGCACCGCCCGGAGCGGAACGGCGAATGGCTCTCCGCGCTTGGCCTTCATGTTCCCATGGTGAGCGACTACCTGCCGCTGGAGGCCGATCCAGTGGAGTTGCGGCGGCGTATGTTCGCACTCGTGCGGCTTGCCCGGCGCTGGCAGACGCGCAAGATCCGCACCTTCGCCGGCAGCAAGGCGAGCGCGCGGACGGACGCGGATGAACGTCGAAGGATCGCAGCGCGGCTGCGTGAACTGGCCGCGCTGGCGGCCGATCATGGCCTGTCGCTGCTTGCCGAAACCCATCCGAATACATTGGCCGATTGCGGCGCCTCGACGCTGCGATTGATCGAGGAAGTCGACCATCCGGCTTTCGGGATCAATTTCGATACGCTGCACGTCTGGGAGGGCGGCGATGATCCCGTCATCTTCCACCGGCTGATCCGTCCGCATGTGCGTCATTATCACTTCAAGAATATTCGTGCCCGGGGCGATCTTGCCGTTTTCGAGCCGGCAAATGTCTACGCTCCGGCGGGTCGGCGTGATGGCATGACACGGCTTTTCGAGGGTGCCGTGGATTACGGCCCCTTCCTGGAGGAGCTTGCCGGGGACGATACGGTCGAGGCCTCGCTGGAATGGTTCGGTGCCGATTGCCTGGATGTGCTGCGCCACGACCGGCAGAAGCTCGGAGACGCCAGTGCTATCCTGTTGCGAAACGCAAGCTGAGCATCTCCAACAATACGGTGGCGGACACCAAGAGAGAATCCATGCCTAAGATCTTCGCTTTGCTTGCCCTGATGCTGCTCGGCGCCACTGCCGTGGCCGCCGCCGATATGGAGATTACGACCGCTGCCGGTCCTAAAACCGTCGCGTCACCGGTCGGCACGGTTGCCGTTTTCGATATCGCGGCCGTGGATACGCTCGACCGGCTGGGTGTCGTCATGGCCGGCCTGCCCTCCAATCTCTACCTGCCTGAGCTTGCAGGGCTGAAGGCAAAGTCTACTGCCGTCGGCGATATTTTCGAGCCGGACCTGGAGGCGTTGAGCGCACTCGCTCCCGATCTCATCATCCTCGGCGGCCGCTCGTCGACGAAGGTCGAAGCCGCTGCCCGGGTTGCCCCCGCGATCGACATGACCATGGATGGCGACGACCTTCTCGAGCAGGCACTGGAGCGCATCGAGACCTATGGAAAACTCTTCGCCAGGGAAGCCGAGGCCGCTGAAGCCGGCAACGAACTGACGGCGGCTGCGAATGCGGCCCGTACGGCCGTGGCCGGCAAGGGCACGGCACTGATCGTGATGACCAACGGTCCGAAGATCTCGGCCTATGGTCCTGGGTCACGTTTCGGCTGGCTGCATCGCTCATTGGCATTGCCGGCCGCAATTGCCGATGTCGAGGCTGCGACGCATGGTGAAGCCGTTTCCTTCGAATTCATCCGCAACGCCAATCCGGACTGGCTGATCGTGCTTGATCGCGCCGCGGCCATCGGCTCAAGCGAGCAGAACGCCAGGACGACGTTGGACAACGAACTCGTCGCCGCGACGACCGCCTGGCAGAAAGGCCAGGTCGTCTATCTGCCTTCGGGTGATTTCTACATCGCCGCCGGCGGCGCGCAGGCCATGGTCCGGGTCTTCAACACGATCACCGAGGCGTTTGCCGGAGGACAGTAACGCCGGCCTGGCTTCCTAGGGATCCTGCGTAAGACGGATATCCAGCAGTTTTTCGATGGATTCGATCGCAAGCACGATCAGTTTGTCGACACCGTCTGGCGATTGGCTGAGGCCGGCCTCGATCCACAAGCCGTCGAGCATTGCGTGAACGGTAACGGTCGTGTTCTCCACCTCTTCTGCCGAAAGCGGCCGGCCCTCGGCCGCGAAAACAGCGGCGATCAAGGGTTCGGTGGCACGCCGGAGCGCCAGATAGCTTTCTTCGCGCACAGCCGCGATTTCCGGATCGACCCGGCTCTGGCTGACGAAAGTCGCCCATAGCGAGAGCAACCGCGAGTCCGAAGCGGGTGTATCGAGCGTGGCGATGATGAAGCGGCGCAGCCGCATATGCGGTGTTCCGGCGGTGGCCTTCAGCTCCCGCATGGAATTGGTCGAAATCAACTCGATGGTGCGGCGGTAAGCGGCGAGGATGAGGTTCGCCTTGCTATTGAAGTGGTGGCGGATCAAACCATTGGAGACGCCCGCCTTTGCCGCGACGGCGCGCACGGACGTGCCCTGGATACCCAGATCGGCAATGCATTCCAACGTCGCCTCGATGAGGTCGCGCTGTTTTCCACTGTCGGGTAACGCGTTGTCGCCTGTCATGTCCGCTCCGTGCATTGATGCCTCTTATCCCGAAACGGTCGAGCGTATCAATTTTTTCGGCTATACACTTGCATAGCACTATGCAAGTGTATAGCCGAAATGCAGGTGCAAGGGGAGGAAGACCATGCGCGATCCACGTTACGACATTCTGTTCGAGCCGGTCCGCATCGGCCCGCTCACCACGCGCAACCGCTTCTACCAAGTGCCGCACTGTAGCGGCATGGGCCACCGCTATCCCGAGGCGGACCTTGCGCTTCGCCGGATGAAGGCGGAGGGCGGCTGGGGCGTGGTCTCGACGCAGGAGACCGAAATCCACCCCTCCTCCGACATTTCGCCCTCCAACCAGCAGCGCATCTGGGACGATCACGATATCGGACGGCTGACGGAGCTGACGGAGGCCGTTCATGCGCATGGCAGCCTCGCGGCAATCCAGCTCGTGCACAACGGCATCCACACCGCCAACCGCCTGACCCGCATAGCGCCCTATGGACCTTCGGACATGGCCGTGGATGTCGAGGATCCGGTGCAGGCGCGGGCCATGGACAAGGCCGACATCACCGCCTTTAGAAAGTGGCACCGCGATGCGGCGCTCCGGGCAAAGCGTGCCGGTTTCGACATCGTCTATGTCTATGCCGGCCACGATATGACGCTGCTTCAGCACTTCCTGCTGCAACGGCACAATTCCCGAACCGATGAATATGGCGGCAGTTTCGAAAATCGCCTGCGGTTGTTCCGCGAGGTGCTGGCGGACACGCGCGATGCCGTCGGCGACCGCTGCGCCATCGCTGTGCGCTTCGCCGTCGAGGAATTGCTGGGCGCCGATGGCCTGCAGCACGATGGCGAAGGGCGTGATGTCGTTGCCGCGTTGGCCGAGGAGCCCGACCTCTGGGACGTCAATCTCTCCAACTGGTCGAACGACAGCCAGACCGCCCGTTTCTCGCAGGAAGGTTTTCAGGAAGCCTATACGGCGTTCGTGAAGACGGTGACGACGAAGCCCGTCGTCGGTGTCGGCCGCTATACCTCGCCGGATGCCATGGTGCGGGCGATCCGCAGCGGCGTGCTCGACCTCATCGGCGCCGCCCGCCCCTCGATTGCCGATCCCTTCCTGCCGAAGAAGATCGAAGAGGGCCGCATCGACGACATCAGGGAATGCATCGGCTGCAATATCTGTACGGCCGGCGACAACACGGTCGTGCCGATGCGCTGTACGCAGAACCCGACCGTCGGCGAGGAGGCCCGCAAGGGTTGGCATCCGGAGATCATTCCGTCGCTCGCAAAGCCTGAAGCCGTGCTCGTCATCGGCGGCGGGCCGGCGGGGCTTGAGGCTGCACGCGCGCTTGCCCAGCGCGGCGCGGATGTCACGGTCGCGGAGGCCGGGCGCGAATGGGGTGGCCGCGTCACAAAGGAGGCGAAGCTGCCGGGACTTGCGACCTGGGCGCGGGTGCGCGACTGGCGCATGACGCAGCTGCGGCAGGCCCCGAATGTCGAGCTTTATCTCGATAGTCCACTCACCGCCGAAGATGTGCTTTCCTACGGCATCCGGCATGTGGCGATCGCGACGGGCGCCCGCTGGCGTGCCGACGGTGTCGGCAGGACGCACCGCGCACCCCTGCCCTTCCTGTTGGGCAGTGCCGTCGTCGGCGTCGATGCGCTTCTCGAGCGCGGGGTGGCGGCGCTTCCGAATGATGGTCCGGTCGTGGTCTTCGATGATGACCGCTATTATATGGCGAGCGTCTTGGCCGAATTGATCGCGCAGTCGGGCCGCAAGGTCACCTTCGTCACGCCCGCCGCCATCGTCGCGCCCTTTACGGATCACACGCTTGAACAGCGCCGCGTGCACACCCGTCTGATCGAACTCGGCATCGATATCGTGCTGCTGCACCAGCTCGGTGATTTCAGGCCGGATGTCCTGAGCATCGAATGCACCTATTCCGGCAAACGGCGCGAGATTGCCTGTTCCACCCTGGTGCCGGTGACGGCGCGCCTGCCGGTCGCAACGCTCTGGCACGATCTGTCGGCGGCGTCGGGCGCCTGGGCCGATCATGGCATCGAAAGCGTGGAGCGGATCGGCGACTGTCTTGCGCCCGGCATCATCGCCGCCGCGAACTATGCCGGCCATTTCTACGCCCGCAAGCTCGCCGATGTGGAGGCCGACGATTATAGCGCTTATCGCTGACCGACCTGTCACCTGCAAAAAAAATCTGCGTCGCGGTCCATTTCGTGATTGCTAATCGTTGCTCTACTTAATATGTTGTTAAGTGAGGAGTGAGGCTATGGATGACATCGCGGTAGCGACGAAGAATCAGGCCGTCATCGGCGAGAAGGTCAGGGCCTTCCGCGCGGCCCGGCGCATGTCGCTCAGGGCGCTGGGCGATGCGACGGGCACGACCGCAAGCTTCCTCAGCCAGCTCGAGCGTGGTCTGAGCGGCGTCAACATCAGCACGCTGATGCGCATCGCAGGCGCGCTCGGCATCAGCCTTACCGACCTTTTCGACGATGGTTCGCCGCCGGTCGGCCGTGTGCTGCGCAAGGACGAGCGCCCGGCCCTGCCGCCGGCGGAAGGCTATCGCAAGATGCTCCTCTCGCGGCGCCCGATCCGCGATATGGAGGTTTATATCGGCGAGTTCGATCCCGGTGGCTCGACAGGCGAAAAGCCCTATAGTCACGGGGATTCGCAGGAACTCTTCTTTGTTATCCGCGGCGAGGTGGAGCTCACCCTCGGCGAGGAACGTCATATGCTGTCCTCCGGTGACAGCATCGAATATCCAAGCTCGGTTCCGCACAAGACCGTCAATATCGGCACGGAAACCGCTGAAGTCATCTGGATGATCGCGCCGCCGACCAGCGTCGCGGATGATCTCGACAAATACCTGCCCCGGCCCGGCTCGTAGCCCCGGCGGGAACAATGTAACGCGAGCGCTACTGGGAGTATCAACATGAAGAAATTTGCGAGGGCTTTGGCCCTGACGATGACGTGCGCCCTGGCGTTGCCGGTATTCGCACAGGACAAGCCGGTCGCCGGCGAGGTGAAGGAAGGCTCGCTGAAGGGCAAGACGCTGACCTTCGTCTCCTATGGCGGCATCTATCAGGACGGCCAGGTCGCGGCACTGAAGGAGTTCGTCGACAAGTCGGGCGTTACGCTGCTCAATGATGGCCCGACCGAGATCGCCAAGCTGAAGGCGCAGGTCGATGCCGGCAACGTCACCTGGGATGTGGTCGATACCGCCGACCTGCCGCCCTACGTGCATTGCGGCACGCTCTTCCAGAAGCTCGACCTTTCCAAGCTCGACGTCTCGAAAATCCCGCCCGGCCAGGTCGGCGAGTGCTCGGTTCCGGCGATGAACTACGGCGTCGTTCTGATGTACAAGAACGAGACCTACAAGGATAACCCGCCGAAGAACTGGGTCGATTTCTTCGACACGGAAAAGTTCCCCGGCTCGCGCGCCATCGACGGTTCGGGTGACCCGACCGGCGGCCTGATCGAGCAGGCGTTCAAGGCGGCGGGTGGCGATCCGAAGGCGATGACGGCTGACGATATCGAGAAGGGTATCCAGAAGCTGCGCGACCTCGGCCCCGATACGATCTATTGGAAAACCGGTGCGGAAAGCCAGCAGCTCGCAGAATCCGGCGAGGCCGACATGATCATGATGTGGACTGGCCGCGCCATGACCGCCGTGAAGAACGGTGCCGCCTATACGCCGGTCTGGCAGGATTGGCTGGTCGTGATGGACCAGATGACCATTCCGGTCGGCGTCAAGGATACTGATGCGGCCTATGCGCTGCTCAACGCCTATCTCGGCGCGAATGCCCAGGCGGTGCTCACCGAAAAGACCTCCTACACGCCGATCAATACGGACGCCAAGCCGAAGGTCGACGATGCGACGGCAGCCTTCCTCACCTCGACGCCGGAGCGCAATGCGCAGGGCTATCAGCAGAACATTCCGTTCTGGGTGAAGAACTTCGATCTCGCCGCCGAGAAATGGAACGCGCTTCTTTCCGGCAACTGAGCCGCTGATTGACCGCAGGCCCGGCTCCGGCCGGGCCTGTCTCGAAAACGGGAGATGCCCATGACCGCGACACATGATGAAGGCTTGCGGAGTGCCGTTGATCGGCCCGCCTTCCTGTCCCGTTTCCGACCGCGCGGTGCGGTCTGGCTGGCCGCGCCCGCCGTGCTGGTGCTGCTCATCGTGCTCGCCTATCCGCTCGGCATCGTCGTGTGGCGCTCCTTCACCGATCCCGCCGTCGGCGTCGATAATTACGTCTGGTTTTTCCAGTCCGCCGTGAACCGCACGGTGCTGCAACGCACCTTCGTCGTGGCCGCCTGGGTGACGCTCGTCTCCCTGATCTGCGCCTATCCTTACGCCTATGCCATGACGATCGTCGGCAAGAATGTGCGCCTCGCGCTCATCCTCTGTGTGCTCGTGCCCTTCTGGCTGAGCGGCGTGGTGCGCACGCTGGCCTGGGTGATCCTGCTGCAGGATTCCGGCGTCATCAATTCCATCCTGCGCGGCCTCGGTCTGTCGCCGGTCAAGCTCATCCGCACCCTGCCGGGCGTCGTCATCGGCATGACGCAGGTGCTTTTGCCCTTCATGATCCTGCCGATCTATTCCGTGATGAAGGGCATCGACACACGCCTGTTGCAAGCGGCTCGTAGCCTCGGTGCAAAACCCTGGAAGGCCTTTCTGCAGATCTACGTGCCGTTGTCGCTGCCCGGCGTCTATGCCGGCGCGATTATCGTCTTCATTTTGTCGCTCGGCTTCTACATCACCCCGGCTTTGCTCGGCGGTCCGCGCAGCATCCTCTTGTCCTCGCTGGTGCAAAATCAGGTGCTGAGCCTGCTCAACTGGGGCCGTGGCGGCGCCATGGGCGTGGTGCTGCTCGTTGCGACCTTTGTGCTCCTCGCCCTGGCGGCCCCGCTGATGCGCCAGAAACACACATCCTCGCGCAGGGAGGCATGAGCATGCCCTCGTTCTCCCGCATTTTCCTCGGTCTCTTCTGCCTGCTCGTCGCGATCCTGCTTCTGGCACCGACGCTTGTCGTGATCCCGATGTCGTTCAACGGCAACAAGTCCCTCGCCTTCCCGCCGGTTGGTTTCAGCTGGCAATGGTACGAGAACTTCTTCAGCAACCCGGATTGGACGACGAGTTTCTCCAACTCGCTGATCGTCGCCCTCATCGTCGCGGTGGTGGCGACGGTCATCGGCACCCTCGCCGCCTTCGGCGTCAGCCGCGCGGCGGCGCGGACCGGCGGCTTGCTGCGCGCCCTGCTCATCACGCCGATGGTCGTGCCGGGCGTGGTGCTGGCGATCGGCATCTACGCCGTCTATCTCGATACGCATCTCGTCGGCACCGTCACCGGCTTCGTGCTGGCCCACACGATGCTCGCCATTCCCTTCGTGCTGATCGCCGTGCAGGCGAGCCTCGAAGTCTTCGACCGGCGGCTGGAAACCGCGGCGTCGAGCCTTGGTGCGGGTAGACTGACGGTGTTCCGCACGGTGACGCTGCCGCTGATCCTGCCGGGTGTGCTCTCCGGCGCACTCTTCGCCTTCATCACTTCGTTCGACGAGATCATCGTCGCACTGTTCATCACCAGCCCCTATCTCAAGACGCTGCCGGTGCAGATCTATTCGTCGATCACGCGCGATGCGGACCCGACGGTTGCCGCAGTCGGCACTCTGCTTTTCATCGCAACGTCGCTTATCATCATCGCCGGCCTGCTCTTGGGCATGCGCCGCGGAAGGACCTGACCATGCACGCTCCCCAACGCTCCTCCGGCGCCGCGATCGAAATCCGCAAGGCCTCCAAACGCTACGGCGCCTTCACGGCGCTCAACGATATCGACCTGCATATCCGCCCCGGCGAATTCATGACGCTGCTCGGCCCCTCCGGTTCGGGCAAGACGACGACGCTGAACCTGATCGCAGGCTTCACCGACATCAGTTCCGGCATGCTGGAGATCGGCGGCAAGAGCGTCACCGGCCTGCCTTCGCACAAGCGCAATATCGGCGTCGTCTTCCAGCATTACGCGCTGTTCCCCCACATGACGGTCGGCAAGAACGTCTCCTATCCCTTGGCGCTGCGCGGCATCAAGGGCGACGACCGCGAGAAGCGGGTCAAGCGTGCCCTCGACATGGTGAAGATGGCCGATTTTGCCCATCGTTACCCGAACGAACTCTCGGGCGGCCAGCAGCAGCGCGTGGCGCTCGCCCGCGCGCTGGTCTTCGATCCGCCGCTGCTTTTGATGGACGAGCCGCTCGGCGCGCTCGATAAGAAGCTGCGCGAATGGCTGCAGCTCGAAATCAAGCGCATCCACCGCGAACTTGGCACCACCTTCGTCTATGTCACGCACGATCAGGAGGAGGCGCTCGTCCTCTCCGACCGCATCGCCGTCTTCAATGGCGGGCGCATCGAGCAGATCGGCACGGGGCGCGAACTCTACGACAGCCCGGCAACGCTTTTCGTCGGCCGTTTCATCGGCGAATCCACGGTGTTGCGCGGATCGGCTGAGGTTTCAGGCGATGAAACGGTCATGACGATCGGCGGGCAGAAGGTTGTCGCCAATCGTCGCCTTGCCGGCGATGCCCGCCCGGTGATCCTGCTGCGGCCCGAACGGGTGGCCCTGAAGCCCCCGGGTGCTGATGTCGTTTCCGGTGAAAACCGCCTCACCGGCACGATTGCCGAAGCGATATATCTCGGCTCCGGCTCGAAATACGAGGTGCGGCTGGCGGATGGCACGGTCGCCGTCGTGCGCAGCCCGCTCGGCGCTGCCGATTTCGGCATTGGCGATACCGTCGATATCGCCTTTCTGCCCACCGATCTCATCCTCCTCCCAGATGACGCCAGCGCCGACGTGACGCTGACCTGAACCCGAAAGCTCCTGCCATGGACGTCAAGACCAACGGTAACATCTCCTTCTGGTATGCCGATATCGGCGGCGTGCCGCAGAAGCGCCCTGCTTTGCCCGGCGATCGCGAAGCCGATGTCTGCATCATCGGCGCCGGTTATACCGGCCTCTGGACGGCCTACTATCTGAAAAAGGCCGATCCCTCGCTCAACATCGTCATGGTCGAGCGCGAATTCGCCGGCTTCGGCGGCTCGGGCCGCAATGGCGGCTGGCTGTCGGGCGGCTTCAGCTGGTCGCGCGAAAAGTACCTCAAGACCTCCAGCCGCGGCGCCGTCGTGGACATGCAGCGCGCCATGGCCGGCACCGTCGATGAAGTGATCCGCGTCACCGAGGCCGAAGGCATCGATGCGGATATCCTGCGCGTCGACAACATCACCTTCGCCACCAACAAGCCGCAGCTCGAACGGGCGCGCGAGGAATACCAGTTCTATCTCGACTGGGAGATGCCGCCGGAGCGCATCGAAATGCTGTCCGCCGAGGCGGCGGCCAAGCGCATCCGCGTCGCCAACGTTCTGGGTGCCTTCGTCATCCGCGACATGGCGCGCGTCCAGCCGGCCAAACTGGTGCGCGGCCTCGCCAAGGTGGTGGAAGGTCTCGGCGTCTCGATCTTCGAGGGTACGGCCGTCACCCGCTTCGAAAAGGGTCGCGTCGAGACCGATCGCGGCACGGTGCGCGCGCCTGTCATCATCCGCGCCACGGAAGGGTTCACCGCCGGCCTGCCCGGCCACGAGCGCACCTGGCTGCCGCTCAACAGCGCGCAGATCGTTACCGAGCCGGTGTCGGAGGCGCTGTGGAAGGAGATCGGCTGGGAAGGCCATGAACTGCTCGGCGATGCAGCGCATGCCTATTGCTACGCCCAGCGCACCCGCGAGGGCCGTATCACCATGGGCGGGCGCGGCGTGCCCTATCGCTTCGGCTCGGCGACCGACGTCAACGGCCGCACGCAGCAAGCAACCATCGATGCGCTCTACACCATCCTGACGCGCCTGCTGCCGCAGACGAAGTCGCTGAAGATCGACCATGCCTGGTGCGGCGTGCTCGGCGTGCCGCGCGACTGGTGCACGACGGCGGGCTTCGACCGCGACAGCGGCATCGGCTGGGCGGGTGGCTATGTCGGTCTCGGCGTTTCCAGCACCAACCTCGCCGGCCGCACGCTGGCCGATCTCGTGCTCAACCGCGACACCGAACTGACAGGGCTGCCCTGGGTGAACCGCACGGTGCGCAAATGGGAGCCGGAGCCCTTCCGCTGGCTCGGCGTGCATTCCATGTACCAGCTCTACCGCATGGCGGACGAACGCGAATTCGCCGGCCTCGACCATACATCCAAACTTGCCGGCCTTGCAGACAGCATTACCGGTCACTGACCCATTCAAAGGATATTTCCATGATCAGTTTTGAGAATTTCGGCGACCTCCTGAAGCTCGACATCGGCGCCTTCGCGGCAAAGCCCACCTCCATCGAGGGCGACCAGCAGGAGGCGACGCTGGCGCTTTGGACCAGCGCGAACGGCAAAATGGAGACCGGCATCTGGGAATGCACGCCCGGCCGCTTTACCGCCGACCGCATACAGAACGCCGAGGTCTGCCATCTGCTCACCGGTCGCGTGACCTTGCACAACAGTGACGGCACGTCGCAGGAGATCGGTGCGGGCGAAATGTTCGCGCTGCCACTCGGCTGGCGCGGTGAATGGACGATCCACGAGCAGACCCGCAAGATCTACACCTTTCTCGCAAGCGACGTCTGACGCAGCCTGACAGCTTTGGGAGGAGGATCCCGATGATGCAAGCCGAACCTTCCAACGACGCCGTGATGTCGTCAGCGTTTCCGCACCTGTTCCAGCCGCTGAAAATCCGCGGCGTGGTGCTGAAGAACCGCATCATGTCGACGGGCCACGACACGACGCTGCCGACGGACGGTCTCGTCAACGAAGCGCTGCTTGCCTATCACGCCGCCCGCGCCAAGGGTGGCGTCGGGCTGATCGTCAGTCAGGTTGCAGGCGTGCACGAGACGGCGCGCTACACCTCGCATATGCTGATGGCGACGGAGGACGACTGTATCGACGGCTATCGCCGGCTCGCGGAGCTCTGTCATGCCGAGGGCTGCGTGCTCTTCTCGCAGCTCTTCCATCCCGGCCGCGAGATCATGGAGGGCGGCGACGGGCTTCTGACCGTTGCCTATGCCCCTTCCGTCTCGCCGAACGAACGTTTCCGCGTGATGCCGCGCGCGCTCGACAAGCGCATGATCGACGAGATCGTCGCCGGTTATGCATCGGCCGCCGGGCGCATGCATGCAGCGGGCGTCGATGGTGCCGAATTCGTCGCGAGCCACGGCTATCTGCCCGCGCAGTTCTTCAATCCGCGCGTCAATCGCCGCAAGGACGAGTATGGCGGCTCGCTGGAAAACCGGCTGCGCTTTGCCGAGGAAGCGCTTGCCGCGATGCGGGCCGCGACCTCGGAGGATTTCGTCATCGGCATGCGCATCAGCGCCGGTGAGCGTGATGAAGAAGGACTTGCCAATGACGAGGCGCTGGAAATCTGTCGCCGGCTGGAGCCGCTGCTGGATTATGTGAGCATCACGACGGGCACATCCGCCTCGCTCGGCGGCGCCGTGCATATCGTGCCGCCGATGGCCTATCGCGCGGCCTATCTGGCGGGAGACGCGGCGCGGTTCCGCAAGGCGCTCGGCATTCCGGTCTTCTTGACGGGCCGCATCAACCAGCCGCAGGAGGCCGAGGCCATCATCGCCGCCGGCTCTGCGGATGTCTGCGGCATGACACGGGCGATGATCTGCGATCCTGAAATGCCCGGTAAGGCGCAGGAGGGACGTATGGACGACATCCGCGCCTGTATAGCCTGCAACCAGGCCTGCATCGGCCATTTCCATCGCGGCGTGCCGATCTCCTGCATCCAGCATCCCGAAACCGGCCGCGAACTGAAATTCGGTACGCTCGAACCGGCCGTCAAACCGAAATCCGTCATGGTTGTCGGCGGCGGGCCGGCCGGCCTGAAGGCGGCATCCGTCGCTGCCGCGCGCGGCCACAGGGTGACGCTTTACGAGGCGGCGAACCAATTGGGCGGACAGGCGCAACTGGCCCAGTTGCTGCCCCGGCGCGCGGAGTTCGGCGGCATCGTCACCAATCTCTCCAGGGAAGTCGAGCTTGCCAATGTACGCGTGCAGCGTGGCGTGCGGGTCGACAGGGCCTTGGTCGAGGCAGAACGGCCAGATGCCGTCATCCTTGCCACCGGCGCGAAACCCTATCGGCCGGATTTGCCGATCGACGACAGCATTCAGGTCGTCGATGCCTGGCAGGTGTTGCGCAAGGAGGTGAAGATCGGCAGCCGCGTCGTCGTGGTCGACTGGCGCTGCGACTGGATCGGCCCCGGCATTGCCGAACGTCTCGTCGCCGAGGGCTGTAGCGTCGATCTCGCCGTCAACGGCACGCATCCCGGCGAACTTCTGCCGCTCTATGTGCGCGACAACATCGCTGCCGAACTGCACCGCATCGGCGTGCGGGTCACGCCCTATGCACGTCTCTACGGCTGCGACAGCGGCACGGTCTACATGCAGCACACGACGAGCGACCAGCCGATCCTCTTCGAGGATGTGGACACGCTGGTTCTCTGTCTCGGGCATGCACCGGTGGATGACCTCTCGGGTGTCCTGCACGATCTCGTGCCGGAAGTGCATGTCATCGGCGACAGTCTGGCGCCGCGCACGGCGGAAGAGGCCGTCTACGAGGGCCTGAAAGTGGCCGCGAGACTGTGAGGATGCTTACAGGCTCGCCGGCGCAACGAACTGATAGTAAGCCCAGACAAGGGCGATTACGACGACAACGGCGAGCCAGACCAGTCCCTTTTTCGGTCCCGGCGCGACAGGCTTCTTTTCCTGCTTCGGTTTGCGGGGTTCGAATTTCAGAACATTGTTGTCGTTCAAGGTGTCCTCCGTCGCGCTGCTATTCGGCAAGAGACTTAGCGGCGATGCGGTGCCGGCCGCAAGCGTTCGGTCGCCTAAAAGATCGTTCGGCCTTGATTTCCAAGCGTACCGACCCGCTCGAAATGGCCGCGGCCGAGGTGGCCGGTCCCGTCTCTGATGTCGGCGGTTATGGCGGCCTTGAGCGCCTCGCCATCCTGTCTTGCGATGGCGGCAAGCGCTTCGGCATGACGATCGACCTGATAGGTCTGCGACAAGGTCTCGCCAGCCCGCCGCATGAAGGGACCGAGCCGCAGCCAGAGAGATTCAATGAGCGGCAGTATGATCGTGCCGGGCCGCGCTTCGTAGAGACAGCGATGGAAGTCAAAATTCGCTTCCACCAGCCGCTTGAAATTACCGACGGCGAGCGCCTGGTCCGCCTGCTGGTCGAAGGCCTTGAGGCGGGCCAGCCTGATGTCGTCGATGAAGGGCATCGCGCGTTCGGCCGCGCGGGTTTCAAGCGCGATACGCGCCTCCAACACTTCTTCGAAGCGTTGCGGATCAAGATCCGGCACGCGCACGCGCCTGTTGTCGAGAAGTTCCAAAGCGCCATCGGCGACGAGGCGGTGCAAGGCCTCGCGCACCGGCATGGCGCTGACGCCGAGCGCTTCGGCAAGGCCATTGATCGTCACCGCCTCTCCCGGCTCGAACTGCCCCGTCATCACATTCCGCCGCAGCACGCGATAGACCCATTGTTTGGCGGATTCGGACGCTTCCCTCCCGGCTGCGACCAGCATACTGATATCCTCCCCTCTGCCGGAACCGGCCGTGCCGGCTATCGTCTCTGGGCTGAGTTCTCTGGGGTTTGCACGCAAAACTGATAATCGCGCAAAGCTCAAAATGACCCTTTACAGATTTGATCAAATTATGATTTGTTGTGATCATAAGCAAGACAAGCCTATCACATAAGAGCCGTGATTAGCGGCCGGACAGAGGACAGCCGGCGGTTTGGGGCAGAGGAAGCTCGGGGCGCGCTGGTCGATAAACGGGGAACCGATGACTGACACCCGAACGACCGCAGCCCATGGTGGGGCCATAGGCCTGCATGGCATCAAGAAATGGTTCGGCGCCTTTCAGGCCGTCGACAATGTGACGCTGGATATCCGCTCGAACGAGTTCTTCACGCTTCTCGGCCCATCGGGCTGCGGAAAGACGACGTTGCTGCGCATGATCGCCGGCTTCGAGCTGCCGACCGAAGGGCAGGTCCTGCTCGATGGCGTGGATATTTCCAGCCTTCTGCCGAACCAGCGGCCGGTCAACACGGTCTTCCAGAATTACGCGCTCTTCCCGCATCTGACGGTGGCCGAAAATATCGGTTTCGGCCTGAAGATGCTCGGCAGGCCGAAATCGGAAATCGACAGCGTCGTCAAGGATATGCTGAAGCTTGTTCATCTGGATGGACGCGGCAACAATCCGGTCACGCAGCTCTCCGGCGGCCAGCAGCAGCGCGTGGCGCTGGCGCGTGCCCTTGCGCCGCGGCCGAAGGTGCTTCTGCTCGACGAGCCGCTTTCGGCGCTCGATCTGAAGCTGCGCAAGTCCATGCAGATGGAGCTGAAGCGCCTGCAGCTTGAAACCGGCATCACCTTCGTCTTCGTCACGCACGACCAGGAAGAGGCGCTCACCATGTCCGATCGCATCGCCGTCATGTCGACGGGCACGGTGCGGCAGGTGGGCTCGCCTTGGGATATCTACGACCGTCCGGCCGAGCGTTTCGTCGCCGACTTCATCGGCGAGACGAACTTCCTGCAGGCCGATGTCGTGTCGGTTTCGGGAAACCGGGCGAGCGTGCGCCTCACATCCGGTGCGGAAATATCCGCGAGCTTTCCCGCCGATCTGACGCCGGGCGGAAATGTGACGATCGTCGTACGGCCCGAGCATGCGCGCGTTGCGGCTGCCTCTGCCGGTTCCGCCTTGCGCGGCACCGTGCACGATATCGTTTATCTCGGAACCGATACCCATCTGCATATCCGGCTCGATGATGGTACGGCCTTCATGGTGCGTCAGCAGAATGCCCGCAGCGGCCACTGCGGCTTCTCAAAGGGGGACGCTGTCGGCATCGACTTCAGTGATGATGTCGCCCAGATATTGAGGGATTGAGGATGAGCGGTGCACAAGAGGCCGCTCTGGCGGCCAGGAAAAAGGATATCCGGTCCCGCTGGCTCTTGAGTACGCCGGCGCTGCTGATCATCTTCTTTGCAGCCATCGGCCCGCTTTTTGTCATGCTGGTCTATTCCTTCATGGCGAAGGGGGATTACGGCGATGTGAAATTCGGCCAGTTCTCTCTGGAGGGCTGGAGTTCCGTCTTTTTCGAACGCGATATTTTCGACGACACGCTGGGTATAGCGGATGCGCATCTCTCCATCATATGGCGCTCGATCAAACTGTCGTTCTTCACGACTTTGCTCACCGTCATCTTCGGCTTCCCAACGGCCTATTTCATAGCCACGCGCCCGCTCCATACCCGCGAAATCTGGGTCTTCCTGGTGACGATCCCCTTCTGGACCAATCTTCTGATCCGGACCTTCGCGATGCAGCAGGTCATCCGCAACGAAGGCCTTCTCAACACCGCGCTTCTCTGGCTCGGCGTGATCAAAAGTCCCCTGCAGATCATCTATACCGACACGGCCAACCTGCTCGGCATGACCTATGTCTACCTGCCGCTCATGGTGTTGCCGCTCTATGCGTCGATCGAGAAGCTGGATTTCCGTTTGGTGGAAGCCGGATACGATCTTTACGCGTCGCGCTTCCAGGTCCTTCGGCGGATCGTGATTCCGCTGGTGCGGCCCGGCATTATCGCGGGCTCGATCCTGGTTTTCATTCCCTCGCTTGGCGCCTACGTCATTCCCCGCGTTCTCGGTGGCGGAAAGAACATGATGCTCGGCAACCTTATCGAGATGCAGTTCGGCTCCGGCCGCAACTGGCCTCTGGGGGCGGCGATGTCGATCACCCTGATGATCCTGGTGACGGCGGCCCTGGTGGTCTATGTCCGCAACGCCTCGCGCGGAGGTAACGGCCATGTTTAGAAAACGCTTCGACATCCGCGCGCAGCCCGGCTTCGGCTTCATCACGCTCTTTACGTTCTTCGCGCTTTATCTGCCGATTGCCGCACTGGTCGTCTACTCCTTCAACGGCGCCGAATCCCTCTCGCAATGGGGTGGCTTCTCGTCGAAATGGTTCGTATCGGCCTGGCAGAACTCGGCGGTTCAGGACGCCGCGCTCCGCTCGCTGATCATCGCGCTGTGGGCAGCCTTTCTGGCGACGATCGCAGCGACGATGGCAGCGCTCGCCACGACCCGGACGCAGCCCTATCGCGGCCTCACCTTCAAGTACTCGCTCATCAACCAACCCCTGATGGTGCCGGAAATCGTGACCGCGGTGGCGTTGCTGATCGTATTCTCGCGCATCAAGGTCTGGACCGGTTATTCGGGGCTCGGCTACCTCATCATCGCACATACCGCCTTCTGCATTCCCTTTGCCTATCTGCCGATCCGCGCCCGATTGGAAAGCATGGACCTTACACTCGAACGGGCGGCAGCCGATCTCTACGCAACAAGCTGGAAGACTTTCCGGCATGTGACGCTGCCGCTGTTGCGTCCTGCGGTCATTGCAGGTTTCATGCTGGCTTTCGTGATCTCGCTGGATGACGTCGTCATCACGGAATTTGTGAAATCCGGCGGGCAGGATACGCTGCCGACCTACATGCTTGGGCAGCTGAGGCGTGAGACGACACCTGAAATTAATGCCATCGCGACGGTCTTCCTGGCGCTTTCCACGGTCCTCGTCGTGATCTTCTTCTTCATCAATAAGCGAAAACAGTAATAGAGAGGAACAAAAGTGAAAACAAAATTGATCACGACAAGCGCAATTGCTGCTATTGCAACGCTGGCATTGGCCAATGCCGCTTCGGCCGCTGGCGAGCTGAACATCTACAACTGGGGTGACTATACCAACCCGGAACTGATCAAGAAGTTCGAGCAGAAATTCGACGTCAAGGTGACCGTCACCGACTATGACTCGAACGACACCGCGCTCGCCAAGGTTCGCGCCGGTGGCCATGGCTTCGACATCGTGGTGCCCTCATCGAACTATGTTTCGATCTGGGTCAAGGAAGGCCTTTTGCAGGAGGCGCGTCCGGACCAGATGGAAAACTTCAAGAATGTCGATCCGCGTTGGGTCGATGTTCCCTGGGATCCCGGCCGTCACTACACCGTTCCGTGGCAGTGGGGTCTGACGGGTATCGGTGTGAACACCAAGGTCTACAGCGGCGATATCAACACGTCGGCGATCTTCCTCGATCCACCGCCGGAACTGGCCGGCAAGATCAACGTCGCGCCTGAAATGAACGACGTGCTCTTCGCAACGATCAAGTACTTTGGCGGCGAATGGTGCACGATGGACAAGGACGTCCTGCGCAAGGTCCGCGACAAGCTCGTCGAGGCGAAGTCTAAGTGGCTCGCCATGGACTACAGCGTGACTGAAAAGCTGCCGGCCGGCGACTACTCCGCCGTCTATTATTGGAACGGCGCCATCATGCGGTCGCGCCTGAAGAATGCGGACATCAAGTTCGGTTATCCCAAGGAAGGCTTCCCCTTCTTCATGGATAGCGTCGCGATCCTGAAGGACGCGAAGAACACCGACAATGCCAAGCTGTTCATGAATTTCATCATGGAACCGGAGAATGCGGCATTGATCTCCGCATTCGCCAAATACTCCAACGGCATCAAGGGTTCGGAAAAATTCCTTCCGGCCGAAATGCAGTCGGCACCGGAACTGACGGTGCCGGCTGAGTTCGAAGCCGCAGGCTCGTTCCTCGCGAGCTGCGAACCGGAAACGCAGCAGCTCTACACGAAGATCTGGACGGAACTGCAGAAGTAAGCGGCACTGCCCGCACAAAGAGGACAGCTTGACGCGGGAGGGCCTTGGCTCTCCCGCGATCGGGTTGGGTTTTTCTATGATCAAGACATTTAAGGACAAGCACGGCTTCGCCCGTGCCGATGTGACGCTCGCCAATTGGCGCACCGCCCCCTACAGCCGCTGGACTTTCCAGAACGTTCGCGATTTCGTGCCGACGGCTGTGATCGCGGCCGAAACGGTGGTCGCGGAACGTCCGCTCGCCAGCGATACGTTCCTGGACGCCTCGATGGAGACCGGCCTTGCCGGCACAGAGACGGCGCGCGCCTTTCTGGAATTCGCCCATACGGATGCCTTCGTGATGATGCGCAAGGGCGAGGTCGTCGCGGAATATTATGCCGCGCATACCGATCCCGATGCACCGCATCTCGTCTTTTCCATTTCCAAGTCTCTGACGGCGATCATTTCCGGTATTCTGGAAGCGGACGGCATTCTCGATACCGATCGTCCGGTGACGGACTACCTGCCGGAAGCCAGGGGCAGCGTTTATGGCGACTGCACCTATCGCGACGTGCTCGACATGCGCGTCAGCCTGGATTTCGAGGAAGCCTATCTTGATCCCTACGGCGCGTTCGCCCGCTATCGCCGCTCGATGTTGTGGAATCCGCCGATGCCGGAGGCCGAGCCGGAAAACCTTGCTGCTTTCCTGCTGACCTTGCAGAAGGCCGAGCGCCCGCATGGCGGCGCGTTTTACTATGCGTCGCCGAATGCCGACCTGCTCGGCGTGATCATCGAGCGCGCGACGGGCGCCCGTTTCGCCGATCTCACCTCCGATCTGCTCTGGAAGCCGATGGGCGCCAAAGGACTTGCCGATATCACGGTCGATGCGATCGGTACGCCGCGCACGGCCGGCGGCGTCTCCATGACGGCGCGTGATCTGGCCCGCCTCGGCGAACTCCTGCGCAATGACGGCGCGCGTGACGGCAAGCAGATTATCCCTGTCGCCTGGATCCGCGACATGCAGGAAAACGGCGACCGCGAAGCCTGGCAACAGGGCCGGAATGTCGACCTGCCGAACGGGCGCTACCGCAGCCAATGGTATCAGTCCGGCGAAGCCGACCAAGCCTTCTGCGCCATCGGTATCCATGGTCAATGGCTCTACGTCGATCCGAGCACGGAAACCGTCATCGTCAAATTCTCCTCCCATCCGGAGCCGCTGGGCGACGAGGAAAACCAGGACATTTTTACGTTCTTCCGGGCGCTTTGCCGCCGGACAATCTAGAAAATACCGAGGAAGCACGCATGCAGACCGAAGCGAGTTTTATCATCCGCAATGCGCGGGTGCTGACGATGGACGAGGCCAATCCGCGTGCGAGTGCCATTGCCGTTTCCGGCAACCGCATTCTCGCCGTCGGGTCGGAAGCCCAGATCGATGCCTTTTCCGGCCCAGATACGCATGTGATCGACGCCAAGGGCGCGACAGTCCTGCCGGGTTTCAACGAGGCGCATATGCACATTTTCGGCGGCTCCGCCGAACTGCGCGAACTGTCGCTCTACGGCATGAAGGGCTTCGACGCGCTCGACAAGGCGCTGAAGGCCTATGCGGCCGAATATCCCGAGCGCCAGTTGCTGATCGCCCAGCACGCCGACTACACGATCCTCTCCGATGACGAGCGCATGACGCGCCACCACCTCGACCGCATCCTGCCGGATCGTGCGGTCCTGATCTTCGCGCCCGACCATCACACCGCCTGGGCCAACACGCTCGCCTTGAAGATGGGCGGCATTCTGGAGGGGCGCGACGTCGGCGTCGGCAACGAGATCGTCATGGCTGAGGACGGTCTCGCCAGCGGCGAACTGCGTGAAAGCAACGCCATCCGACCGGTCTCATCGCTTAGTGAAACGGGCGGCAGGGAAATGCTTGGCGTGGGCACAGGCGGCGATCCTGAGCATGTAACGGCCGAGGAACGCGCCGGAGATATCGATATCCTCAAGGAAGGTCTTGCCTACGTCGCCTCGCTCGGCATCACGTCATTGCAGAACATGGATGGCAGCCTTTACCAGCTTGAAATGCTCGACGAGATCGAAAAGACCGTCGGCCTGCCGGTGCGCGTGCGCATGCCCTTCCACATGAAGAACTTCATGCCGCTCTCCGACCTTGAAGCCAAGGCAGCGGCATGGCGCGAGCGGTTCAATTCGGACCGTCTTCGCTCGAACTTCGTCAAGCTGTTCATGGATGGCGTCACGGAATCCGGCACTGCGGTGTTCGTCGATGACTACGCGCACCAGCCCGGCCTGAAGGGTGATCCGCTCTTCTCGCAGGAGCATTTCAACGATGTCGCCATCGCTTCCGACAAGCTCGGCCTGCCGGTCGCCGTGCATGCCATCGGAGACGGCGCGGTGCGTATGGTGCTGAACGGCTATGAGGCGGCCATCAAGGCCAACGGCAAGCGCGACAGCCGCAACCGCATCGAGCATATCGAAGTGGTGCATCCCGACGATATCAAGCGCTTCAAGGAACTCGGCACCATCGCCTCCATGCAGCCGACGCATCCGCCGGGCAGCGCCGGCCTGCCGCTGGAGCCGTATCTCTCCTATATCGGCGAAGATCGCTGGCCCTATGCCTTTGCCTGGCGCACGCTGGTCGATGCCGGCGCACCGATTGTGTTTGCAACCGACTGGCCGGTCTCGCCGCTCGATCCCATGAACTGCATCCAGTGCGCCATGTCGCGCGAGGTGTGGAAGGAAGGCATGAAGGACGAGCGCCTGTCGCTGCACGAGACGCTCGCCGCCTATACGAAGAACGGCGCCTGGGTCGAATATATGGAAGACCGCAAGGGCGTGCTGAAGCCGGGTTATCTCGCCGATATCGTCGTGCTCGATGCCGATGTCGAGGCGACCGACTTTGACAAGCTCGCGACGGTGCGTCCGGTCACCACCATCTGCGACGGCCGGGTCACCTACCAGGCGTGATCCCGAAACTGGCCCTATCGTCCAGGGCTAATCCGTGCGATAGGCCGGGCAAGTCAATTGCCCGGCCTATCCATGTATATCGCTGAAATCCTCGCTCTTTCCGCCGCCGTCTGCATTGCGATGAGCGGCATGCTCGTCAGCGAATTGCAGGGCCGCCTGCCGCTCTTCGATCTCGCCCGCCTGCAGATGATCGCGGCCTTTCTGATGACCGGGGCGGTGTCGCTCGTCCTCGGCGGCTGGCGCACGGTGGAACTCTGGCAGTTCGGTTACCTCGCCGTCTCCAGCCTGTTCGGCATCATCATCGCGAGCACCACCTATTTCGCGACGATCTATGCAGCCGGTCCGCGCACCACGGCCATGCTGTTCTCGCTCGCCTCGCCCTTCGCCGTCGTGCTCGGCTATATCTTCCTCGGGGAAACCCTGTCGGGCCAGCAGGGTATCGGCATAGGCTGTGTGCTGGCGGGCATCATGCTGGCCATTGGTGCCCGTTCGTCTTCGAAGGCCAAGGGTGGTAAAAACAAGACGCCGTGGCTCGGCATCGTGCTTGGTGTGGTCACCGCTTTCGGTCAGGCGCTCGGCAGCCTTGCTGCCAGGCCGGCAATGGCGAGTGGCGTCGAACCGTTTACCGCAATGGCCGTGCGGTCGGGCCTTGCGGCGCTGTTCTTCCTGCTTCTGATGGCCGTTCCGCATCCGGCCTTGAAGCCGGCGGCCCATATTGCCAAGCGGTCGGTGGGTTTTGCCGTCGGCTCCGCCTTCTTCGGCGTCGGCCTCGGCATGTCGCTGCTGATGGC